>JAEELO010000002.1 GCA_016282705.1 Candidatus Gastranaerophilales bacterium | reverse complement strand
GGCTGATTTTCCTGATCATAGCTGAATAATTGTGCAACAATTTGAATATCATTTCTGTAACCTTTAGGGAATAAAGGTCTTATTGGTCTGTCTATTAAACGAGAAATGAGAATAGCTTTATCACTTGCTTTGCCTTCACTTCTGTTATATCCGCCGGGAATTCTTCCTATTGCAGACATTCTTTCTTCATAATCAATTAGTAACGGGAAAAAATCTATTCCAACTCTTGGTTCTTTGCTGACGCAGCAATGTACAAATAACATTGTATCTCCGCATCTTACTGTTACTGAGCTGGTAGCTGATTTCGCATATTTACCTGTTTCTATGGTAACCGTTTTACCTCCAACAGGAATTTCAATTTTCTTTGATTCTACCATTTTTTTCTCTTTTCTTTTTATACACTTCTATTTTCGTTTCTAATTATAACTTAAACAACAAATTTCTGTACATTTTAATAATTATGTTTTTATTCACATTAAGATTTGTAACAAAAAATTTTTTATGTGAATTTGAGAATAAAAAAAATTTTTTATATAAATGTGGTTAGTTAGTGACAATGGTTGGGAGTTACTATGGAACTTAATGTTTCAGGTCTAAAGTCATTCAGTTTTAGAAGTAATATTAATCAATCAGATGAAATCATTCCTCGATTTGTTGAAAACAACAAAAAGCAGGAAACAGAAAGTAAAGTTGATGAATTGATTATTAAACACATTGAAGAAACGGATACGAAACTTTCTCATTTTAAAAAATTATGTGATGAAGGCAAAATATCCGAATCTGATTTAAAGTTTGAATCTCTTCAGGCTTGTGCCGAAGATTTAATTTATCAGCTCGGTATTAAGTCATTTTATAAAAAACCTGTTCAATAAAACTTCTTACATATTTTTTATTATTGTTGTACTATTTTTATTATGTTAGGGCGTGTAATAAAGATATTTTCCGATTTTTATTATGTAAGTACCTCTGAAGGAATTGTTGAAGCAAAATTAAGAAGTGTATTAAAAAAACAAAATCTTGAGGTATTTACAGGTGATTTTGTCGTGTTGGAACAATTTGACATTAATTCCATGCAGGCTTTTATTTCATCTGTCAAAGAAAGAACATCGCTTATTTCTCGTCCTAAGGCTGCAAATATATCTCAAGTAATTATTGTTTCAGCTTTAAAAGAGCCCGATTTAAATTTTGAACAACTTGACCGATATATTGCTCATTGTGAGTACCATAAAATAGTTCCGATACTTTGTTTTAATAAAGAAGATATTGTTGATACAGACAAACTAAAAGATGCTGTATGTAAAATATATGAACCTTTAAAATATAATATTGTGTTTACCTCTGCTCTTCAGAAAACCGGTATAGAAGAATTAAAACCTTTATTAAAAGATAATACGTCTATTCTTTGCGGCTCATCAGGTGTCGGAAAATCATCATTAATTAATGCAATTTTAAATAATTCTAATTTAAAGACAAGTCCTATCAGCGATAAAACAAAAAAAGGTGTTCATACAACAAGACATTGTGAGCTGATATCTACTGATGAAAATTCTTATATTGTTGATTCACCCGGATTTTCTCAGTTAAAATTCGATTTTTTGCTTCCTTCCGAAATTCAAAATTTATTTACTGAATTTAAGAATATAGATAAAGCCTGCCGTTTTAAGAATTGTCTTCATGTTGGAGAAAGCGGCTGCTCATTTCAAAAAGCAATTGATAACATGTCTGTTTCCAGATATGAAAGTTACAAAAAATTTGTTAAAGAAGCTCAAGAATATGAAAACAAAATATCAAAAATTTCCATAAAAGAAGAAGCAAGACATAAATTTAATCAAAACAAAATTATGACAAAAATTTCAAGTAAAAAAAGAAATTTATCAAGGAAAACATCAAAACAAAACATGTATAAAGAGGAAACATAGTAAATCATGCGAGATGATATTAAAGAGGAATTTAATAAAATAAAAAATATTGTGGATAGACATTTGGATGAATATGTTCAAGTTATATATCCCGAGTCTATATACGAATCAATGAAATATTCTCTTTTAGCAGGAGGGAAAAGGCTTCGTCCTGTTATGGCCGTTGAAACATCATTAAAACTGGGTGCTCATATTGAAGAAATATTACCGACTGCTTGTGCAATTGAAATGCTTCATTGTCAAAGTCTTATACATGATGATTTGCCTTGTATGGACAATGATGATTACAGAAGAGGTAAATTGACTAACCATAAAGTATATGGTGAAGCGACTGCCACACTTGCAGGTGATGCTCTTTTAAGTTATGCTCCTAAAATTATAATAGATAAAACACCTAAATCTATTTCTTCTGATGTTATTTTGTGTGTATTAAACGAGTTTTTTAATGCTGCAGGTGTTGAAGGTATAATTTCCGGTCAGATTGTTGATTTGGATTCCGAAAAGAAAAAGATTTCAAAGGAAACATTAGAGTTTATATATGAGTATAAAACCGCATGTTTATTTAAGCTCGCAGTAAGGTCAGGTGCAATTATTGCGGGTGCAGACGAAAAGATTGTTAATCAGCTTACACTTTTTGCGCAATATTTTGGTCACGCATTTCAAATTTATGATGATGTTTTGGATGTTACTGCGACTATTGAAGAAATAGGAAAAACTCCGGGGAAAGATGAAAAAGTTGAAAAATCAACATATGTTGCGATGTATGGACTTGAACAGGCAAAAAATCAAATACTATTCCTTTGTAATAATGCATGTGATATACTAAAAACTATAAATATCAAATCGGATATATTAATGGAAATCGTATCCGATATTTCCAAGGGGATACAATAATGTTATTAAATACAAGTTATGAGATAATTATAAATGGGATTGAAGCTGCAATTGTTGCGCAACTTCTAAAATTTATCGGACATATTTTTAAAACAAAAAAAGTTGATTTTCAGGTATTAGCAACAACAGGAGGTATGCCAAGTGCACATACAGCCGGTGTTATTGCTCTATCTGCTACAGTCGGATTTATTTGCGGTTTCGAATCTGTTGAATTCGCCATTGCAATAGGGTATTCACTTGTTGTTATGTACGATGCCGCAGGTCTAAGACGAGCTACGGGTAAAATAGCCGCAAGTTTAAATAAAATACGTGATGACTTTTATTCACAAAGACAGGTTCCCGCTGAACGATTAAAAGAACTTCTCGGTCATACTCCGTTTGAGGTTTTTGTCGGTGCTTTACTTGGTATATATATTGCTTTCGTAAATCATTTTTACTTATTTCAATAGGATATAATGGAAAATCTGGATTATTTTAATAATTATTCTGATTCTGTTTGTGTTTTTTCTAAAGACAATAAAATTGTGTTTAAGAATAAAGCATTTCTTAACTCTTTCTATGATTGCAGTTCTTTTGAAAGTTTCAAAAAAAGATTTAATTTTAATTTTTATTTTCTTTCTTCGGAAAACATACAAAATCAAACACCTATTGATTTATTAATTCAATCTAAAGAAAATTTTCATACAGTTTGTACATATCAAAATATCAATGATGATTATATATATTATTATGTATATTCATTTAAGAAAGATAAATATTTAGTTGTAATTTTTCGTGATATTACATCCTTTGATAAAATTAGTACTATTGAAAAAAAATATACTGAGCTTCAAAAATTATATAGTGAGGTTACAAACTCCGCTCAAAAGTATTCCAAATTGCAGGAGCAGGCTCAATCACAAATGCTTAAAATGGCAATTTTAAACAGGTTTTCACTTGTTATAAGAGAAACAAATGATATAGAAACCGTTTTAGCATCTGCTCTTGATGAAATAAACAATTTACTGGGTTCTTTTAAAACATATTTTTTAATGAAAGATAAAACAGGCTTTAAAGTTACATATTCTGCTCTTAAAAATGATATAAAATACGGTCTGGTTTGTAAGTATGAGGAGGATGTAATACAAAAAATTAAAAGCAAAGAAATATATATCTCTCCTTGTTTAAAAGAATGTCTTAATTCGGATGTAATTTTACCTAACGGAACAAAAAGAATAATAATTCCCGTATATAATAAGAATAAATTATTGGGAATTATAGTTTCATTAACTGCACAGAAAATTAATATTGATGAGAATAAAGAAATCCTTCAATCTATTTCTGTTCAGCTGGCAAGTTCTATTATACAGGCAGGCTTAATACAGCAGCTTAATAAAAAGAATAAGAAACTTGAAAAAACGTTGTCCGAACTGAAAAGTACACAAATGCAGCTTATAAATACCGAAAAAATGGCATCTTTGGGACAATTGGTATCGGGAGTTGCTCATGAAATAAATACTCCGTTGTCTGCTATAAGCTCTAATAATAAGCTTATAAATAAAATTCTTTTAGAAAATCGGATTGATGAAGAACAGTATGAATTGTTAAAAGAACTGAATTCTATCGATATTGAAGCTGCACAAAGAATTTCAGATATTGTAATTTCGCTTAAAAAATTTGTTCGTTTAGATGAGGCTGAATTCCAGCAGGCTGATATCAACAGTGAACTTGATTTAACCTTAAAATTATTAACCCATGAATTAAAAAGTAATATTGAAATAGTAAAAAATTATGGTAATATTCCGCCGGTTTTATGCAGCGTTAATATGTTGAATCAAGTATTTATGAATATATTACTTAATGCTTGTCACAGTATAAGAGAAAAAAATTCTTCAGGTAAAATTACAATTACAACTCAAACCAATAATAATAATTTAGTAGTAAAAATAAAAGATAATGGCTGCGGTATTCCGCATGAAATTCAAAATAAAATATTTTCTGTCGGTTTTACTACAAAAAAATCAGGAATAGGTACGGGACTGGGATTATCAATTTCCAAAAAAATTATTGAAATTCATAAAGGTGAAATCTCATTTATGTCCAAAGAAGGTGAAGGTACTGAATTTATTGTTTCTATACCCTTAATTTCTTCAAAAGAATAATAATATTATTAATATGTATATGTTTATTATATAATTCTTTTGAAACGAGGTAATTATGAGTATAAAAGCACCAAAAGGCACAAAAGATATACTTCCTGAAGAAATTGAAAATTGGCATAAAATTGAAAATGTTGCTAAAAATGTTTTTTCAAAAGCAAATTTTAAAGAAATAAGAACTCCGATTTTTGAAGACACCGACTTATTTGAACGCGGCGTAGGAGATACAACCGATATTGTAAATAAGGAGATGTATACATTTATAAAAAGTGACAGAAGTCTTACTTTAAGACCTGAAAATACTGCCGGTGTTGTAAGAGCTTATTTGGAACACAATTTATTCAGAGAAAGTCCTCCTGTCAAATTATGGTATAAAGGTCCGATGTTTAGATATGAAAGACCTCAGGCCGGCAGACAAAGACAGTTTCATCAAATTGGTGTTGAAATGTTTGGTATTCAGGATGCTTCAGCTGATGCTGAATGTATATTGCTTGCCACGGAATTTTTAAAAGGACTCGGTTTAAATGATTTAACTGTCGAAATTAATTCATTAGGATGCGCTAATTGCAGAAAAGAATATAAAGAACAGCTAAAAAAAGCTATTGCTCCGTTTCTAGACGGGTTGTGCGAAGATTGCAGAAACAGATATGAAAAAAATCCTTTGAGAATTTTAGATTGTAAAAATGAAACATGTAATAAATTATTTGAAGAAAATCATTTAAAAGAATCTGTTTCAGGCATTAAATTGTGTGATGAATGTTCATCTCACTATGAGAAACTAAAGAATTATTTATCGGCATTAAATATTAATTATGTCGAAAATACATTTTTAGTAAGGGGTCTTGATTATTATACAAAGACTGTTTTTGAAATTAAATCTAATAATCTTGGTTCTCAAAATGCAGTATGCGGCGGCGGAAGGTATGACGGTCTTGTTGAAACATTAGGCGGGCCAAGTACTCCTGCTGTCGGATGGGCAATGGGTGTTGAGAGATTAAATGCTTTAATACCTCAAATTAATCCTGAGAAAATAGATTATTATGTAGTTTCCGATAATCAGCTTGAAGCAGTGAAATTAATATCATATCTCAGAAATAACGGCTTTAGTGCAGAGTTTGATTATAATACAAGAAAATTTGCAAAACAGCTCGAAAAGGCTTCTAAAATTGCTAAATTTGCTGTAATTCTGGGTGAGGATGAAATTAAAAATAACTATTATACTGTTAAAAATTTACATAGTTCCGTTCAGGAAAAATTGACTAAAGAGCAGTTAATTAAATAAAAAATCATATTGATTTAATGAAGTTTAATTGAGAAATTCATTTTTTTTTTTGTAAATAAATATTTACAAAAATTCATAAAAAAGCTACAAAAATTTATTACGGATATTAAACTAATAAATTTTATAGGAAAGGAGTATTCTCGATGAGAATAAAT
>JAEELO010000001.1 GCA_016282705.1 Candidatus Gastranaerophilales bacterium | reverse complement strand
TTTTTATTTATTTAATTGTCAATTTACGTTTGGACCAAACTGCTTCCTCTCCTTCGAACGATATTTAATCGTTCTCAGTCGGCAGAGTATCCCGATTTTAGTTTATTCAATTGTCAATTTTATTAAACTAATTCGCCAATATATACTAGCATTCAGCTAATTGACGATTCAATTCAAATCGCTAAATAATTCTATCACCACAAAAAATTTTTTTCAAGATTTACGCATTAGGGAATAACCATTCAAAGAAATCGGAGCGACCGTTTCCGTTTTTATCTTCCATCAATGACCACCCCGGAGCATCTCCGTGTGCTGAAGATACTTGAACCAAATTTTGAAAACGTCTTACTTTTTTACCTGTTTTAGGATCTGTTACGGTTTGAGCCATATAATTCCAAGCACCGCTATCTCCACCGGATGTACCAACATATCCCATAATAGGTATATTTATTGAAGAAATATCTATAGTCCCTTCTTTATCTCTTGTTTGATATCCGCTAATTACTGCAGCTCTTGAGAAAACATCACCCATATGTTTTGCCATATATATAGTACCCATACCGCCAAGGCTGTGTCCTGCAAGTGCAATATTGTCTTTATCCACTTTATGTGACTTTTGGAAATTCGTAACTATACTTCTTATTCCGTTTTCAGCATTCTGATTACACCAGTTTCCACTTGATAAAATAGGACATATTATATAACCCCTAAAGCCTTCAGGAAATTTGTATTCTCCTGCCTTACCTCTGGGTGTAAGAGTTTGGCCTGTTAATAATGTATGAGGTAAGGAAGAACGTTTAAGCGTATCATCATTTCCTCCGACTTCTCCTGAACCATGTAAATATACAAGTGCAGGTAACTCTTCATCAGGATCTGCGTCTGCCGGTTTTATTACCATATACTTCATGCCGGATTCATCTGTTATATATTCTGTAGTATATTGAACATTTTCACCAAATACATCAGATTTTAATGAATTATCTCTTTCAACTTTTGCTTTTGTTTTTTCATTTATAGCTTTATTAACTTCCGTAACTGCTTCTTTTGCTTTTGTTATGGCATTTTTAGCATTTGTTTCTTCAGTACTTTTTACACTGTCTAAATTTGTTTTTGCTTCTTGGAATGTTTTTAATGCTGTTTTTGTTGCTTCAGAGTATTTTTCATTTGTAGCAATTTCATTTTCTATTTCAGCTCTTTCGGTTTCTAAAGTTTTTAATTCGCCCTCTTGCGCATCTTTTTTGTCATTTAGCGCTTGTAGTTCTTCTTTCTTTCTTTGAAGTGCAGCTTCATCATTTGTTTTCTTTTCTCTTGCTGTAGCCAGTTGTGCTTCTACATCTGCCTTTTTAGAAGATATTTCTTGTGCTTTTTCTTTATCATCACCGGCTGATGACGACTTTAAATTTGCTAATGCAGCCTCTAATCCTTGAATCGTTGCATCATCTTCACCTACTAATGCTTCCTGTTTAAATATTTCAGATTCCTTTGCATTAATAGATGTTTTTGTTTCAGCAATTTCTGTTTCTTTGTTAGCTATATTTTCAAGGTTAGTTTTGCGCTTTTTCTTGAATTCAGCAGAAATATTTTCATCATTTTCAACAGCAGTATTATATGCATCTTCTGCTGTTTTATAATTGTCTTGCGCTGTTTTTACATTTTCATTCGTTCCGTTATAAACAGCATCTAAATTATTTTGTGCTTCTGTTAAACTTGTCTCCCTTGTAGTTTTTTCTGTTTTTAATTCTTCAAGAGACATATCTGCAACTGCTTTTGTTTTAGTATCATCAGTATTCCCGGGATCAGTGTTTGTAGTAGGACCTGTTGGTCCCGTACCACCTCCTGTCCCACCCGTACTGTCTGTTGATGCAGGAGGTTCTTCAGATGGAGTTGCACTTAATAATGGCTGCAATGTTCCGTCTTTTAATTTATCAATACTTGAAAATATTTCATCGAGCGTGATATTTTTATCACCGTCAAAATCTATTGCACCCAAGAAACTATCTATTTCTTCTTTATCTATTTGCCCGTTTTTGTTGTAATCCACATCTTTTATAATGTCACTATCTTTAAACATATTCAGTAACATATCTGTTAAGAAATTTTTGCCTTGTTTTCCCGCATCTTCAGGATTTTGCAATTTATCTTGCAATCCTTCCTCGATGATATCGGAAATACTCATAGAAGATAAAGAAGTATCAACTTTATACTCATTTTTTAAAAATTTTAAAAATTCGCTGCTATATTTGTATAAACTGAAATTTTTTTTATCAGTTATACCCATTTTCTTTTGGAATTTTTTGAGATATGAAAGAAATGAGATATCATTAATATTCATTGTATAAGTTCTATCCTCTATTCTTTTGCAGCATAATTTTGATATTTTATTCCTATATATTATATAAAACATTCTAAAACATAAACATGACAACAGACAAGGCAAGTTCAAAATAGGGGAGGTACAATCCGCACTACATAAGGCTAATAATATTAAGAAAAGTTAACCAATAAAATAAAGCAAACTAGACAAATTTTTCTTATTTATAAGAAATTTTTTAATTTATTAATCAGGAAATAAAAATTCTAATAAATCAGAACGTCCGTTATTATTCGCATCATATAATAATGCTGCCCTTGGAACACCTCCATGGTCTGCATTTACAGTAACAAGGTTGGTAAATTTACCGTTCATATATTTTAAAGCGCCGCCATCTCCGTGATCACCAGCAAAGCCCATGATAGGTATTTCTTTTTCTAATGTACCAATATCAATAACCCCATTATTATCGCCTGCTTCATAACCGCTTAATACAGCAGCTCTTGAGAATACATCCTGCATATGTTTTGCCATATATATAGTACCTATACCGCCAAGACTGTGTCCTGTCAGTGCAATATTGTTTTTATCTACTTTATGCGTTTTTTGGAAATTATTAACTATACTTCTTAATCCTCGTTCCGCTTTAGATTGATTTGAAGAATCCGAATTATGCCTATCTCCCCAGTTCCCTTTTTGTAAAACAGGACATATTATATAACCTCTAAATCCTTCGGCGAAACCTCCGTTTTTGCTTGATAACAATGTTTGAGCAAAAGCAGAACCTTTCATTCTTGATGCATTCGCACCGACTTCACCCAATCCATGTAAATATACAAGCATCGGTAATTCTTCATCAGGATCTGCGTCTGCCGGTTTCATTACCAAATACTGCATGCCGGAGTCATCTGTTATATATTCAGTACTATATTGAACATCATCAGCAAAAGCACTGGATTTTAATGAATTATCTTTTTCAATCTTTGATTTTGTTTTTTCATTTATTGCTTTATCTACTTCCGTAACAGCTTCTTTTGCTTTTGTTACAGCATCTTTTGCATTGGTTTCTTCAGTACTTTTTACACTGTCTAAATTTGTTTTTGCATCTTGAAATGTTTTTAATGCTGTTTTTACTGCTTCAGAGTATTTTTCATTTGTTGCAATTTCATTTTCTATTTCAGCTCTTTCGGTTTCTAAAGTTTTTAATTCGCCCTCTTGCGCATCTTTTTTGTTGTTTAGTGCTTGTAGTTCTTCTTTCATTTTTTGAAGTGCAGCTTCATCATTTGTCTTTTTTTCTTTTGCAGTCTTAAGTTGCGCTTCAACATCCGCTTTTTTCGTTGCAATTTCTTTTGCTTTTTCTTCATCACCATCTGCGGACGACGAATTTAAACTTGCTAATGCAGATTCCAGACCTTGAATAGTCGCATCATCTTCACCTATTACTGCTTCTTGTTTTAATACTTCAGAATCTTTCGTTTTAATAGCTATTTTTGTTTCAGTAATTTCTTTTTCTTTTACATCTATATTATCAAGATTGTTTTTACGCTTTTTCTTGAATTCAGCAGAAATATTTCCATCATTTTCAACAGCATCATTATATGCATCTTTTGCTGTTTTATAATCATCCTGAGCTGTTTTTACATTTTCATTCGTTCCGTTATAAACAGCATCCAAATTATTTTGTGCTTCTGTTAAGCTTGATTCTCTTGAAGTTTTTTCTGTTTTTAATTCTTCAAGCGACATATCGGCGATTGTTTTTGGTTTAGGATCTTCATTTTTCCCCGGATCAGTATTTCCTCCAATACTGCCTCCGCCGCCTCCACCACCACCGCCTGATGTTGCAGGAGGCTCTTCCGGTGTTGAAACAGGGTTTAATAACGGCTGAAGTGTTCCGTCTTTTAATTTATCAATACTTGAAAATATTTCATCGAGCGTGATATTTTTATCACCGTCAAAATCTATTACTTCTAAATATTTATCTATTTCTTCTTTATCTATTTGTTCATTTTGGTTGTAATCCACATCTTTTATAATGTCACTATCTTTAAACATATTCAGTAACATATCTGTTAAGAAATTTTTGCCTTGCTTTTCTGTATCTTCAGGATTTTGCAATGCATTTTGCAGCCCTTCTTCAATAATATCAGTAATACTCATTGAAGCAAAAGACGTATCCAGTTTTAATTCATCTTTTAAAAATTTTAAAAATTCACTGCTATATTTATATAAGCTAAATTTCTTATTACCGGATATTCCCATCTTATCTTGAAATTTTCCAAGATATGCAAGAAATGAGCTGTTACTAATAGTCATGGTATATTATCGACCCTCTCTTCTTTAATAATGTCATTTTTTTTTCAAATAATTTTTGACATTATTTCCCCATATATTATATAAAACATTCCAAAACACAAACATGACAATAATAATGTAAATTTAAAACAGGTAAGGTACAATTCCGTACTATATAAGGCTGATAATATTAAGAAAAATTAATAATAAATAAATTAGAAAATGTCAATTTTATTATATAAAATTTATTATAATTTTATATTTTCCACAAATTTGGGAGTTATTATCTGCCAAGCTTTAGCATTAGGATGTCCATCAGCAAATTGATATTCGTGTTGTGTAAAATCTTCTTTAAAGTTTTTTTGAATATCATATATTATAATTCCTTCATTTCTAAGTTCATCCCATATTTTTGAATTATAATAATCCTCATTTTGGTCAGCCATAGGATATTTTATAATGATAATTTTTATATTCGGATATCTTTTCACTAATTCTGCTTTTATTTGTATAAAATATTTTTTTAAAGTTGAATTCATATAATCAACATTCGAATATATTTTATCTTCAACATACCTTCTTATAATATATTTACCAATAGCAAAATGAGATAACAATATGGGCAAATTATTTTTAACATATACTAATTTTCCATTTTTTTGATTATAGCCAACTTGTGTATGAAAAAAGTCATAGAAACAATATTTATCTTCATAAATTCTATTTTGATGGTATTCAATATATACATATATTGCATAATCAGGTTCAGTTGTATTTTCTTTTATATATTCATGTAATTTATCATTTGATACTTGAAATAAGGAATTTCCCGCACCCATTCCTCCTCTTGCAAGTCTGTATACATTTCTGTTTGTTAATTCGGATAATAAATATCCAAATGTCTGATTATCCTCTAAAATTACACCCTGTGCAAAAGAACAACCTAAAAGAAGAATTGAACCTTTTTCTTTTTTCCCGTGTCCATATATTTTTACTTTTTTTTCTTTTATCTCTTTATTTATTATGTCTTCAAAATGAATCATTTTTATAGAATAATTCAGCGGTGTATTTTGAAAGTTATATTTCTCTATACTATCATCAAAAAACAGACTATTTAAATAATTTAATCTTAAAGTATGCATTTTATATGCAAACAAATAATCCATCATTAAAAATATTGAAAAGCATATAATTGTTATTATTAAAACTATTATTATTCGTCTTTTCATAAAATCTACATTTTATTTACACTTCTCCATAATTATATCACGAATATCATTAACTTTTTAATTATTGAAAAAAGCGTTGATTTATTGTCTAATTATTCTATGGATATAACCGTAGAAAAAGCAAACATATTAAAAGGTACTATTGAAATACCTGCAGATAAGTCAATTACTCATAGGGCATTTATGTTTTCTACTCTTACAAAGGGGAAATGTAAAATAACTAATTTTTCAAAAGGTGCGGATTGTCTTTCTACACTCTCAATTATTCAGCAACTTGGTTGCAGTATAGATTATGTAAATGAAAAAGAACTTATTATAGATTCTATGGCAGCAATTACTGCTCCATCAAAACCTCTTAATTGTGGCAATTCCGGTACAACAACAAGATTAATCACAGGTATATTAGCAGGTCAAAATTTTAGCAGCTCATTGTATGGGGATGAAAGTCTTTCTAAAAGACCGATGAAACGTATAATATCACCTTTAGAATTAATGGGCGCATCATTTAAACATAATGATTATAAACTTCCCATTGAAATAATCGGAAATGAATTACAAGGAATTAATTACGTTTCACCCATTGCTTCAGCTCAGGTAAAATCGTGTATTTTATTGGCAGGATTGAATGCTGAAGGCATTACTTCTGTTACCGAACCATATAAATCCAGAAATCATACAGAACTTATGCTTAAATATATGAATGCTGATATCAATGTTGAAGGTAACAAAGTTTCTGTTCAAAAATCAAAATTGTCCCCCGAAGATCTTGAAATATGCGGTGATATATCGTCCGCTGCATTTTTCATTGTTGCGGCATTAATAGTACCTGACTCCGATATCACATTAAAAAATGTAGGTGTTAATGAGACAAGAAGCGGTATTATTGATGTTTTAAAGAAGATGAACGGAAATATAGAATTATTAAATGAAAGAACAATTTCAAACGAAAAAGTTGCAGACATAAGAGTCCGGTACTCAAAACTTAAAGCAACAACAATTGAAGGGGAAATAATTCCCCGATTAATTGATGAAATACCTGTAATTGCAGTTGCAGCGACTCAAGCGGAAGGTACTACAATAATAAAAGATGCTTCTGACCTCAGAAACAAAGAAGCAGACAGAATTACGGCAGTAAAAACAGAGCTTTTAAAACTCGGTGCGAATATAGAAGAAACACCTGACGGCTTTATTATCAACGGTAAAACAGAACTTATTGGCGATTGCGAAACAGAATGCTACCACGACCATAGAATAGCAATGAGTACATATGTCGCAGGATTAATATGCAAAAAACCCATTAAAATCAATCAATTTCAATGGGTTAATATATCTTTTCCGGAATTTATAAATTTAATATCCAAACTTATTTCTTAACAGGATATTTTATATAAGCTCCTTTTGATTCATCAACATTAAAGGAAATATATATTCTTTCACCTTTATAGTCTTCCGGAGGTATTTCAACATTTCCTACATTAGTTAATGCCAATGAAACGGAATTATCCAAACTTTGATTATTAGAACTTGTAACGATTCTTTTTATAGGCATTACACCTTCTTTATCGATTGTAAATACAACAGTTACTGAATAAGGTTTATTTTCAGGAGTTTTAATCATATTTTTATCCCATTTACGATCAAATTCCTTACCCAAATATCCTAAATATTCTCTTAAAACAGGAGAAATACTGTTTAATCTTGAATTTAATATTGGTAAATTAGCCAAAGAATCTTCTTTCTTATATGCGGAAGGAACAGTATCATCCCAATATGTTTTAACATCAGGGATTTTTATATTTTCTTTAGCAACTTTTTGTTTTACAACATCCATTTTAGGTTTTACATGCGGAGGGAATACAGTTATTGCAAGTATACACAAAACAAGAAATACACCTGCTGCAATTAAAGATTTCTTTTTTTCTTTTTGTTCTTCAAAATATTCCACTGCTTCTTGCGGAGACATTTTTCTTCTCTTTTTTGCAGGAGGAGCAGGAGGAGGTATCAACTCTTCTTCCCCTTGATATGCATCATATTCATCCTGAGTTTCTTCTTCTATGATTTCTTCAAATGTATCATTTCCGCAATCGCAAAAATCAGGACATTCTGTATATTCTGTATGACATTCCGTGCATCTGTACATTATTAATTGTTCCTTTTATTAATTAAAATCCTTATCTACTTTTTCCATTAATTCTTCTCTTATTATGATTTCAAATTTAGTATTACCTAACATTGTTGTTTCCATAATAAGGATTGCCGTCGGTAATAAAGCTGCGATGAAACTTAATATCATACCCATTACATCACCGCCCATTACACCGATAAAGTATGATGCGTTCATTGAAATTTCAATAAATACAACACATAATGCTATAATAAAGAATTTTTTAGCTTCTCTCTTTAAGTTTTTGCTGCTTTCAACACCGTGAAGAATAACACCATGAACATTATAATCACTAAACCCGTCTTGTTTAATTACGTTTGAAGCAAGAACTCTCTTAGATGTTGCAAATGATGTTGCAAAACAATGGAATGCAAATATAATCATAAACATAGCCAAAGTAAGGAATATCGGAGAGAATTTAAACCCTTCCGCAAGTCTTATCCAACCTGCAGCTTCAGGGAAACATTCAGCCAATGTCTGTGAAACACCATATGCCAAGAACGGAGCCGTAATTACACCGACTGCATATTCTAAACCGGCTTTAATTTCTAAGTTAAATATTTTATTGTTTATATCTTTTAATTTTTTCTTAGTAATATTGTTTACAAATAATTGTATCCATTGCTGATAATCTTTAACAACAGCCTGAAAATCTTCTCTGCTTTCATAACTGTCTAATTCTTCACCACTTTCAGCAATAATATTCTTTGTAAATCCTGAGAAGATACCCAAGAATATACATAAGAATGTACATAATAGAACCATTTGCGGAATTAATAGCGGCAATTGATAAGTATGTACCAAAAGTTCAGCTATTGAAAAAATTATCATAACTGCAAATATACCGCTTGATGTTAATAAACATAGTCTTTGTATTAAAACAGATGAAGGTGAAACATTTTTCTTTCCTTTATTTTGAAGTAATAAGAACTGACCTTGTTTTAATAACATCGTTACAATGATAAATGATATAGAGCACAGGAACAATACTTTATTTTGTAATTGTGCGCCCTGCCCGTTATCAAGTCTTATAATATCTTTTAAAATATATGCCATTGCCAATGGAACAAAGGCAATTAATATATTCAACATGCTCAAAATTACTTCATTTTGAGCTAATTTTTGTCTTAAATAGTTAGCTTTATATGCGATTTCTTTTGTAACAAGAGCTCTTCTTCTTTCAATATCGGCTTTTCTTCTGTCTATCTTAATTTTAGTTTGAGCACCGACACCTTTACCATATAAGGTTTCAATATCTTGTTCATTAAGCTCTTCATCTTCAATCATAGTGATTGTTTTTTTATTACTTTCAGTTTTTCTTATTTTCTCAGCACTTTTTCTGTTAGCAAGTTCCAAAGAACCTGAAACAACTTTCGGATTAGCACCTGCGGCTGTTATTTTTATGCTGATAAATTCATCACTGTCAGCAATCATTAATTTACATAATGAACCAATTTCTAAAAACTTACCTATCGGTTGTCCTCTGAATAAAACTTTATCTGAAACTAAATTGTTTACTATTTTCCATTTCCCGTTTTCTTGTTTTTGCAGAGAAATTATTAAATCAAAACCCAAATCTGTGAGTTTATAATGACAATTCGGAGCCGTACCGATATTTATATCAGTCAAGTTAGAATCGCTAAATACTTTTTCGTTATTTTTAGATGATATAGTTATAGTCATAGCCGTATTGAACCTCTATCTTCCTACTGCTTCCATAAACTTTCTTACCGCTAAATCAACATTTTCTTCCGAAGCCATAATCAAATGTTTTTCATCAATAACCGGTAATAAAGTTTGTCTGATGTTGTCTAATTTCTGCGGATGTGCATATAAAAATGCAAGTGTTAAATCCGGAATATATTTTTTAGTATTTTTAATATTAGTCGGTAATGTATTCCAATTAATTTGCTTTTTAATATCGCCTTCATTTTCCA
This sequence comes from Candidatus Gastranaerophilales bacterium, assembly GCA_016282705.1. GTDB lineage: Bacteria > Cyanobacteriota > Vampirovibrionia > Gastranaerophilales > Gastranaerophilaceae > Avigastranaerophilus. Next base: position 89,531 of record JAEELO010000001.1, on the reverse strand, counting down.
AGTCGCCTAATATAACAATTGCAGGACGATATCCTTTTTCTTCATATCTTAAAGCATCCCCTACAGCTTTTTTCAAAGCTAAACCGTACGCAGTACCATAGCTTTTAGAATCAAAAGCGCCTCTTTTATTCATTGCTTCTTTGATTTGAGGCAACTTATGAGGATTGCCGTTATAAATATTATATGCATCTTCTGATACAATATATATCAAAGCGTGGTCTTCCGAATCCAACCTCTTTGATATTCTCAATATTAATTTTTCTTGATCTTGTTGTAAATTTCTGTTTGATGCCGATATATCAAGTAAAAATATAGTCGCAACAGGTTTAAATTCAGCTAAATCCATATTTTTAAACATTACTATTAATAATTTTGACACATAAACAGTTAAAAATAATATTAATCCTAAAGTTAAAGTTCTTTTAAACATACTAATTCTCTAAACTACTAATTAACAGCAAAATTGTATCATATTTATTTGATTTTATGCAAGTTGTTTCTTTTCCTAAATGTCCAAAAATCCGAATGTAATAATGCCAAAAACGGTATTAATTCAAGTCGTCCAATCAACATGTTAAAAATAAATATTATTTTAGAAATCGTATGGATGGATGAGTAATTTTCCATCGGACCTACCATTCCAAAGGCAGGACCTACATTTCCCAATGATGCAATGGCTGACGTAACACCTACAACTACATTTTGCTCCGTAAAGACTAAAATAACAGCAGTTACTGCAAATATTGCATAATAAAATATTACGAAAGAAACCATCTGTTTTACGTTATCTTCACTTACTATTGTTCTGTTAATCTTTATAGGATAAACTCCGTTTGGATGAAAGATTTTTGATATCTGTCTTTTTAAATATTTAAAGATAAAAATAAGTCTTAATAATTTTAAACCTCCCGATGCAGAACCTATTGAAGCACCACAGAACATCAATAAAAATAACAATAATTTTGCTCTTAAATTCCATTCGTTATAATCGGCAGAAACAAAACCTGTTGTTGTTATTATGGAAACGACTTGAAAGAATGCCTCTTCTATTGATTGTTTTATATCGTATATATGATGAGCAGTTAAAGTCAGTGCAATAAAAATTGTAAAAGAAAAAACTATAGCGAAATATAATTTAAATTCGTCATCTTTAAAAAGTGCCATAAAATTATGTTTAAAATATATTTTATACTGTAATGCAAAGTTCATCCCCGAAAGGAACATAAAAATTGCTATTACCCATATAAATTTAGCTTGACCATACTGCATTATACTGTGCGCAGCAGGAGAAAAACCTCCGCCGGAAAGAGATGAAAATGAATTACAAACAGCATCGAAAATCGGCATCCCCATATAGGATAATGATACGATTTCTATAATTGTCAAAATAAAATATATTCCCCACAAAGCACCTGCTGTTTGGCGAATTCGCGGGGTTAACTTACTTTCCGTTGAACTTGCCCCCGGAGATTCCGCAAAGAACATTTGTCTTCCGGCTATCGCAAATTGAGGCAAAATAGCAATAAACAATACTAATATTCCCATGCCGCCAAGCCACTGGCTAAAAGAACGCCAAAAGAACATCGTTTTAGGAAATATTGAAAAATCCTGCAATACCGTTGCACCTGTTGTTGTTACACCTGAAACAGCTTCAAATATTGCATCTATTGGTTTTAATCCAAAGTACATAAAGGTTATGGAAGATAATAAGCCGAATAAAACCCAAGAAAATAGTACAACAGCAAGTGTCTCACCTTTATTAATATTATTAAATTCTTCACCGCTTTTTTCATTACCTTTAAAGAAATAACTTAAGATAAAAGAAATAAAAGATGCAGCTAAAAACGGCTGATATGCATCATATTCCTTATATATAACGGCACAAATAACCGGTACCAGCATTACAACGGAAAGGTACTTTAAAATTAAACTTACGGTATTAAAAACATATCTGAAATTCATATGTTAAGCACCTTTTCTAAAGTAATTCAAAATGGCATCAGCATTTTCTTGTGTAGTAAACACAATCAAATTATCAAACGGCATAATTTGAGTTGTTCCTCGAGGAATAATTACTCTGTTTCTTCTTTGTATAATGGCAATTATAGCCTTACAAGGAAGCTTTAAATCCATTAATGTCTCTGTTTTAAAGTTAAACGGTACATTTATTTCAAGCACCTTTCCTTGCCCTCTTTCAACAGTAGCAAGAATTTCTACTTCGGTTTTAATCAAATGATTATCAATATCATCAATTGCTGCTGCATCTTGAGAAATAGCAACATCAATTCCTACCTTTTCAAAGAGTTTTGCATTGGCATTTTTTGAAACTCTTGTTATAACTTTAGGTACGCCGAGCTGTTTTGATAATAATGAACACAACAAATTCTTTTCATCATTACTTGTTACACAAATTACAACATCGGAATCACCGACACGTTCTTCTTCTAACAGACCGTAATTTGCACCATCGCCGTTTATTACAAGTGTATTTTTCAAACTTTCGGTTAGTTCAACACATCTGTCATAATTAATTTCTATTACTTTTATTTTCATATTAACTTTTTCAAGATTTTGTGCAAGCATAAGTCCTACATTACCGCCGCCGATAATTGTAACCTGCTTAACACCTGTATTATCTTGGAAAAATCTGTTTGCAAGAATATCCAAAGAATAAGATGAACCCATAAAAATAACTTTATCATTTAACAGCAATTCAGTATCACCATTTGGAATAAATAAAGTGTCATCTCTTGTAATACCAACAATAAGTGTTTCTTCAGGGAAACTGCAATCTTTTATTTTTTTATTTAAAAATTTAGTACCTTGAACCACACGATATTCGAGTAATCTTGCTTTACCGTTCGCAAAATTTTCAACATCTATAGCATTCGGAACAGTAATTATTCTGAATATTTCTTGTGTCATCAGTTCTTCAGGCCATAAAACATAATCTATCATTAATTCACGCTGATATTTTGAACCTCTGACGAGTGAAAGGGATTCCACATTATCACTTTTGCTAACAAAACATACTGTTTTTAATTTCGTCATATTTGTAACAGTAAGGCAGGAAACAATATTTGCTTCATCATTATCAGAGCAGGCAATAAAGATATCCGCATCTTTTATACCTATAGCTTCAAGAATAGAAATATTGGAACCCGAGCCTTGAACATATTCAACATCAAGTTTTTGAAACTCTTCATTTCCGGAATATGTATCATCAATAACAACTATATCGTGTTCTTCGTATAATTTTGCCGCAATCAAACAAGCTGTTTCATTGGCACCATATATTACAATTTTCATAAATATCCCTTTATGTTATCTAACTTATAAACTAAAAAGGGATTTTTGTCCATTACGCAATATTTGTCAATATAAACTATAGAGCTGCTATTTCTTGAGTTATTTGATTTTTCAGGTCTTTATTGTCAGTTTTTTGAGCAGCTGCATATGCATTGTATAATAATTTTTTTGCTTTTGCATTATTTCCGTACTGTTTCATAAGATCCGCAGCAAACATATAGCTTTTTGCAACATTTTCATCATCATTAATATCTAAAAATGCTTTGGCAGAAATACCGTACAGATTAATAGCTTTTGCTTTTTCTCCGAGAGTTTCGCTCATTTTTGCATTTTTAGAATATATATAACCGCGAACTTTATTATCTTTGGTTTCGTCTGCTACGTCGCAAGCCAAGGTCATAAATTTTTTAGCGGCTTCTTTATCATATGTATCGGTATGAATTTGAGCCAAATCAGAAAGTGCTTTTGATTGCAATTTCAAATTATCCGCTTCTCCCGCAAAGGAAACTGCAGCACTGTAATGTTCAACTGCCGGTTGAATATCGACAAAATCATCATATATTTTTCCCATTGATAAATGCGCTTTGGCTTTTATATTATTATCCAAACTTTGTTTTGCAGCTCTGTCAAAACTATATAATGCATCCTCGGGTTGATTAAAATCATTATATAACTTGCCCTCTTCAAAATGAATCATTGCACAAGCTTGAGTATCACCTATTTCGTCGGCATAATCCATCGTGTTTTGGAACGAATACAATGCCCTTTCTTTATTATCAATAGCGGCATATTTTTTAGCCTGAATAAACATCCTTCTTAGTTGCGGGTCAGATGGAACATATATATCGTTATTTTGTTGTTGTTGTTGAGGTGTTTCAATCGTTTCAGAAGGTGTTTGTTCTAAAGGTTCTTCAACTATTTCCTGCTGTTCTTCTGCTACGGGAGTTGGCGTTGGGGGAGTTTCCTGTTGCATTTCAGGCTCTATCGGTTTTTCCGATTTATAATCTATTTGCTGTAAGAATAGAGCATCAACCCAATTTTCGACAACTTTTGAAGGTTTTTTTAGTGTTTTTGTTATATATTCATCAAGTATTTGTGAAGCATTTTTTAGATTTGTTTGTATTATTTGCTGATTAGGATTATCTTTTTGTGCTTGGCTTTGAATTAAATCGAGATATGATGCAACTTCTTTTTTTATTTCATCGGGACTGCCTATAGCGTTAGTTGTATTTTTAAAATCGGAGAGTATCTGGTCAATGCCGATTTTCTTTTTGGGATTAAATAAATCAACAGCAACTTTTTCACCGTTAGGGAAATATGCACCTTCTTTCGGTGTATGCTGTCTTTCCTGTTGGGTATTATTCTCAGCAGATTGCGAGGACCTTGAACTTTTTTCGTCGTCCTGTTTTCTTGTAATTAATTTGTTGTTTACGCCGTAATATGAATTTACATAACCGGGGTAGATAGTATTATACAAGTTAACGCCTCACAATTACACTAAATCCGTAACTACACAATTAAGTATGTACTTTTTTCGACAAATTTTAAATACATCATTTAATGTATTAATGGTTTTAGGAGATAAATCAAACATGATTTTTTGTTTATATTAAGTTTTGTAAAGCATTAAAAGTATTATTATTACTGGATTTTTTGAAATCGTATATATTGTTTTAAATATTTTAGGCAATTATTTATAGTGTATATACTTTATATATATGTAGATGATATTAAAATATTAACCGAGAACTCAATCAAAATTTTATATTCACACTTTACCTTACTTACTACCTTTACTAACACACGAGGAAATTGAAACAGATTTCAGAGGAACCATCAAAAAGTTCCTTTTTTTTTGCAAAAAATTCGGTAGGGTGGAGTCGAGTGAAGCGAGCGAACCCGTAGGTGCGTAAATCAGGCTGAGCGGTAAAATCCGTAAGGATTTTAAAAGCGAAGCGGATTGATTAAGCACTCCCGAATTTTTTGTTTTGATATCGGCAGGGTGGAGTCGAGTGAAGCGAGCGAACCCGTAAAGATTTATGTTGGTGTCAGGCAGTGCCTGACCTACATACTGACCTACATACTTTGAAGTTTTAATTAAAACAAAAACTAAAACATACAAAATAATTTTAGATACAGAAGAGTATATTGGCGACAGTAAAACAAAACCTCAAAAGGTTCATTTATATAATATACACGAGCAATAAAAAAGATGTTCCACGGTTAAGCACCATTTAAGGGCATTTAAAATATACCATCGAGGGAACATCCTTAATATTATTATATCCCATTTTTTTATAAATTTAAACCCTTATATTAAAAACTCTAAACAATACTTTAATTCTGTTGTTTCAGAGGTATTATCTTAAACACAAAATAAAGGAAACATAAATGGACGAACTAAAAGAACAATTGAAAACTTTACTTAGAAAAGCAATAAACAATGCCAAAGACGACGACGAAAAAGGCGAGTGGATAAAAATCATACAAAAGAATTAAAATAAATGTTAAATACTTTCCATAAAGTACTAATAAGTAATATACTGTTAGTAATTAATATTATGGGAGAGATATAATGAGCGGATATACGATTGATGCTCTACTCAGAAAAGCACATGAATTAGAAGCATCTGACTTACACTTTATAGTAGGAGAAGTTCCTGCGTTCCGTATAGACGGAAAAATTATAAAATCAAAATTAGAACCGGTAACTCAAGATGATATGATAAAAGCAATTAATACAATTGCACCTGTATCAATGAAAGATAAAATATTCAAATCATACGATTCAGATTTTCCGTATGAAATAGAAGGGTTATCACGTTTCAGAGTCAATCTTGCAATGTCATTCGGGTATCATTCAATGACAGTACGTTTAGTTCCATATGATATTCCGACATTTGAGCAGTTAAAACTTCCTAAAACTATTGAAAAATTTTCGGAATTAGAAAACGGTATCGTTCTTGTAACAGGTGTAGCAGGTTCAGGTAAATCAACAACAATTGCATCAATTTTAAATCACATAAATAATACACATAAAAAGCATATAATTACCGTAGAAGACCCGATTGAATATGTATACAAAAGCAATAAATCCATATTCACGCAGCGTCAAATCGGCATAGATACAGCCAATTTCGTAGACGGGTTAAAATATGCATTAAGACAAGACCCTGATGTTATATTAATCGGTGAAATAAGAGATATGGAAACTATACAAAGCGCCCTGCACGCAGCAGAAACAGGACACCTTGTATTTGCAACTTTGCACACCTTTAATGCAATACAAACTATCAACCGTGTATTAAGCTTCTTCCCGCCTTCAGAGAGAGAAACAATAAGACATCAATTCGCAGAAGTATACAGAGGCTCAGTATCACAGAAATTGCTGCCGAATGCAAAGGGCAAAGGCAGAATTCCTGCCGTAGAGCTTTTATATTCCACTCCTACAATTAAAGATTTTATTTTAAAAGATGAATTGGAAGAAATATACAAACTTGTAAACAAAGGTTCTTATGACGACATGATAACATTCAATAACTGTTTATTCGAACTGTATAAACGCGGATTTATCACAAAAGAAGTAGCTTTAGACAACAGTGATAATAAAAATGAGCTTATGCATTATATGCATGGTGTATATTCAGGCAGTGAAGGACTAAACTAAAATAATGAAAGAACAGTTCACCACAAATGTTATAAATCTGAAATCGTACAGCATAAGTGAGTCCGATAAAATTATTTTGATGTATTCAAAAGAAAAAGGACTTATAAAAGGTGTTGCCAAAGGCATAAAAAAGACAACAAGCAAACTTGGCGGAAGAATGGATTTGCTTGTTGCAAATAAAATGATGCTGAATAAAGGCAGAAATCTTGACACTATCTGTCAGGCAGAAGCTTTAAACACTTTTTTCAACTTAAGAAGCGACATTAATAAGCTTATGTATGCAATGTATTGTTGTGAAATAGTAACAAATTTCGGCACAGAAAACGACCCTAACAGCGAAGAAATTTTCAACCTGTTTTATACATTTTTGGATGAAATATCAAAATCACAAACAATTGAACAAACAATGTTAAATGTAATAAGATTTCAACTTAAAATTATGGATATAACAGGCTATTCTTTGGAATTGGATAACTGTGTAAAATGCCTGAAAAAACCTGAAGATGATGAAATTTATTTTTCTATAGAGCAAGGCGGAATTTTATGCAAAGATTGCAGTGCAAATATCAGTAAAAAAACAAAAATTCCACATAGAATAAAAGAATTTTTAAATACTCTTTTAAAAGAGGATTTTATTGTTCACACAAGGTATGATGACCTTGCAACAGAAAGAATATGTGATATTTGTATCAATTTATTAAGAAATTATATTGAATATTATTCTCCGAAAAGATTTAAATCAGCACAAATTTTAGAAAGTATAAGGTAAAAATGGGACTGGAACAATATATTGAGCATACTTTGCTCAAGCAGGATGCAACAAAGAATGATTTAATAAAATTATTTAATGAAGCAAAAGAACATAATTTTAAAGGGGTTTGTGTAAACGGCTGCAATGTAAAACTTGCAAAAGAAGCTCTTAAAAACACAATGGTAAAAGTTGTTACGGTGGTTGGATTCCCTCTTGGCGCTTGTATAAGCAAAGTCAAGGCATTTGAAGCTCAAAAAGCAATTCTTGACGGTGCTGATGAAATAGATATGGTAATAAATGTACAATCAATCAAAGATAGAGATTACGAATATACAAAACAAGATATAGAAACAGTAAAGCATGCCATAGGAAGTGTACCGTTAAAAGTAATTATAGAAACCGATTTACTTACCAAAGAAGAAATTAAAAAAGCATGCGAAATAATAAAAGATGCAAAAGCAGATTTTGCAAAAACATCAACCGGATTTGTTAAAAACGGTGTCGGAGCAAAGGTTGAGGATATAAAAATCATGAAGGAAACACTTGAAGGCAGCAATGTTAAGATTAAGGCCTCAGGCGGAATTAAAACCAAAGAACAAGCAATGGCACTTGTTGAAGCAGGTGCTTCAAGACTTGGAACAAGCTCAGGAGTGCAAATAGTTGAAGGTTAAAAATTAAGAACTCTTTTATCTACTTTAGGAGCAATCATTCTTGCAAGTTTATCATCTTCATCTTTTTTAATCTGAATTCTGTTATTTTTTAAGCATTTTTTATAGCCAAAATAAAGAATTCCTGCACAAGTACATAAAACAGTCAACGCCGATACAACTTTTTTTATTTTTGCGGTTGTAATTTCATCTTTTGTAGGTTCTTTAGGGGCAACAGCAACTGTTTTATCGTATACAGGTGCTTTAAAAGAATAATTATTATATAATTTTACAGGATTAAATGCTACTTTCATATTCTTGCCTTATAATTTTTGTTTCATTACTTCTAAGCCGGCATTTTCAATATTTGGAGTATCTATTTCAAATAAATGAACTCTGCCGGAGCCTAAACTTACGTTTAATTTATTATCAACAGCTTGTAATGTGGAATTTTCACCGTATGAATTAAATAAATTTTGTAGTTTTTGACTTTCTTTTAATCCGGGAATTTCAATAGAACCTTCCTGTCTTGAATTAACATCTCTGTTTGCAACAACCAGAAGAGTTTTTCCGTTTAAATGACGTGCATATGCAATTATTTGGTCATTTTTATTATTTTTTACTTTTAAAGGAATAAATGAACCTTTTGTTAGTATATCATGATATTTCGGATTTTTTCTGATTTCCAAAGTATTTTTCATGAAATCACCTATTTCGGGGTGTTCGCCGATTAACGGTCTTGAGAAATTGAATATATCAGGTCTTCCGTGGTGTACGGTACATTCTTCAGAATCCGTATCGGTTTGTTTATCTGTTTGATTTTCAAAATCATAAACATATTCATCACCTGATTGATATCCGTCAAAATAGTATGGATTTAACATAGGTAATGTTGCCTGAATACCTGAAACAAGGTTAGAATATGTAACACCGCCATGGTTCATAATTGATATATCATCATGAGTGCCAAATGAACCAATTAAGGATTTACCTGCATTCATTTCATGCGACATATTGATATTTTCTCTTACATAATCGGTTAAATCTTTTGCCTTTAACCATTCATGGAAGTTATGATATTGACCGTAATAGCTGTCAAATCCGGCTCTTAAGCAATCTTGCGGTCTGTCATAATTCATATTTAATTGAGGTGAAGCATCTTCATATGTATAACTTTCAGCTAACCATGCAAATTCAGGGTCTCTTTTTCTTGAATAAGTAATTATATTATCCCAGAATTCTGTCGGTTTTGTTCTTGCAACGTCGCTTCTTATACCGTCAATACCTAAATCTATGCACATATCAACAAAATCATAATGCATTTTTAATAAATCAGGATTTAATTCTCTTTTTGTTTCATCTTTCCAAGGATTGAACATTCTGATGTCATTCCAACCACCCGGAGTTTTTGGTGTTCCGTCTTTTTCAAATGCCATTAATTCAGGTCTTGCTTTGAACAAATCAAAGGATGCACAACTTGGCAAATCAAGCATTACGCTAATTCCGCGTTTATGACATTCTTCTACAAAATGTTTAAATTCTTCTTTTACAGTTTTTGAATCGTTCGGATCATCTAAAGCCGGATCTATTTTTAAGAAATCTTCAGGTGCATATAAAGAACCTGCCGTACCCATTGCATTATGTTTTCCCGGAGGATTTACCGGCAGTACATGTAAAGTATTTATACCGAGGTTTTTAAGTTCATCTAATCTTTTAACAGCGTTGTTAAAGTTACCTCTGACATCACCTTCCCTTAAAAGCTGATTTCCTTTTTTATCTTCAGCACCAAAACTTCTTATAATAATTCCCATTATAGTTGCATCATTATTTTTAAATTTTGTTCTTAATGTATTTTTATATGGTGTCTGTGTATTAGAAACAGGTGTTACAGTAGGAGTTGCACCCATTGCCTGATTTTGAAGAAATCTTTCAAGAATATTTGTTCCTAAAGGTTGAACAGAAGAAGGAACAGGAGCCTGAGGCATCATAACAGCCGTCGGTTCCGGTGTCATTTGAACCGGCATTGTTGGTGCTATATTTATGTATTTGTTAATATAACTAGACATTTTTCTTGTTTTCCGCTTCTACCTGTTTTTCTGTTTTACCTTTACGTCCGATGAATAATCCGGCAATTAATGTTGCTGCAGTTAATGCAATCATTGTACCACCAAATATTTTCATCCATTTTTTAGAATTATATGCTTTTTTACAAATATTTTGTAATGTTTCTTTTACCGGACCGCCTATCAAGTTATTTCTGCTTTCTGCATTTGTGCCGTTGGTTGCGGTTGAAGCAACACGTCTTGATAATTCGGGAGTTATTGTATTTTGCCAATTAACAACATCTTGAACTACTTTTTCTTTATGAGCTCTAAAGGAATCTATTATACCTTTTGCACCTGTAGCACCCATTGTTCTTTGTATACTTTGTTCAACTTCGGATTTTCTGCCTCTGAATAAAGCTTCCATTACTATTTTAAATTCTTTATCGGATAAACCTTTTATTTTTTCGGTATAGTCCGTAATAGATGCTGACATCATTATCTTCTTACTTGCTTCAATTAATTTTTGTATTGTTGCATCATCTGCTTTTAAATTATTTTTACGTAATAAACTTGTAATAGTTTTACGATAAGAACCTTGTGAAATTTGTCTTTGAAGATCCAATGTTTGAAGTAATCTCATAACTGTAGCTTTAGCACCAAGAGCATTTTGTGATGCATTATAAGAAGTATTTCTGGCAATTGTTTTAGCTTTTTCTGCCAATCCTTCACTTCCTGAGTCTATCAATGCTTGGACTGCATGTTCATATGCAGATACAACTTTAGCATTACCGCCTTGTTGCATTAGTGAACCGGTAACACTATCATAACCCGAAATTAATTTCGATAAAGTTGCTATTACGGAATCAAAATCTTTAGAGCCGGCTAATTCCTGCATTTTTCTTTCTATAACAGACATATCACCATCTGCTACTTTTCTGAGTTCTTTTGAACTTAAATGAAGAGATTTAATAAATTTATCTGCGATTTTGTTCCATTGATTTGCTTTATAAGAACCTGCATTAACACCTGCTCTAACATCTAAAAATCTTCCGATAATTTTATGTCTTGCTGCAAAATCAGCAACACTGGCATGCATTGCTTTTATTTTATCCGCGAATTGAGATACTGTCGGAATTGATTTCTTTTCATATGCAGATTTTAAAGTTTGTTCTATAGTACCACTTAAAATAGTTTGTTGACGTTCTGAATCTTCAGCCGCTACAGAAAGAATTCTTGCAATTAAACCGAAGTTTTTACTTGCAACTGCAGCTTCATATGTTTCTTTTGTTTTTCCGCTTAATGATGAGATTACGGAATCAGGAATAATTGATTTTAATGTTTCTCTTACAAAACCGCTATCAACAGGGGTTCTAAATCCTGATAATTCTTGACCTATAACATCATTTAACGATAAGGAGGAAGCTTGTTTACCCATCATTCCGGATAATCTTCTTATCATGCTTGCATCTAAAGGTTTATCAGCATTTTTTGTCAAGAAACGATCCAATCTTCTTGATTGAATCATCATTTTTAATTTATCAAATATACCTATTTTAGCACCGTTTTCCAATGCTCTTTCGGTAGATTTTAAATCATATCTTTGAATTAATTCGCCTACAGGTTTTTCCAAAGCGTTACAAGCTAAAGCACTCATTACAGGAGTTGCAACACCCGCTGTCATCATCCATAAAGTATTACCTTGAAGTGCAGTTTTTTGTGCTCTTTGTTTTATAAAATTATCTCTGTCCGGAAGATTTTCACTAACACCTAATTTTTTACCTATTCTGTCTAAATCTTCTCTTGTATACATATCAGTTAAAACATATTGAGGATCTTGATATAACATTTTCTTACGACCCTGTGAATCAATATATTTTTGATGTATATCTACACCTGTTCTGGCTTTTAGAGGAGCCTGAATTGCAAGTTTTGGCCATAATGCCATTGAAGCAAAGAAGGTTCCAAAACCTACAAATTCCATTGCTTTACTTAATTTTAAAGGATTTTTTACAAATAAATATGAAGCTAAGCCTAAAGAACCAAGTTTCATTGCAACATCATTAATTCTTCCGAGTTCATGGTCATTAGCTTGACCTTTTGCAGCTCTTCCTATATTAACTATATCTTGTTTTAAATCTTTTACATATTCAATAGGAGAACCGAAAACTCTTGAAGGAAGTAATTTTCCTTTGCCTTTTAGCGGTTTAATTTTGCCGTCGCTGTCAAAAGTAAAGACAGGCTTATTATCCTGTTGTGCAGGATATATCGGTTGGTTGGCAATTATTGAATTTAAAATATTTGTCATCCTAACATACTACCTTTTCTTTACTTTCATCTATAAGCGAAGATGATGCGCTTGGTTTTGTACCCTTATACTTATTAAAGTTAAATAAAGTTGAAAAATTGCCTATTAAAGTCATGCCAATTGCAGCACCTAAAAGAACTCGGCCTGCTATATTGGTTTTTGCATTTTTCCCGTTTACAAATTCTTTGAAACTTTCAACAAATTTTTTACCAAAATCTTGAACTAAATATGTATGTTTCTTAAAAGGTATTCCTGTTAATTTTGCATTTTGTGCAATTTGTCTGCAATTTTTCCAAGCATTAAATCTTTTTGCAAGATTAACATTAAAATTTTCCCATGGGGTTTGCATTGCAATACCAACACCTGTTGCTGCCCACAGATATGAACTTAAATTTGAAAATAATCTGGTTTTAACAACTTTTTCTTTAATAGCAGGTTTAACTTTCTGATCGGCATGCTCTAAATCATCATTCTTTATTCCGAGTTTTTTACCGACTTTTACGAAATATGCATTTCTGCCTTCACCAAAGTTTTTATTGTTATAGAACAAATCCCAACGAGGGAAATCTACACTTTCAAAAGCTTTATGATATTCATAAGAAACTAAATTATTTTGATTGTCTTCTTCCGGTAATTCATTTATTACTTTTCTGTAAGGAAGGTTAACGTCTATTCCGTATTTTGCTTTAACTGGAATTTCAATAAATTTTTTGGATAGTGTTTTTGCAACTCCGTAAAATAAGACACCAAGTCCCATTTTTTTACCGAGTTTTGAAGCATTTTTAGCATCCGCTGTATTAAAGAATCTGCTTGCAAGATTAAATACGGCAATCATTCCTGCACTACCAACAAGATAAGGTACGGTGCCCATTGTTAAAAATTCGTAGAAATTAGCATTTTTACTACCTTTTAAACCCTTTTTAGGATATGTTGTAAATGCTTTTTTAAGCTTATCTGACTGAATTTTAAGACCTGTTGTAATAGGATGTTTTTTTGTTTCCTGATACATAAGTGTATCGTGATTTTCGCACATTCCTTTTTTGTCATCTGCCTCTGCTTTAAAGGATACTGCGTTCATCCTATTATTGTTTATGTTGTGTACCCCTATTGAATAGACCATTGTTCCTCACAGCTACATACCCATGTCTACAAATATCCTAAAGCAATATTATTGCCATATAACAGAAATAAAAAATAAAATTTTTACATAACTTAATATAGCTTTAACATAAAATTAGTGCAACATTCTTCTTGCTAAAATTGAAGTTAAATTATAAAATATTTCATGTAGATAACTATTTAGTAATTAAACTTTTAATTCCTATCGCAAATTATTTACAAGCATTACCAAACTAAGGAGAAAACAAAATGTACGAAGACGAAAAGCTTATTTGCGAAGATTGCGGAAGTGAATTTGTGTTTACTGCTGGTGAACAAGAATTCTATGCAGCAAGAGGTCTTGTTAATAAGCCAAAACGCTGCCCTGAATGTAGAAAAAACAGAAGACAGAAAAACAGAAAAAAACTTTACGAAGTAACTTGTTCAAAATGCGGATGCCAAACAAAAGTTCCGTTTAAGCCAATCGAAGGGAAAGAAGTATATTGTAAAGATTGCTATGCAGCAATGAAAGAAGCACCGCAAGCATAAAAATAAATAATAAATGAGAGAAAACAGAGACCAAAAGGTCTCTGTTTTTTACAATTATATTATTTAAATAATATTATCATTATGCTATTGCAGTAAATGAGCAACCGCAGCCACCGCATGAACCTCCTGAACTGCTTGCTACACTTCCTGCTGTTTCACCGCCGAAATATGATATATCAGCTGCGGAAGAAAAACCGCTGCTTGCAACTGTACCTGCTGTTTCACCACCGCCTCTTGATGCTGAAAATACTGCTGTATGTCCGGTTTGTCCACTACTTATATTTATTAATGAAACATAACCCATAATATATCTCCTAATATCTTTCGCGCCTACAAATATATAAAAACATTTATTAATTTCCAAAATCGCAAAGAACCAAATTTGTTACATTTCTTAATGTGATTTTAATAATATTAATTTTGTATATTTTTTTGGTAATTGTTGTGGTTTAATTGAAGATATAACATATATATGGAGTTATTATGAAAACATTGAAAGTAGGAATAATAGGTTTTGGTACTGTAGGAACAGGTGTTTATAAAGTTTTACAGTCATTTCCTGAAATAAAAATACAAAAGATTGCCGTAAAAAATATTAATAAGAAAAGAAATATTGAAAATTTTAATTATGAATTATTAACTGATAATCCTTATGAAATAGTTAATAATCCTGATATTGATGTTGTAATAGAAGTTGCAGGAGGTACTGATCCTGCATTTGATATTCTGACAACTGCAATTAAAAACAAAAAACATATAGTTACAGCAAATAAAGAGCTTCTGGCAAAAAAAGGAAGTGAATTATTTCAATGTGCAAAAGAGAATAACGTAATAATACTATATGAAGCTGCAGTTGCAGGTGGTATTCCTATAATAATGCCTATAAAAACAATACTATGTGCAAATAAAATACATAAAATTGCGGCTATATTAAACGGAACAACTAATTATATTCTGACAAAAATGGCGGAAAAAGAACTTTCATATGAAACAGCACTTAAACAAGCTCAAGAGCTTGGTTATGCAGAAACCGACCCAACAGGTGATGTGGAAGGATTTGATGCAACATATAAACTTGCTGTTTTATCTACAATCTCTTTCGGAAAGAAAATAGATATAAATAAAATATATAGAGAAGGTATTACAAAAATAAAAGCTAATGATATAAAATCAGCAAAAGAACTGGGATATACGATTAAATTAATTGCTTTAGGTCAGGTTTTAGAAAATGGCGAGATAGATGTAAGAGTACACCCTATGCTTGTTGCTAAGAAACATTTATTAGCAAAAGTTAAAAATGCTACAAATTCGATTATGTTATCCGGTTATCCTGTCGGCGATTTAGTATTTACGGGAGCAGGTGCAGGTTCAGAACCTACAGCAAGTTCTGTCGTCGGCGATTTGCTTGTTTTAGCTTCGGATTTAGAAGTTACAAATAATCCTATTCCTCTTGCTATATGCAGGCATGATGAATATGCGGAACAAATTAATATAGGTGATACTTATAACGAATATTATATTGCAATTACCGCAGGCAACCATCCGGGGGTAATAGGATTAATAGGAACTATATGCGGACAAAATAACATAAACATATCTACTATTATGCAAAAGGGAATTAATGAAGATAACACAGCCGAAATTGTGGTTATAACGGAAAAAAGCAAAGAATCCGATGTACAAAATGCATTAAAAGATATGCTTAAATCAGAAAGCATAAAAAATATTGATAATCTTTTAAGAGTAATGAATTAGGAGAATAATATGGAAAAGAATCACTATCAAGGATTAATTAACAAATATAGAGAATATTTACCGGTAACCGATAAAACTCCTGTTATTACATTAAACGAAGGAAACACCCCGTTAATAAAAGCAGATAACTTAGCACGCAAGATAGGATTAAAAGGCAATCTTTATTTAAAATATGAAGGAGCAAATCCAACGGGAAGTTTTAAAGACAGAGGCATGACAATGGCTGTAACCAAAGCTGTTGAAGATGGTTCAAAAGCAATCATATGCGCATCTACAGGAAATACCAGTGCCGCAGCTGCAGCATACGGTGCCAAAGCGGGTGTTAGAGTTTTTGTACTAATTCCTGACGGATATATAGCATTAGGCAAACTTTCTCAAGCAATGATGTACGGGGCTGAAATTATAGCAATTGATGGCAATTTTGACGAAGCGCTTGAAATGGTTATAGAAATTTCAAAAAATTCACCAATTACACTTGTTAACTCTGTAAATCCGTACAGGATAGAAGGGCAAAAAACAGGTGCTTTTGAAATAATTGAAGCATTGGGCGATGCACCCGACTATCATTTCATTCCTGTCGGAAACGCAGGTAATATAACAGCCTATTTTAAGGGTTATGAAGAATTCTATGCACTTAAAAAATCGTCACATCTTCCTAAAATGATGGGATATGAAGCAGAAGGTGCTGCAGCTATTGTAAGAGGTGAAAGAATTTTACATCCGGAAACAATAGCAACTGCCATCAGAATAGGTAATCCGGCAAGCTGGAAACAAGCTGAACGTGCAAGAGACTTATCAAACGGAAGAATTGACAGTGTAACGGATAATGAAATTATTGAAGCATATAAATTAATGGCTTCTACTGAAGGTATATTAGCTGAACCCGGAAGTGCAGCATCCGTTGCAGGTTTAATAAAAGCTAATAAAATGGGACTTATAAAAGAAGGTTCAACCTCTGTATGTATACTTACAGGTAACGGTTTAAAAGACCCTGACAGTGCTATAAAATATTCACATGCCGAAGTAAAGAAAACAAAAGCAGATTTACAAGAAATTTTAAAAGTTATAAATTTATAATTATAAAAGTAAGGCGGAAGAAGTTCCGCCTTATTTTTATTTTAAAAACTTTTTTTGATAATTTTTGCAAGTGCTTTAAGCTCTTCAAAAAGTTCTGCGAATTGATCGGGATATAATGATTGGGCACCATCACAAACCGCAGTTTCAGGAGAATAATGCACTTCAATTATTAAGCCATCGGCACCGGCAGCTATCGCTGCTTTTGACATAGAAGGAACAATATTTCTTAACCCTGTAGCATGGCTCGGGTCTACTAAGATTGGCAAATGGCTTATTTTTTGAACAACGGGAATTGCACTTATATCCAGTGTATTTCTTGTCATTTTCTCAAATGTTCTTATTCCTCTTTCACAAAGAATAATTTCTCTGTTTCCTCCTGACATTATATATTCTGCTGACATAAGCCATTCTTCTATTGTTGCACTTAGTCCTCTTTTTAATAATATCGGTTTACGAATTTCTCCCAAACTTCTTAGCAAGTTGAAATTTTGCATATTTCTTGCACCGACTTGCAAAATATCAACATACTTTTCAAATAACGGAATTTGGGATACTTCCATAACTTCTGAAGTAACTCTCATATCATATTTATCAGCGACTTCTCTTAATATTTTAAGACCTTCTTCTCCCAATCCTTGAAAAGCATACGGTGAAGTTCTGGGTTTAAATGCACCGCCTCTTAATACTTTTACTCCGCATTCGCAAAGTCTTTTTGCGGTTTCATCCATTTGTTCATAACTTTCGACTGTACAAGGGCCTGCAATCATTCCGATATGTCCGCCGCCGAATTTCACGCCTTTTACATCGATTATTGTATCTTCTTGTTTAAATACACGACTTACCAATTTATAAGGAGAACTTATTCTGATAACCTCTCGGACTCCGTCAAGAAGTTCTATATCTCTTTTATCTATAACTTTTCGTCCGACAGCACCAATAACGGTATGGTCAGAACCCTTTGATATATGTGCTTCAAATCCTTTGCTTTTTATAAAATTTACAACTTTTTCTATATTTTGTTCAGTTGTATTTGGCTGCATTACGATTAACATAATATTCTTCCTCTTCTTTTATACTATTATATAATAGACATAAATATTGTCATGATTGTATTCATTTGATAGAATATATATAAAGGTAGGAGGGAATATGAAAAAACTCAAATTAATTTTATCAGCTTTATTAATAATGTTATGTGTTAATATAACTGCAAATGCTACAACTATCGGATATGCCGATTTTCAAAAAGTTTTAAGCGACTACTCATTTGCACGTAATACATATAAAGATATTGATAATAAGCTTACAGAACTTCAACAATATGCTATAGACAAAGAAAAACAGTACAAGACTATTGAATCACCTATTCAAAAGAAAACATTTGAAGATCAAACACAAAAAGAATTTCAAGCAAGAGAAGAAAGAATTTATAATTTAAAAACACAAAAAGACGAAATTATAAAAAATAATATTTTAGAAGCATGCAGATCGGTTGCTGCTGCTAAAAAACTTGATGTAATTCTTGATTACGGTGTTGTATATGCCGGCGGTGTTGATGTAACTAACGATATTATTCAATACTTAAATACAAATAAAAAATAATCAAAACAAAAATATTAAAAGAGAAGCCTGAACATTAGAAAATTGTAACGGCTTCTCTTCTTAGTTTAAAAGATATAGAATTCGGGGTTTATATGAAAATTATTGATGTTATTGAAAAGAAGAAAAAGGGCAATGCTTTAACGGAAGAAGAAATTAAATTTTTTATTGACGGAATTATGAAAGGTTCAATAGAAGATTATCAAACTAGTGCATTATTAATGGCAATTTATTTTAGAGGCATGAATATAGATGAAACAACATGGCTGACGAAATACATGGTTGAGTCAGGAGAAACACTTAATTTATCAAGCATTTCTGACAATATTGTAGATAAACATTCAACAGGCGGAGTCGGTGACAAAATTACATTAATGTTCTTACCTTTAATGGCAGCATCAGGAATATACACTGCAAAATTATCAGGCAGAGGTTTGGGACATACGGGAGGAACCATAGATAAATTAGAATCTATTCCTAATTTCAGAACAGACTTATCAATAAAAGAATTTAAAGATAAAGTTAAAAAGCACCATACGGCAATTGCGGCTCAAACACTCTCTCTTGCACCTGCTGACGGTAAATTATATGCACTCAGAGATGTTACATCAACCGTAGATATTATACCTTTAATTGCCTCATCTGTTGTATCCAAGAAAATAGCTTCGGGTGCAAACCATATTATTCTTGATGTTAAGTATGGTTCAGGTGCATTTCTTAAAACCGCAAAAGAAGCGGAAGAGCTGTCAAAAGTTATGGTTGAAGTCGGAAAGAGGTTAAACAGAAATATATGTGCAGTAATAAGTTCCATGAATCAACCGCTGGGAAGAGCCGTCGGAAATTCTGTAGAAATACAAGAAGTTATAGAATTTTTAAAAGGTAATATGGAACCCGATTTAAAAGAAATAACATATACTCTTTGTTTAAAAGCTTTTGAAAAGACAGGAAAGTTCAAAACAAAAGAAGAAGCATATAAATACTTAGACAAAATAATTTTAAACGGCGAAGCATTGGAAAAATTCAAGGAAATTATAAAGTCACAAGGCGGAAATACAGATATTATAAATGATTATTCAAAACTCCCGCAAGCATCTATCAAATATGAAGTTAAATCAAAATACACAGGATACGTAAAAAATATTGATGCTTTAAAAATAGCAAAAGCATGTAAAAATTTAGGTGCGGGAAGAGAGAAGAAATCGGATTCAATAGATTACAGTGCAGGCATTTATTTAACACAAAAATTTGGAGAGCCGGTTGCTAAAGGTGAAACCATAGCTGTAATTTATACAAATAAAAAAGATCAGGTAAAAGATGCGGAAAAAATGATTGTTTCAGCATTTGAAATATCAGATACAGAACCAAGAAAAAAATCTTTAATATATAAAATTATAAATTAATATATAAATAAATAATATTATGGATATATTATCTGTCAGCATTATATGCTGGCGAATGCTATTTTGATTTAATTCTTAGTTTTAAGTTGACCGCTTTCTTTGGGCGGGCAAAGAAAGCGGTCAGAAAGAAACCCGCGCCCGAGCTGCGTTCGTTAATCATCTGTAATGCTCAACCCAAGCAAAATAACTCGCTTCGCTCAAACAGATTTTGCTTTGATGTTGTTTCGCATACAATGATTACTCACTACGCTATGGGCGGCTTTATTTTTCTATTATTTAAGAAAAAATTACATATAATATTATTTATGTAAAAACAAATAGCGTAATAAGTTTTAATACATATTTATGCATAATCATGTTTCTTTTATAATCTTATTTGTAAAAGAAAGGCAGAAAAGATGATTATTCCAAGTATTGACTTAATGGGCGGTAAAGCTGTTCAGTTAAGACAGGGAAAAGAAAAAGTTCTTGAAAAAGAAAATGTACTTGAACTTGCAAAATACTATTCCCGTTTTGGTGAAATTAGCGTTATCGATTTAGATGCAGCTATGAATAAGGGTGATAATGAAGCTCTTATTAAAGAAATATGCAAAATAGCCCATTGCAGAGTCGGCGGAGGAATAAGAGATAAAGAAAAAGCTAAAAGAATTCTTGCAAACGGTGCTAAACAAATTATTATAGGTACTGCTGCAAATGAAGAATTTTTATCAACATTGCCAAAAGATAAAGTACTTGTAGCAATCGACTCTAAACAAGGGAAAGTCACAACCGAAGGTTGGACAAAAGAAATCAATTCTACTCCAAGTGAATACGTAAAGCGTTTTGATAATCTTTGCGCAGGATACTTATATACAATTGTTGACAAAGAAGGCATGATGCAAGGTACAGATATAGATGCCATAAAAGAAATTCGTGCATTAACACAAAAAACACTTATAGCAGCGGGCGGTATCTCAACTATAGATGAAATTGTTACTTTAAACAAAATGAATGTTTCAACGCAGCTGGGAATGTGCATATACACAGGTGCGGTTAACCTTGAAGATGCATATATTGCTGTTATGGATTTTGAAAAACAAAACGGATTAATCCCAACCATAGTGCAAGATATAGAAACCAAACAAGTTTTGATGCTGGCATATTCTAATAAAGAATCTTTGAAAAAATCTTTATCAGAAGGTTTAGCAACATATTACAGCCGTTCAAGACAAGAACTCTGGACAAAAGGGCTAACATCAGGCAACACACAAGAATTAATCAGTGCAAAGTTTGACTGCGATCAAGATGCCCTATTATTTAAGGTAAAACAAAAAGGCAATGCCTGCCACACAGGAAGATATTCTTGTTTTGAAGATAAAGAATTTTGTATAAATGAACTGTACAATCTTCTTCTGGACAGAAAATCTAAATTACCTGAAAACTCATATACAACTAAACTTTTTAAAAATGAATTTTATTTAAAAAGAAAAGTTATGGAGGAAGCATTTGAATCTGTAAACTTTGAACAGGGGGACGGTTTAGAATGGGAAGCAAGCGATTTGGCATATCACATGCTTACTTTTATGGCACTTCATAATGTAACACCCCAAGATATAATAAATAATTTAGCTTCCAGAACAAAGTAGGTTTAAAATGAAAATATGTAATTATAATAAACTTGATGAAAGTTTTTTTTCAAAAATAGAATTTGAAAATATATCATCAGTAAATGAAATTATTAATGATGTCCGCAAGAATGGTGATAAAGCAATAAGAAAATACACCAAAAATTTTGGTGACGGAGATATAAAGAAATTCCGTCTTACCGATGAAGAAATAAAAGAAGCAATTGCAAATGTTGATAAAAAAACTATAGATACCATTAAATTTGCAATAAAAAATGTAAAAGAATTTGCAAAAGCTCAATTAAACAGCATAAAAGAAATTGAAGTCAATATAAACGGAAATACATTAGGACATAAAATAATACCTATTGATTCCGTCGGCTGCTATATTCCGGGCGGAAATTATCCGCTGCCCAGCAGTGCTATTATGACAATTGTTCCTGCTAAAGCTGCGGGAGTAAAGCGAGTTATTGCAATGTCTCCCAAAATACAAGATGTTACGGTTGCGGCAGCATATTATGCAGGAGCGGACGAAATATACAGAATTGGCGGAGTTCAAGCTGTTGCAGCTATGGCTTACGGCAGTGAAACCATTAAAAAAGTTAATAAGATTGTAGGTCCGGGTAATAAATTTGTTACATCAGCAAAAAAACAAGTATTCGGTGAGTGCGGTATAGACTTTTTGGCAGGCCCAAGTGAGGTTTTAATTGTTGCCGATAACAATGCTAACCCTGATTTTATAGCATCTGATTTACTTGCACAATGTGAACATGACAAAGATGCACGTGCTTTTTTAATATGTTTTTCTTCAGAATTTGCGAAAAAAGTTGATAAGAAAGCAAAAGAATATCTAAAAACACTCAAAACAAAAGAAATAGCTCAAGTTTCATATGATAAATCAATTGCCGTTATTGTCAATTCAATAGAACAAGCAATAGAATTATCTAATAAAAAAGCTCCTGAGCATTTGGAATTATGTTTGGAAAATGCTCAAAATATAATGAAATTCACAAATTATGGTTCATTATTTATCGGGAATTACAGTGCTGAAGTCTTTGGCGATTACGTTTCCGGAACAAATCATACTTTACCTACAAATCAGGTAGCAAAATATTCCGGAGGCTTAAGTGTATTCGATTATTTTAAAATTCAAACATATCAAATAATAAATAAAAATTCTATTAAAGAAACAGCGCTAAATGCATCAAGGCTTGCAGAAAAAGAAGGATTATTTGCACATAAACTTGCCGCAGATGTACGAATCAAATAAAAAACTCCTCTTATTGAGGAGTTTTTTTAGCTTGTTTTTCTTTAATATCAAGAACTGCATTGTGGGCTAATAAATATACTGAACAAGTTTTGTAATTTTTCATGTACCACGCACAGTTTTCTTGAAGACATACAATATTAATTTCGTTTCCTGCACTCATAAGAGGGCAAATAGGTATTTTATTGCTCACAACTATCTCCTTTTATTTTGTAACCATATCTGCTTTTTTAATTAAATTACAACTTTCGCTTCTGCGTCTTTCTTCATCCTTATATATTTTTGTTCTGTTAATAACCTCATCAAAATCTATTTTATGAGCATCAAAGTCAGGACCGTCAATACAAGCAAATTTAACTTCTCCTCCGACTGTAATCCTGCAAGCACCACACATGCCTGTTCCATCTATCATTATCGGGTTCATGCTTGCTTCCGTTTTTATTCCTTTATCTTTTGTAAGATTTGCAACAGCTCTCATCATTGGCATAGGTCCGACGGCAATAACATAATCCACTTTTTCTTTAGCCATGATGTCAGCAAGAACTTCCGTTGTAAAACCTTTATGACCTAAAGACCCGTCATCGGTTGCAATATGCAATTCTGTGCATGCTGTTTTCATTTTATCAATCCAGAACAACAAATCTTTATTTCTTGCACCCATAACCATATGTACTTTATTACCGGCATCATGAAATGCTTTTGAAATTAAATAGCATGGTGCAGCACCGTAACCGCCTGCAACACAAACAACCGTACCATATTTTTGGATTTCAGTTGCTTTTCCCAAAGGTCCGACTACATCAAGAATTTCATCTCCGACTTCAAGCATAGCCAATTTTTTAGTAGTATAACCGACAGCCATAAATACGACCGTTAAAATACCTTTTTCTCTGTCAACATCAGCAATTGTAATGGGAACTCTTTCCCCTTTTTCTTCTACTCTGAATATTATAAATTGCCCTGCTTGTGCATTTCTTGTAACATACGGGGCATCTATTTTGAGTTCATATTGATTTGGACAAAGTTCAATTTTATCTAATATTTTATAACCCACGGGGTAATCTCCTTTTTGTATAATGAGATTATTATAGCATAAATCTTTCCGGTAGTTGTATTTTAGAAAGAGTACGAAACAAGCAAAAACGTAAATTTACTATAAAATTAAACAAAAAATAAAGACCGCGACAAAGAGCGGTCTGAGTGAAAATAACAAACAATATCTAGGATTGGGGAGAATTTTAATTAATTGAATTAATATATGCTAATGCTAACTCAGTAGCAGTTTCCTCTGAAATACCCGGAAATTCATCTTTTGCAATATCTAAAGCTTTGCTAAAATTAGCTTCAAATGCATCCATAATTTCCTCAATACTTGCTTGTTGATTACCCGATACATATTTTGTTACGTCTAAAGCTTTTTCAGCTTTTTTAACAGGCACCATATCTATGTTTTGTGCTGCCAAATAGCTCAATACTTCTTTAGAATCTACTTGTTTTTTTCCTTCTTCTGTCTGCTTTTCTTCTTGTTTTGCATTTTTGTTTTGTTCTTTGTCTTCTTTGACCTTAAAGTCAGGTTTAAAGTAGGTATTACCTATCCTTGAGATATTGTTTTCCATTGTTATTTTCCTCCTTGGGTTGTTTGTTACACACATACTATCGACATACTTTTTAATGAACTTTAGTTTTTATTTCAATTTTATTAAAATTTTCTTAATACTTTGTAACATGCAAACCAAAAAAACAATATTTATAAGTATTTTTGACTATTGACAATTATCTGATAAGAATTACAATATTTTTATGACCGATAAAAATTTCATTAATAACTATTTTCGATGTTGTTCCTTCAATATTTTTTAATTGAAGTATTTGTAATGTAAAGGAGCATAAAATGAAAATATATGAAAATTTAACCGATTTAATCGGTAAAACACCATTGTTTGAACTTAGAAAATTTGAAAAAGAAAAAGGCGCAAAAGCAAAAATAATAGCAAAATTAGAATATTTTAATCCCGCAGGTTCGGTAAAAGACAGGGTTGCCTTTGCAATGATAAAAGATGCCGAAGAAAAAGGTCTTTTAAAGCCAAATTCGGTTATAATAGAGCCTACAAGCGGGAATACAGGTATAGGGCTCGCATCAGTCGCTGCAGCAAGAGGCTATAAAATAATTCTAACCATGCCTGAAACAATGAGTATTGAAAGGAGAAATCTTTTAAAAGCATATGGTGCAGAGCTTGTTTTAACAGAAGGTTCAAAAGGAATGAAAGGTGCAATAGAAAAAGCCGAAGAATTAGCAAAAAATACACCTGACAGTTTTATTCCCGGTCAATTTATAAATCCGGCAAACCCTCAAATTCATTTTGAAACAACAGGCCCTGAAATTTGGGCAGATACCGAAGGCAAAATAGATATTTTTGTCGCAGGAATAGGAACAGGCGGAACAATCTCCGGTGTCGGTAAATACTTAAAATCAAAAAATCCAAACATCAAAGTAATTGCCGTTGAACCTGCTTCATCTCCCGTTCTTTCAAAAGGAACATCAGGTGCTCATAAAATTCAAGGAATTGGTGCAGGTTTTATTCCGCAAACACTAAATACTCAAATTTATGATGAAATTATAGCTGTAGAAAATGAGGACGCTCTTGAAACAGGAAGATTTCTTGCTAAAAAAGAAGGGCTTCTTGTCGGAATTTCTTCAGGAGCTGCCGCATATGCTGCAAGTATAGTTGCAGCTCTAGAGGAAAATAAAGATAAGGTTATTGTTGTTCTTCTTCCTGATACGGGAGAACGGTACTTATCAAGTCCTATGTTTTCATAATAAAAAGCCCTCTTTACAAGAGGGCTTTTTTATTCTTCTTTCATTTCTTTTTTCCAGCATATCAAAAAATAAATACCGAGTATAAAATATATTAACCACATTAATATTGTAGCAAAGCATTCAGAACCGTTTATATATGCATATATCCACATTATTAACGATATGAAATTTACAAATGACCATACATACCATTGTTCTATGCACCTTTTTACCGTTAATAACTGCCCGATTACAGAAAATACTGTTGTGAAGGCATCCATAAAAGGTTTTGTATCTCCCAAAATTTTCAATATAAAAGCTGCAGCAAATGTAAGAATAAAAGCAACAGTTATGTATATATATCTTTCTTTTAAACTTAATTTTGCTTTTACAATTTCTCTTGTTTCTTTTTTTAAATGTTGACTCCATTTAAAAATTCCTAATATTTCCATTGGGAAATAATATAATAAATTCAATGTCATATGACCAAAAAAACCATTAATAAAAGACAAATAAGAATAACAAAGAGTTCCGGCTATTCCTATAAAATAACAAGAAACCTTGCCTTTACCTGCTAATATTGTATAGCTTATTCCGCAAATTGCAGAAATAAGCGCTATTTTGTTATCATGAGTAATTATCGAAATTACAATTACAAAACAAATTATAAATAAAAAAATTATCAGTTCTTTTTTTGAAAAATTTGAAAATTCTTGTTTTATCAATTCTTTTATATTCATATTCAAGATTATAAAATAAAATGTAATTTGTTTTAATATATTATTTCTTTTTGTATGTTTTTGTTGTCTTCTTGTAATAGGTGCAATATGAAAATAAACGGCAATAATCTAAATTCCCAAAGCTTCGGCAGTATATACAATAATAAAGCCGTATTAAAGGGATTGGAAAAAATCTCTGAACACGGTGCAAGTTTTATTGCCGGAACCTCGCTTGCTATGGCATCAATTGTAAGACCGGCAGCTATTGCACTGACTCCTGATGTTAAAAAAGAAAATAAAGAATATGCAATAACTAATTCAATAACGTCAGGGTTGATTAAATTTGCAATGGTTGAAGCAGTTGCCCTGCCTGTTGAAAATGCTATTAAAAAAATTGATAAAAATCCTTCCGAATTTTTGTCTAAAAAAACAATTAATACATTAAAAGCAGGTGCAAAAGACCTTACAAAATCAAACAATTATAAATTTGCCTCACAATTATTAAAGCTCAGTACAGGGTTAATCACCGCTATTCCGAAATCCATAATGACAGTTGCTTTAATTCCTGTATTTATGGACTTTTTATTTAATAAAACAAGTAAAAATAAAATTAAAACTCCACAGCATGAAAATAAATATAATAATATTTTCTCAAATGATTTTAATACAAATAATAAGACATCATTTAAAGGCTCATTATCAAATTATACGGCAAAAGGTATCGGTAAAATTTTAAATAATGACTCTTTCCAAAAGTTTGCAATAAAACACAGCTCTAATAATCAAGATATTGCAAGAAACATGACTATAGCAACAGATGCCCTGCTTTCATTATCTTTTGCGCACAGAACTTTCAAAAATAAAGAAATAGCTTCTCAACGTAAAAAACCTCTTGTATATAATAATTTAATATCAACAGGAATTTCTATTTCAGCAGGTTATGGCATTGATAAAATAATTAAAAACAGCACAAAAAATATTACGGAAAAATTTGCACAAATACATAAAAATAATCCAAAACTCGGAAAATATATAGACGGCATAAACATATTAAGACCAACTTTAATCTTCGCAGCTGTATATTACGGTATAATACCATTTATTTCTACATATTTAGCAGAGAGAGCAGCAGAAAAAACAACTAAAGAGAAAAAGCAATAATTATTTTGATTTTTTGACCTGCTCTTCTTCTTTAATTTCTTTTGCAATAATGGTTTTTAAAATTCTTCCGCCGATGTATAAACCGGTTCCCAATGCAATAACAGCACCTGTAGTTCCCATAAATGATACTGCAATCGCAGCAGCAATTGCTGCTGATAATACACCAATAGTAAATATAGTAGAAGATTTATCTTGAAGCTTAGCTTCTTGTCTTGCAATAGCTGACATATCCGGTTTAGACTCTTTTACCAGTTGATCCTGAGTAAAATTATTCATAGATGCAAAATTCGGAGCTTGTGTAGTAACTCTGTCTGCAAACAACCTTGGAGCCATAGATTCTATTTTTGCAACTTGGCTTTTTACGGAATAAATATCTTTTGTTAATTGAGAATCCAAGGCAACTCTATCCTGACTTCTTCTGTCTTTACCGGAACGGCGTTCAACTGCTACAGGGATATTTTGTTGTCTTCTGTCTTTATTTATTCTATATTGCGGATATAAGTTTATTAGATTTGTCATAATTGTATGTTTCTTCCGTTTTATATAAAACTCAACAATAAATTTGTTGTTAATAATGTAAATATTCTTTACATTCGGCTTTTATTATATCAATATTTTTCATTTTAAACAATTTTATTATATATAAGGTAAGTTGACAATTTATTATGAAAATATCACCAATTAACATAAATAATGTTAAGATGATTCCTGTTCAAGTTAAAAACGAAAAAAACAAAGAACAGGGAAATATTAACACGCAAAAAAATGCTATGTCACCTGCATATTTTGCGGGACAATCTCAAATTAATTCAAACTTACCTATTTCATATACAAAATTGGGTGAAATACCAATTCCCGGATTAAAAGAGAAAGCGAGTGTATTTCAACTTGCCAATGGACAACGTGTAATTATTGCACCTAAAAAAGGTGCCACTGTAGTTAAAACAACTTACCATGTAGGTTCTTTAAATGAAACTGAGGATATCAGAGGAATAAGTCATTTTATAGAACATAATTTATTTAACGGGAGTAAAGATTTAGCACCAAGAGAATACGATAAACAAGTCTCGGATATTGGTGCATATACAAATGCTTCAACAAATTTTGGTGTAACTGACTATTTCTTGAGTCTGCAATTACTTAATAAAGATTCACTGGAGAAAGCAATAAGACTTAATGCTCTGCAAACTCAGTTTCCGACATTCCCTGTTGAACAAATTGAAAAAGAAAAAGAACCTGTAAAATCAGAAATTGATATGTACAAAGACATACCGTCTGATGTTGCAACAAGCCTTGTTTTAAAGAATTTATTTAATGTTAATACAAATTCCACTAATTTTATTCTCGGAACAAAAGAGAATATAAATTCTTTTAACAGAGATAAGGTTTTAGATTATTATAATACTTGGTATACACCGGATAATGCCGTTACCGTTATAACGGGTGATGTTGATACAAATGAAACAATACAACTGGTTTCTAAATATTTTAATAAGAAAAATGATTATTCAAAAATTAATCAAAGACATCATGAACCGATTAAATATAACGATAAACCTATCAGAACAGATATTGTAAGGCAAAATGCGACGACAGCATCTGTTACAATGGGTTTTGCCGTTCCTGAAGGCACATCGAAAGCTGAATGTGATAAATTATCTGCATTAATGGAGGTATTAACCTCCAGCGGATCCGATTTATCAAAAAGACTTGATAAGTACGGATTATCAGCAAGTATATATACGGAAAGAATGCAAAATAAAGTTGATGGAGCAAGTGCAATATTAATTACAGCAGATGCCCCCGAAAAACAAATAGAAGACGTAATAAAAATTTTATATGATGAAATAACTAAAATTTCAAATATACCACCATCTCAAAATGAAGTTGATATTTATAAAAAACGTGCAATTAATTCCGTTAATTCAATATCTGAAACATCCTCCGCACTGAACGGTGCATTAACGCAGATGGCATTAGATAATGATTATAATTATTTTTATGAATCTCTAAATAATATAAGGAACATTACCCCGCAAGATATATCTGATACTGCACGTAAATTCTTAGATTTAAATAAAGTATCAATGTGTGTTTCACATGAAAAGACATCAACAGAAACAAGTATAAAACAGAATTATAATACCGTTATAAATAAATCAAATTCAGTATCTTTTGGTGCCGTTCCTACAGATGCAAAAAAATCAGTTAATGAAATCACAAGCAATATTAAACAATATAAATTGGCAAATAATATTAAAACAATGTTTATTTCGGGAAATGAAAGTGCTAAAGCATCTTTATGGTTGAATATGGAGTCAGATGAATTAACAGGTATTTCCTCTCCTGCATTTTTGGTATTAAATGAACTTTTGAACAGAGGTACACAATTTAAAAATAAAGATACATATAATGCAATTCTTAATTCTAATGATATAGGAATTAATACAATATCAACCCATAACGGAATGAGTGTTTCTGCTGATTTTACATCTTCCGATATTTCAACCGTAATACAATTGATAAATGAAATGCTTTTATATCCTAATTTTTCAGAGCAAGAATTTGAAAGAGCAAAATCCGTTATAAGAGATAATATTAATAGTGAAGAAATTTCGGCAGCAGATAAATTAAACAGAGAATTATATCCGGAAATAAGGATATATGAATCAAAAGAAAAACGATTACAAGAACTTGAAGCATTAACTCTTCAAGATATAAGAAATGCATACTCATTAATATTATCCACAGCAAAATGTTCGGCAATATATACAGGTGCTGTTGATAAAAATCAATATAATGAAACCGTTTTAAACAGTGAATTATCAAAATTGCCGTTATTTAAAGAATTCAATACAATTCATTCGCCTAATTACTATATCTATAAACCAAACACAGAAACAAAAATTCTTGCTGCAGCAGATGAAAAAGCACAAGCTGAAATTATTCAAGCATATAAATATAAAAGAAGCAAAAACATAAATGATATAGTGAAAATAGATATTTTAAATAAAATATTAGGCGGAAGTATGTCATCAAGATTATTTTCCGACCTTCGAGAAAATAAAAAATTGGCATATCACGTAAGTTCATCAATATGCGACGAAAATGATTGTGAAACTATCAGATTAAATATCGGAACTACAACGGACAGTCCTAATCCGAATGAAGGTTCACCTAAAAATGTACAAAAAGCACTTGAAGGATTTGAACATAATGTTAATCTGTTAAAAACACAGAATGTATCACAAAAAGAACTTGAAAATGCAAAAATGAGTTATAAATCTGATATTTTAGATATGCTTGAAACCAATTCGGATATTACAACATCATATGGTTCCGCTAAAACATCTTTATATGGAATTAATTATTATCAGCAGTTATTTGATGCTATTGAAAAAATAACAGCTGATGATATAAGATTAACGGCAAATTATGTATTCCAAAATCCGCCGATTACATCTATTGTTGCAAGTACAAAAACATTAAAAGCATTAAATTTGCAGTAAAAAAGCGGCATAAACGAATTTACGCCGCTTTTAAATTTACACTGTCAACAAATTAGTTAGTTTTAACTTCTTTATCAAACATAACTTGTTGAGATGGTCCACCGTAAGGAATAACCTTTTGAGCATAAATTTGTGCTTGGTAGATATCTTTTGGTGCATTTGAGCTTGTTGTAACTCTGTTTGGTTTTCTGTCACCGTTTACGTCAATCCATAAGTTCGGAGCTGTATCAGAACCACATGGTTTTGTGTTGTAAGAGTTACAAGCACCTGTTTGAGTAGATGCATCAGATGTTGACCAACCTGTTACACAGAAGTTCATACCATCTGCTGTTGTAAATTTCGTATCGTTGCTAGCACCTGTACAAACTGAGTCTAAAGAAGTACCAGGAGTTGTAAGAACGCTCATTCTTACTTTGAATACATCTCTAACAACAGCTGCTGCAGAATTGTAATCTTGTGCTGACAAGCCTTCTAACGCATAGTTTAATGTTAAAGCTTGGTTAACACCAGAAATAGCTTTCTTTAATGCAGAACGAAATTCTTGTGCATTAGTATTGTTCATCAATGTAGGAACTGTCATAGCAGCAATTACACCAATGATAACCAAAGTAATCAAAACTTCGGCAAGAGTGAAACCTAATTTTCTCATATTTTTTTGTTACCTTTCATTTTTTGCGTATTTCCCAAATACCAGTTAATTGTATATTTTTTTTTGCGTTTCGTCAAGTTTTTAAGAAAAATAACATACAGTCATATGATATTTCACTTCGTTGTTATCTATCTTATACCCATGCCCAGCAAGTATAAGGGAAATTTTTGTTCTATTTTTTATCAAAACAATATTATATTCTTGTTTTATAACCGCAATTCTGTAAATAAAAACAGTCAAAAATATACAAGTGAATAATAAGTATATAACTTTTTAATTCATTTTCAAGTTCCCGCGATAAATCAGTCCGGGCATTTTTTTATTGTTAAATTACTATTATTTTTTTATATTTTAATTTATATTTTTATCTATCTTTTGCGATATACAGTTTTATATTCCCAGAAAGAAATTTTTCTAAACAAAAAATATTACGAAAGTTTATATCATTCAATAATATGATTTTAATAATTATTACTTATTTTTATTAAAAAGAATTGATATAATAATGACATAATAAAAATAATCATTATAAAAGAATATGTGTATGTAAAAAAAAGGAAGTGCAATGATTAACAGATTAAGAAATATGTTATCTCAAGTGATATATACTCCTTCAGCCAATGCATTGCAAAATGTATCAAGTACAAGTATAACAAGTAATAACCCGTTTGAAAATCCTTTTATTGTACAACCGACCGCAGGAAGAACAAAAAATTACGGAGTAAATAAACCCGTAAAAGGCGGTTATTTTGCAGGATATTACAATGGTCAACCAAATATCGTCGGAAGAAGATTATTTATAGAAGCATAAAAAATAATTCGGCAATTATAATTGCCGAATTTTATTATAAATAAAACCCCCTTTTTATAGGGGGTGTTTATAAAAGGGTTTTATCCCTTTTTGTTTCTCTGATATATTACATTTCCATTCTAAAGGTCGTCGTAGGCTGACCTTCTCGGGCTGCTTGACCCATTGCATATATCTGAGCCTGATATTTTCGTATTTCTTTGGCAACAGTTCCGTCAAAAACCTTAGAATTTTCATCTAAATAATTTGAAAGGGGATTTTCTTTTATAGCTTCAACTTCCTGTTGAACTACTTTTTTAACTTCTTCAACAGTTTTTTGAGGGAATGCTATATTCAGACCGAATGGTCGTTTTTGTATTATGCCGTTTTCTTCCATTTTGCCTCTGTTTTTTATCTTGCCTTACTTCTTTTATCGGATAACTTTTGTTAAACTTTAATGTTTTTTTCTGAAATGTAAAGAAAATATAAGCATTTATTAAAAAGATTTAATTATTTTGTTAAAATAGTACTCAGTATTTTTACAATCCGGCCATAATAATAGCAATTTTTTTTTTGTACGAACATTATTAGGCATGGAAAAGACAAAACGCATGA
Source organism: Candidatus Gastranaerophilales bacterium (assembly GCA_016282705.1). Classification (GTDB taxonomy): domain Bacteria; phylum Cyanobacteriota; class Vampirovibrionia; order Gastranaerophilales; family Gastranaerophilaceae; genus Avigastranaerophilus. The sequence continues at coordinate 56,221 of JAEELO010000001.1, read as the reverse complement.
TAGATAGAATACAAAATTCCAATATTAATCAATTACAAGCCAAACATAATAGCGAAAATCCATCGTTTAAAGGTCCCGGTATTTTACTATTAAGGACATTAAATGATAGTCCGGCTATTGGTGCTTGTGCTGTTGACATGTGTTCTATGGTTATTCCGAGGACTCGTATTGAATGGAAAAACAGAGGTCCTCAATCAGGTATTGAAACCGGTATAAGAGAAGGAACAAGTAATCTTATTCATACTTGCGTAGGACTTATCGGATTAGGTGCCGCAACAGGAATATCTAAAAAATTTAATAATGAATTTAATATAAAAGCTCAAAATATTTTTGCAAGCGGAAGCACAATAGATACAATGGCTGAAATATGGAGACGTTCAGGCAGAGAGCAAAAGAAATTTTTAAGCAGTTTTGTAAATCGTGTTCAAGGACTTGACGGTTCAAATTGGAGACATATTTCACAGACTTCTAAAAAAGAAATCACTGACAGTCTTGTGTTACTTGCAGAAAAAACAAAACAATTAGCATCAGCTACAGGTGCAAATAAAAAATCTATTGCAAAAGAAATAAAGACACTTAAAGCGTCAATAGTAGGCAGAGTAATAAAAGATACAGGTGCACAGGCTTCTTTTATAATTCCCGCACCCTGTAAAGCAAATAAAGCAATAAAGGCAAGCTTCTCAGAACTTGTTGATAATGCCGTTGCTGTTTCAAATTCTTTTACTACTCAAACAAAAGAAAATTTACCGAAATTTATCAATGCGTTAAAGAAAAATAAGACAGCTGCTACAGCTCTTGGGATGGGAATTTGTGCTGCGTTATGTATATCTGTTCAGCCTATAAACCGACTTTTAACCAAACTAAGAACAGGTAAAGACGGATTTGTCGGAGTAGAAACAAATAATGAAACTGAAGTAAAAGGTAATAAAAAGAAATTCCAATTATATAAACCTTTAAAAATGATTTTAGGCGTTGCTTTTCCAGCCGCAGCATTAAGGACTATCGGCAAATATTCAGATTTATTATCTAATATTCAATTTAACAGTAAAGTTCCGACAATTAATCAATTTAAGTTCTTGTATGGTTTAACTATTGCTTCAAGATTTATGTCAGCAAGAGACGGAAACGAACTCAGAGAATCAGTAATAAAAGATACATTAGGGTTTACTAACTGGCTCATACTTGGCGGCATGGTATCTAAACTTGTTGCAAGAGGAATCGGCGGCAAAGAATTAATTAATAACCCGGTTACACAAACCGGTGCTAAAAAAGGTCTTAAGTATGCAGGACAATGGTTAACAAAAGCATCTGTAAAATCCTTTGATGAAGTTCTTCTTCCTAAAGCAGGAGAAATAATGAAGGGAAATAAGATGATGAAGTTCTCTCAATTGTTTAAGAATGCTGATGCAGCAACAAAAACTAAGGTTTTAAAAATAGGTGCATCGCAGCTTGCAGGCTACTTGTATTCAGGTTTTGTATTAGGCGTCGGCATAGCAAAATTAAATATCGCAGTTACAAGATATTTAAACAATAAGAAAAAAGCCCAAGACCAAATGGACTATAAAATTGATGAAAACAGTCCTATAAAAAATAATAAAACTTTATCAAAATTAGAAAATAACAATCCTATATTTAAAGATTTTAACTAATCTGTTATAATCCGAATATGGCGATATTATTAGAAACAGAGTTTAACCGTTCAATTAATGATGAATATAAAGCGGCAATTTATGCGGCTTCTTGTGCTGCCGAAAAAAATAATATAAAAATATTTTTAATCGGCGGAATAGTTAGAGACATAATAATGCATCATCAAATAAAAGATATTGATATTGCTGTTCTATCAGATGCCGTTGAATTTTCAAAAATACTGGAAAAAGATGCTGATTTTAAAATTATTTCGGTGCAGGATAATTTAAGAACAGTAAAAGCTCAGTTTATTAACGGGGTAGAAATTGATTTTGCATCCACCCGTCAAGAAAAATATGATAAATCAGGATTTTTACCCATTGCTTATAACTTTGGATGTGATTTAAAATCTGATGTTCAAAGGCGTGATTTCACAATAAATACTCTGGCTTTGAGTTTAACGGGAGAGGATAAATATTCTCTTATTGATTATTTTAACGGATATAACGATATCTTAAATAAACAGATTAAAATATTACACGAAAAAAGTTTCATTGATGATCCCTCAAGAATAATACGCGCATTAAAATTTATGGTTCGATTTGATTTTGATATTGAAAATTCTACTTATGAATTAATTCAGAAATATTTAACCGATATAAATGATACAATGCCTCTTGAGCGTATTAAAAATGAATTAAAGCAATATTTTTCTCTTGATAATGAAAAAAAATTATACGATATAGTAATAAAAACCAATGCTTATAAATTAATTTCAGATAATGTCATATTACAATTTAACAGTGATTTTTATAATGAAATTTCCAAATATAATTTATTTGATAATAATAATAAATGGTTTTTATTTGTATTAATGCTTATTTTTAAATCAAAATATGCAATAGAACGATTGAATTTAAGTTCGGCGGAGAAAAAATCAGTTCAGGACTTAAAAGAATTATATTATAATAAAATTCCCAATAATAATTACGACATATATAAAGCATTTACAGACAAAACCAATTTGGCTGTTGCAGGATATTTTGTTATAACAGGCAGTAATTATTTAATAAAATTTTTAGAAGAACTTAAAAATATTCACATTCAAACAAACGGGAATGATTTAATAAATCTCGGCTTTAAGCCCTCTCCCAAATTCAATGAAATTTTTGAAAATATTTTAAGAGAAAAACTTGACGGAAAACTAATAACTAAATCCGAGGAATTGGAATATATAAAAATATACTACCTTACACATAAATCATAATATTATTTTTGTATTTATACAATAATTTCCGTCTCATTTTTGTATGTTACAAAAGCAAGTTTATTATTAGCTTTTTTTATATATTTCCTTTTAGTATATATTATTGAAGTTTTGGAGTTATTCTTTTGAGAAGAATATTCTTTTGTTAATTGAGCTGCTTTTAATATAACTGCTTCCGGAATTTCTTCTTTATTATTTCGTTTTACTATAACATGTGCACCCGCCGCATTTAACGGATGAAACCATAAATCTTCACCTGTTGAAAGTTTTGATAGGATGTAATCATTCTGCTTTTTATTTTTTCCTACAAAAATTCTATATCCTTCATATTCCATATAATCTATTGTTTGGTTAAAAATTTCTTTTTTATTATCTTTTGTTTCTGCAATTTCAGATAAAATATCATTTAAATCAGCTATATTTTCCGCATTTTGTGTAAAATATAAAAGCTCTTCATAATATAATATTTGAGAATTTGTTTCTTTTATCATTTCTGTTGCATGTTCATTTGCCGTTTTGGACTTTTTATACATTTCATAATATTTATTTGCATTTTCAGTGGGATTTTTATTTTCATCAAGTTCTATTTCGATTTTATTTCCTTCAAAGTCAGTCAATTCGGTTTTTTTAGTACCTTGTTTTATATAATATAAGTTTGCCATTATTATATCGGCTTTATTTTTCCATTGCTGTGCTTTATCAATTTTACCGATTTGCTGCTCTTGTTTCGTTTTTAAATTGTATAGCTTATTAAGTTTAGCATTTACCTGTTTTGTGATTTTGGATTTTAGATTATCTATAATAAAATTATGTTGATGATACGAAAAATACTCATCTATCATTGAGTTTATATCTTTAACTTTATTCGTATTCGGATAGTCAATAACATAATATTTTGAATAATCTATAGAAATACATGGCGAAAAATCTTTTCTGCTTGCTATTTGTTGAAGCTTATAAAATAAATCTTCAAGACTAAACGGATGTATGATTTTAATAATATCCTGTATTAAAGAAATTGTTAAATAATGGTATTTTGAAGCAATAGATGAAGCAATATCATCATTATCAACATTTTCTTTAAAGGTATTAAAATCCGTTTTAAGAATATTTTTCTTTTTCTGTTTTACAGGATATACATATGGAAGCATCCCGTATAATTCACGTTCTCTGCTCTTTTCGGAGCTTACATTATGAGCGCAGCCTATAATTACATTTGTATCATAGTTATACAAAATAACATTGCTGTATTTACCCATTAATTCAATCGCCAAACATAATTGGGATTTTTCATTAATTTCATTATAATATTCAAAATATATTTCAAAAATACGTTCATATTTAGGCACATCTATTTTTAAAATTTTTGCGTTTTGAATATATTTTCTAAGTAGCATGCAAAACATCGGTGCTTTTTGGGGCATTTGAAAATTTCTTTTTGTTTCATTCTCTCCGGACATAAAACAAATATGATATATATTGGGATTGAAATTTATGTATAATTTTTTGGTTTCACCTAAATTTCTTATGTTAAAAATCAACTCGGAACGACTTGGCTGCTGAATTTTTTGTATTTTTGCACCTTCAAAAAAATCGGCAGATTCTTCATAAAATAATTTTAAAGTTAATGCATCAAAATTAATCATAATATTATTTTAAATCAAACAAGCAGCGAATGATTAATTCGCTGCTTTGTGATGGTTAGATTATTGGGGCATTTTAGGGATTGATTTGTTAAAATTTGTTTATTATGCTGCAACATCTCTTATGGCTTTATTTACCAATTTACTTCTGGTTGTTGCAAAACTTCTTTTTGCAATAGTTCTTGCTGTTGATGATGTAACTGAACCGGATGGTTTAATTATACCTGTTGCGTTTACTCCGTGAGATACGCTTCCGACAACACCGCCGGTTGCTGCACCTACTGCTGCATTAACTATAACCTCACTTGCAAATTCTTTTGTCTTAAATTCTTTTCCGTCTACGGCACAATCTATAGTATAATTTGCACCACCGCTTATTGCACCTGTAACTGCAAACGATTTGGCACTTGATTTAGCGGCTGCTCCCAATGTTTGAGTTCCAATACTGCCGCTTCCCATTGTAGCCGCTGCTATTGAACCTGTTACCGCACCTGACAGCGCATCTTTTGCCAATGTTTTACCATCAAAATCATCGCCTTTAACTTCATTTGTTGCTCTGTCTACAAGTTTCGAGCCTGCTTTCGTAACGGCACCTGCTGCTGCACCTACTGCAATTACAGCCAGCGGAGCTGCCGCACCTCCGGTTGCCACGGTCAATATTGTTCCTGCCGCTACTGCAGCTACACTTGCCAAGATATTCGCAAATGTATTAAGACCGCTTTTTTGTTTCTCATCATATTTATCAATTTCGTTTTCAGCTTCTTCAAAGGTTACTTCACCTTTTTTATATTTTTCTATTATATCTTCACATTTTGTATCGCTGGTTCCTACACCAATACCTTCTTTAATATCATTGAAACCTTTTTGGAAAATACCTTGATTGTCTTTTACCGAATCCAATTTTTCTTCCAAAATTGATACCTGTGAATCTTCTTTAACTTGATCTTCAAAAATACTTTTATCTTCATTTCTATTATTTCTTCTCGAATACGCAGAAGATAATCTATTGTTATAAAATGAAGATGTTCTGGATTCATAAAAATCCGAATGCTTTTCTTTAAATTTTTCTACCATAAAACCATACCCAAAACTAAACTAACACCTTACATAGATATAAAGTTTTTTTTATATTGGAAATTGCATGAATGTTAACAATTATTTACATAAATTAATATAGTATTTAGTGGAACTAAAACATTATTTTATCGTCAATCAAATTATAAAAGATTGGGGATTAATTATGGAAACGGAATACATTTATGATATATGTGCGGAAGATGAAGAAGAAATAACATCCTTTAATAACATTGTTAATAAAGATGATATTTTACAAATGTATTTAAAAGATATCGGAAAAACAAAATTATTAAAGAAAGCAGAAGAATCGGAGATTGGGAGAACTATTCAGGAAGGAGATGAGCAAAAATCAATAGAAGCAAAGAAAAAACTAATTCAAGCAAACTTAAGATTAGTTGTTAGTATTGCCAAAAAGTATACGGGGCAGGGGGTTTTATTTATGGATTTAGTCCAAGAAGGAACTCTTGGTCTAATAAAGGCGGTCAACAGATTTGATTATTCTAAAGGATTTAAATTTTCCACCTATGCAACTTGGTGGATACGTCAAACTATAGCAAGAGCAATTGCAAATAATGCAAGAATTATAAGAATTCCCGTACATATGATTGATAAAATAAGATTGGTAAAGAAAGCTATTTTTGAATTATCTTATTATACAGGTAAAGAACCGTCACTGGAAGAAATAGCAAAAAAAATAAGAATGCCGGTAAAACAAGTTATCCTTGTAATGAAAACCATTCAACTTGAGCCTGTAAGTTTGGATGCTCCTATTGCGGAAAATCTTTCACTTGAAGATTATATTCCGGATGAAAATTATAATTCACCTGAATTTAATGTACAACTTACTTTTTTAAAACAAAATGTAGAAAAATTATTAAAAGAATTAAATAACAAGGAACGAAAAATCATAACCGAAAGGTTTGGTATAAATGGGAATAAACCTAAAACGTTAGAACAATTGGGTAAAGATATGGGATTTTCAAAAGAACGTATAAGACAAATTGAAGCGATGGCACTAAAAAAACTGCGTACAAAAAATAATATTAAACAATTAAGAGAATTTTTAATTTAATCCGATATTAATCTTTAGGTCAATGAATTTCAATCTATAGACTATATTCCCCCTTTTTATTATTTCCTAAAATTAAGATATAAAAAGGGGATATATTTTGGTTTTGCATAAAAACAGCACAATAGAAAATCTTAATTACAGCGGAGAAAACAATTCTCTTGCTAAAGATTATTTTATGCAGGCTGAAGAACTTCGTCAAAATAACAAATATAAAGAATCAATTGACAGATATCTTCACTCTATACTCATAAATAAAAATAACCCCACATCATATATAGGCATTGCCATAGCATATAAACAATTAAAAAATTATAATAAAGCAATTTTAAATCTTCAAAAAGCAGAAAAAATTCTGCCTTCTGATTTTGTTGTACAAAAAGAACTTGCATTGTGCAATATTATTAACGGTAATTTTGAGGATGGCATAAAACATTTAAGAGTTTCCATTAAACTGGAGCCCGAAAATGTTGATATGCAAATGCAGCTTGCTCTTGTTCATGAAATGATTGAAGAAGAGGATATGGCTTTAATGATTTATCAAAAAATTATTGAAACAAACCCGAATTATATAAGAGCATATATACAAAAAGCTACATTATATATGTATTTGGAAGACTATTATAATAGTGCAAAATTGTTCAGACAAGTAATAAAAATGAATAAGGAATATTATAGAGCTTATTTAGCACTTGGTATTTGTTATGAAAAACTCGGAAATACTTCAGCTGCAAAAAGATTTTACAGAAAATATTTGAGTTTTTCTTCCGAAACTCCAACCTATAATGAAATTTCAAAAAGAATATATAAGATGAACACACCAAAGACAATTAATAACTACTTGAGAATAATTTGATTATTTAAGTAATTTCTGATAAAGTCAGATTAAAAGAAGCAAAATTATGAGCAATAAACTTGATATTATAACAATAGGAGAAAGCCTGATAGAGCTTTCCACAAGTGAAAATTTAACAACTGCAACAAGTTTGTATAAATACTATGGCGGTGATACTTTGACAACCGCAATCGCAGCTTTAAGATTAGGTTCTAAAGTTGGTTTTATTTCCAGAATAGGTATGGATTGTTTTAAAGATTATTTAATGGAAAGCTGGCAGGAAGAAGGACTTGATATATCTCATGTTAAACCTGTTCAAGGAATCAACGGTCTTTATATGGTTTCAAAAAATAAAGATAATACATCAAAAGAATTTTCTTTCTACAGAAAAAAGACAGCAGCTACAAATCTTTCTATAGAAGATGTTCCTACAGATTATATTCAAAATTCATCTTTACTGTATACAACAGGTATAACTCAATCGCTTTCAATATCGGCAAGAGAAGCTGTTAAAGAGGCATTTAAGACAGCAAAAGAAAATGGTGTTTTAACTGCTTATGACCCCAATTTTACAACAAAAATTTGGACGGAAGATGAAGCAAAAGAAGCCTTTAACGATATTGTTGATTATATTGATATAATTTTCTTAAATGAAAGATATGATTCTAAAGTTGTAATAGATTCCGAATCAAGAGATAATGCAATAAAATATATGTGGGACAAAGGTATTTCAACGGTAATTCTTAAATCTTCCGCAGATAAAGGTTATTATGTCGGTTCTCAAGGTAAAACTGAATTCATTAAATTTATAAATGAAGATGTTACTGATGATACAGGTGCCGGAGATGCTTTTAACGGCGGTGTATTACATGGTATTGTTTCGGGAATGTCGCCTTTTAAGGCCGCTGCTTTGGGTTCTGTTGTAGCCGGACTCCAAATTAAAAATTTTGGTGCTATTAAATCTATACCATCGAAAGAAGAAGTGTATAAAATTTTTAAAGGTCAAAATGACTAAGAAATTATGTATTTCAGGATATTACGGGTTCGATAATTTCGGTGATGAAACTATCTTAAAAATACTTGTTGAAAATTTAAAACGATTTTCAGATAATCCGGAAATAACGGTTTTTTCATCAAATCCTAAAAAAACAGCTGAAAATCTCTGTGTAAACAGCATACATTCTTTTGATATAAAAGCAATAATAAAGCAGTTAATAAACTGTGATTGCTTAATTTCAGGAGGAGGCAGCCTGCTTCAGGATAAAACAAGTGCTAAAAGTTTAATATATTATTTAATGATTCTTGTTATTGCTCAACTATTTGGTAAAAAAACAGTAATTTTTGCACAAGGAATAGGACCGATTAGCAATACTTTATTAAAACATCTTACTTTTCAAGTGCTTAAAACTGCTTCATTTATAACAGTTAGAGATGAAAACAGTTTTAAATTACTTGAGAATATAGGTATTAAGGCAGTAAAATGCCATGATCCCGTTTGGAATATTTCTGTTAACAAGCAAAATAATAAAGGGAAAATCGGTATACAACTTCGCGGTTTTAAAACAATGACTGACAACTTTATAATAGAGCTTGCTGAAAACATATGTAAATATTATCAAGATAAAGAAATTCTTCTATTATCTCTCCAGAATAATTTCGATTTGCCTGTTGCAAAGAAATTATATTCAAAACTAAAAGAAATAAATCCGGAAATAAAAGTTAGAATTATTGAAAATACTTCAAATGAAAAAGTTACCGAAGATATTTCAAACTTGGAAGCTATTATTGCTATGCGCTATCATGCCTGCCTTATTGCCATAAAAGCAGGAGTAAAATTATTACCTGTTAATTATGATATTAAAGTTGAAACTCTTGCAAAAGAATTTAATCTTGATTATATAAATTTAACGGAGCAATTTTCGGAAACTTTTGAGAAATTTGTTAAAAATAATATTGTATATAATGAAGACAAGATAAAATCATTGAATTATGATTTTAAACTTTTGGAAGAAAAAATATGTGTGAAGAATTAATTCCTGAAGAACTGGCAATACACAAACCTGATGCTAAATTGTTAAAGATAATAAATGAAAAAATATTTGACGACAAAGTCCTTTTTGAAGTTGAATCAGATTTTCATACTATAAAAGTTGTTGAAAATGAAATCGGCAGATTTCTGCATTACGGAGATACTTATCAAGCAGGATTTATTAATACTAAATTTTATAAAGGGAATCTTCCTTATATTAATTATTTCCTGATACCTTATTTAATAAATTCCAATATAGAAAAAATTCTGGTTATAGGTCTTGGTTCGGGGAAAATAGTTAATGATTTTGAATTTCTTTTTAAAAAGTTAAAAAAAATTGATGTTGTAGATATAGAAGAAAATTCTATAGATATTGCAAAAAATTACTTTGGATTTAAACCGTCTGAAAAATTTAATTTTATTTTGCAAGACGGTATTACATATTTGAGAAATTCAAAAAATAAATATGATTTAATAATAGTAGATGTGGCAAATAATAACGGTATAGACTTAAGATTTTTAAGTGATGATTATTTTTTAAATATCAAAAATTGTTTGAAAAAGGCAGGAATTTTTGTTTCTAATATGTGTGCAAGTCCGGATATTAAAAATCCCCAAAATATATTCTTTAAAAAATATTTTCCTGTTTATCAAAAATATTTTAAGTTCAATCATATTTTTAAAGGTAATTATTCAGATGAAGTGTATTATAAAGCTTTCTTTAATATTGATAAACGTGTAATAGATATAACAAATATTATTTTAATTTCGACTGATAAATATGAAATAATAAATTCGGATAAAAAAGATTTAGAAAAAATTAATAAGCTCAATATAAAGATAGAGAAATACTTGAAAGATTATTATGAATAATAGCTCTACATGTTTTGTCACAATTTAAATAAAACATAAGTTTTATGATAAAATTGTTGAAGAACTGGGGATATTATGAAACTTAATTTGGAAGAAATAGTAAGTGCAACATCTGCCGAAATAATAAAAGGAATAAAATCAAATCAGGAATACGGTTTTTCTACTGATACAAGAACAATTAAAAAAGGTGATATTTATATTCCGTTAAAAGGTGAGAGTTTTGACGGGGAAACTTTTATTGAGAATGCTGTTAAATCAGGTGCAAATGGTTATTTCACATCAGATAAAGTTAAAGTTTTTAATGATGCTGAAATTATACTCTATGTGGAAGATACAAAAGAGGCATATTTAAAACTTGCAAATTATTATAAAAATAAAATTAAACCTTTTACTATCGCAATAACCGGCAGCAGCGGTAAGACTACAGTAAAAGAAATGATGTACAGCGTTTTTAAAAATGCCGGTGAAACCGTAAAATCAGAATTAAATCATAATAATGAAATAGGTCTTTGCCAGACACTTTCTGCTCTAAAGTCAACAACAAAATATCTTATTGTTGAAATGGGAATGAGAGGTTTTGGAGAAATAGAACTTCTTTCAAAATATACCCAGCCTGATATAGCTGTTATTGTTAATACAGGAAGCGCTCATATAGGCAGACTTGGTTCTCTGCTTAATATTGCAAAAGCGAAATTTGAAATAACAAAATATTTAAATTCAGAAGGTATACTTATTGCACACGATAATAAACTTATAAAAGAAATAAATGATAATAAGCATAAAACCGTATATTTCAGCCTTGATGACAAGGATTTGGAAATTAAGGAAATGACCTCCGATAATAGTGTATTCGATTATAAAGGAAATACATATAAATTAAATGTTGCGGGTGAACATAATATACAAAATGCTCTTAGTGTAATAGAGACAGGTTTGTATTGCAATTTAACGCCTACTCTTATAGCAAAAGGACTTGAAGAATTTTCACCGATAGAAAAACGTTGGGATATACAAGAAATAAACGGATTTAAAATAATAAATGACAGCTATAATTCTAATCCTGAGTCAGTAAAAGCCGCATTAAAAACATTTTTGTCATATACCCCGCAACCAAAGACCGTAGTACTCGGGGATATGGGTGAACTTGGTCTTAATGAAGAAGAATATCATGAAGAAACCGGTAAGTTTTTGGAACAATTCAATTTTGATTATCTTCTAACAATAGGTGATTTGGCAAAATATATTAAACCTGCAAATTGTAAAACAATGCATTTCGGAACAAAAAAAGAACTTGCTGACTTTATAAGAAATAATGTTCCGGCCAATTCAAATATTCTTTTTAAGGCATCAAGATTTATGAAATTTGAAGAAATTATTGAGGAGTTAAAGAAATAAGCTATGGATTTTAATATACTGATTGTTGTTTCTATGCTTGTTGCATTTGTACTGACATTATTATTCGGTGTTGTATATATTGAATTTCTTAAGAAAAAAATGTATACGCAGTATATTTTAGAAGATGCACCTGAAAATCATGCACAAAAAGCAGGCACTCCGACAACCGGAGGTGTATTTATTGTTCTTTCAATTATAGCAGCATCACTTGCCGCTCTGACAATGAATCAATCTTTAACGCACGGTTCATTAATTATTTTAATGACTTTTTTATTCTTTATGCTCACAGGTTTAACCGATGATTTGGGGAAAATTAAGCATAAAGAAAACAAAGCAGGGTTAACCCCCAGAAATAAATTATTTTTCCAAATAGCAATTTCTTTATTACCTGCAATATATATGACAATTGCACATCAAACATATTTAAATATAGGGAATTACAGTATTGATTTACTTTATTTATATCCGTTTTTTGTAATTTTATTTATGACAGGAGTATCAAATGCTGTAAATTTAACAGACGGATTGGACGGACTTGCTTCTGCCAATTGCGCTGTAGCAATGGCTGCTTGCACATTAATATGTATTATTTCCGGACAAACTGATTTAGCGATTATTTCTGCGGCTACAGTTGGTTCTGTTGTTGCATTTTTGCATTTTAACAGACATCCGGCAAAAGTATTTATGGGTGATACCGGTTCTCTGGCATTAGGAGGACTACTAGGAGTAATGGCAGTTATGGGCAAATTTGAATTATGGCTGGCATTAATTGCAATTGTTTTTGCTCTCGAAACTTTGTCTGTAATAATTCAAGTTACAAGCTTTAAATTAACGGGAAAACGTGTTTTCAAAATGAGTCCTATTCATCATCATTTTGAACTTTGCGGCTGGAGTGAAAATAAAATTGTTATTGTTTTCTCTCTTGTAACATTGATATTCTGCACGATTGCTGTAGTTTTATTTAAAATATTATGGTAGAGGCTGTTATGAAAAGAAAATGGATAGATAAAAAAGTATTAATATTGGGATTATCTAAAAGCGGATGCGCAGCTGCAAAATATCTTTCAAAACAAGGTGCTGACTGTTATGTGACTGAATTTAAACCTTTAGAAGATAAAAATCAGAAAATGTACCAAGAACTTTTATTAGAAGGTATTAATGTCGAAACAGGGCATCATAGTGATGAATTTATTGATGGAGCATACATTGCAATCACAAGTCCGGGGATACCTCCTAAAAGTGAGATATTTCAAAGATTAAAAGAAAAAAATATTCCCGTAATAGGCGAAGTTGAACTTGCATATCTTGAAGCTAATGCTCCTTTTATTGCAATTACCGGTACAAATGGTAAGACAACAACAACTCTGCTTGCTTCTCATATCTTAAACAGTGAATATAATGCTCCGGCTTGCGGAAATGTTGGAGTTCCTCCGACATCTTTATTGGAACAAAAGCCCGACTTTTTTGTATGCGAAGTCAGTTCGTTTCAATTGGCAACTGCACCGACTTTCAGACCACAAATTGCCTGCTTCTTAACTTTTACTCCTGATCATATTGACTGGCATGGCGGACTTGAAAATTACTTTGAAGCAAAAGCTGGTTTGTTTAAAGATTACAAACAGCCCATGTATGCGGTATTTTCAGGTGCCGATGAAAAGATATATGAATTTTCTAAACAATATACGGGAGATAAATTCGTATATGCAAAAGAACTGCAAAGCAATTGCTGCTATATAAAAAATGATGCTATATTTTTTAAACGTAAAGAAGAAGAAGAAATTATAAAATTAAAAGATATTTCACTGGTCGGAGAACATAATTATCAAAATATAATGTGTGCAATAGTAATTGCAAAATTAATAGGTATTTCAAATGAGCATATACAGGAAAGAATAAAATCATTTAAACCTGTTGAACACAGAATAGAATATGTTGCAAACGTAAACGGAAAAACATTTTATAATGATTCCAAGGCAACAAATCCTGAAGCTTCATTTGTTGCAATTAAGGCATTTGAAGGTAAAAAACTTACTTTAATTGCCGGCGGTCGTGATAAAAATACCGATTTAACCGAATTTTGTACAGAATATATTAATAAATACGTAAATACCGTTATTTTAATAGGCGAAGCAACTCAACGCTTCAAAGAAAATATGGAGAAAAACGGATTTTCAAATATAATATTATCAAACTCGCTTGAAGAAGCAGTTGATACCGCATTAACTCTTGATAATGAAATTGTTTTATTATCACCTGCTTGTGCAAGTTATGATATGTTTAACAGCTATGAACACAGAGGAGAAGTGTTTAAAGAATATGTCAAATCCAAGTTATAATACAACTCAACAAACAAAAGTACCTGATGTTATGTTGTCATCATACGACCATACATTAGTCTTTATAGTACTTTTTTTAATTATTGTAGGATTTCTGGCAATATTTTCAGCCGGAGCTCCTAAATGTATAATACAAGGAACTCATTCAACATTTTTTGTTGCAAGACAATTTATATGGTTTATACTTGGTTGTATTTTTATGTTCGGCTTCAGTAAATTTAACTATAAAGCATTGAACGGAATTGCTATTCCTTTTGCATGGCTTATTGTGTTTTTCCTTGTTGCGGTACATTTTTGGGGTACAACGGTTAACGGTGCTACAAGATGGTTAACAATGGGGCCTATACAGTTTCAGCCGTCAGAAGCAGCAAAACTTGCTGTTATATTATTGCTTGCAAGTGCTTTCTCAAAAGATATAAGCCTTTCCAATAAAAAAATGTATAAATATTATTTTCCTATAATTGTAATGATAGCATTGATATTCAAACAGCCAAACTTAAGTATGGTAATGATATTAATGGCTTCTTCGTTATTTATGTATTTTGCTGCAGGAGGAAGTCTAAGACTCATATTTAGTGCAATAGGACTTGGTGTATTCGGGTTATTTTTTGCCATACGTTCTTTCCAAAAACAAAGAATTATGATATGGTTAAATCCCGAAGCAGATCCTTATGGTGCAGGATATAACATTATTCAATCAATGCTTTCGTTTGTTGCAGGCGGATTTTTCGGTACCGGATACGGAAGTTCCGTTCAAAAATTAGGCTGGCTTCCTGAGGGACATACAGACTTTATATATGCCGTTTGGGCGGAAGAATTCGGATTTTTGGGCTGCCTTTTAATTATAGGCTTGTTTCTTGCATTCTTGCAAAGGGGGTTATTGGTATCTGCAAAATGTGAAGATGTATTCGGTAAATTATTATCAGCAGGTATAACTGTTTCAATTTGTATTCAGGCATTTATTAATATTGCTGTTGCAAGTTCAATGCTTCCCGCAACAGGTGTCCCGATGCCGTTTGTAAGTTACGGCGGTACATCTTTATTTATAACAATGTGTATGATAGGTATATTATTAAATATTTCAAAAAAAAGAATAAGAAGGTTACCTACAAATGTCCAATAAAAAATATTTTATATCAGGCGGCGGTACAGGCGGACATATCTATCCGGCATTTACTGTTGTTGAAAAACTTCTGAAAGAAGAAGATACGGAAAAAATTTATTATATAGGAAATCCCGATAATCTGGAATATGATATTTGCAAGAATTATCCTCAAGTTGAATTTTTGCCGGTAAGTGTTTCGGGTATGCCTCGAAAACTCAGTCTTGCAATGCCAAAATGGGCTGTTCAATTTTTCTTTGCTTTTTTAAAAGCCCGTTCTTATTTAAAAAAATATAATCCTGATGCTATTTTTACAACAGGCGGATATGTTTCGGCACCTATAGTCACTGCGGCTATTTCAATGAAAAGACCCTATATGATTCATGATTGTGATTCCGTTCCCGGTCTTGTATCAAAGATGGCTGCGCCTAAAGCAAATATAGTTTCAATTGCATTTGAAAGTTCAAAAAAAGTATTAAAATCTAAAAATATTATTTGTAACGGAAATCCTGTAAGAGAAGCATTTTTTACCGTGACGAAACAGGATGCCAGAAATAAATTAAATATTCCGCAGGATAAAAAAGTTATTTTCGCAATGGGGGGTTCTCAGGGTGCAAAAACTATTAATTCCGCAATGGTAAATATTCTCAAAACATTAAGTGAAGATATGGGAATGTATGTAATCTTGCAAACAGGCAAAAAAAAATATGACGAAGTAATTATAGATTTAGAAACAGTGTATCCCGAATACAAAAAAAATAATAATATTATGATTCGTCCGTATTTTGATGAAATGGTTTATCCTTTGAAAGCATCTGATATGGTTATTGCAAGAGCAGGTTCATTAAGTTTAACTGAAATTCTTCAATGCCGCCTTGCCTCAATATTAATTCCATATCCTTACGCTGCACAAGATCATCAACGAAAGAATGCAAAAGAAATGTGTGAAAAAGGAGTTTCTTTATATCTTGAAGATGCTGACTGCAACGGTGAAAATTTACTTGAAAAAGTTAAACAAATGAATGATGACGAGACGTTAAATCGTATGAGGCTATGCTGCGAAGAACTTGCAAAAAGCAATCCGACGGATGAAATCGTTAAGCAATTAAAAAGCATAATAAAATGATATTAAATTATAAACAAGCAAAAGAACTTTTAACCTCACAAGGAAAGTTTTATATAAATTTAGGTCTGGACAGAATGCTGTCGGTTCTGGAATTACTTGGTAATCCGCAGGAAAAAATAAAAGTAATTCATGTAGCAGGAACTAACGGTAAAGGTTCGGTTTGTGCAATTCTTGCAAATATTTTAAAAAAATCAGAATATAAAACGGCTTTATATACAAGCCCTCACCTTGCAGAATATACCGAAAGAATAAAAATAGATAATATCGAAATATCACAGCAGGATTTTGCGAAATATGTAAATGAAATATGTGAAATTTCTGAGAAAAATAATATAGATTTAACGGAATTTGAAATTCTTACAGCCTGTGCATTTAAATATTTTGCCGATAATTGTGTTGATTTTGCCGTTATAGAAACAGGCATGGGCGGAAGATATGATGCAACAAATGTTTGTACAATGCCTGTCTGTGAAATAATTACATCAATATCTCTTGACCATACGGACAGGCTCGGTGATACCATTGATAAAATTGCTTATGAAAAAGCGGGAATAATAAAGAAAAACTCTACTGTTATAGTTTCTGGTGATAATAGAGGTACGGATACAATAAAAAAAGTTGCAAAAGCAGTTCAAGCGAAGGTTTTATTTACGGATAAAAATTTGGAAATCAAATATTCAAACGGCAAGAATATTGCTGTTATAGATAATGAAGCGTATGATTTTCCGCTTTTAGGCTCATATCAAAAGCAAAACTTGGAACTTGCCGTAAAAGCGGCAGAATTTATTGCATCTAACGGTTATAAAATAAATTTAAAAGAAGGCTTAAAAACCGTAAAATGGAATGCCAGATTGGAATACAGAAAAGAAAAAAACATTATTATTGACGGAGCTCATAACCCTGATGCCGCAAGTGAATTAAAGAAAAGCCTTGATTATTATTTCAGCAGTGAAAAGAAAATTTATATTTATTCGACAATTAATACAAAAGATTACAAATCAGTTGCTAAAATACTGTTTAAACCTGATGATGAAATATATTATATAGATTTTTCATACAAAAATGCCGTTAAGTTTGAAGAATATATAAAAAATGTTCCTTGGTTATTAAATATTAAAAAAGCTGAAAATCTAAAAAAAATAATCAACAGACCGGAATTAAAAATAATTACCGGCAGTCTTTATATGATTGGCGAAATTTATAATCAACTAAATGATTAAAATTCTGTTGTTTTTGTTTGGTTCTTAAATTTTGTAATATTTGATTGGAACAATAAATCAATTTTTCCGACAGGTCCGTTTCTGTGCTTTGCAATAATTATTTCTGCCTTACCTTTATTTTCAATGTTGTCTTGATTATAGTATTCATCCCTGTATATAAACATTACAATATCAGCATCCTGTTCAATTGCGCCGGAATCTCTTAAATCTGATAACATAGGACGTTTATCGTTTCGCTGCTCAACACCTCTGGATAACTGTGAAAGTGCAATAATAGGAACATCCAGCTCTCTTGCAAGTCCTTTTAGAGAACGGGAAATCATAGAAATTTGCTGGTTTCTGTCGTTCGGATTTCCGCCGCCTTCCATTAATTGAAGGTAGTCGACAACTATAAGTCCTAAATCTTTTTCTTCCATCATTAAACGTCTGCACTTTGCTTTTATATCAATTGCGGTAATGTTTGGAGTATCATCTATATATATTTTGGCATCCGATAATCTTGTCATTGCATCTACCAGTTTTTCCCAGTCTTTTGGCTGCATATTGCCTGAAGTTATACGCTGGGTATCAACCTCCGCCTCTGCACAAAGCATACGTTTTACGAGCTGCTGCTTAGGCATTTCTAAAGAAAATATAGCAACTCCTTTTTTCCCTTGTATTGCAACATTTCGAGCAAGATTTAATGCAAATGCAGTCTTCCCCATTGATGGACGTGCAGCAAGAATTATCAAGTCCGACTTCTGAAGACCGGAGGTTAAGGCATTTAAATCATAAAATCCGGTTGTCACCCCGACCAAATCATCTTTATTGTTAAATCTGTCTTCTATTTGTTCATAACTTGCTACAACCAAATCCTGAATAGGAATAAGGTCGCTTGTATTTCTTTCAGCTGCAATATTGAATATAAGTTTTTGTGCGTTATCTAGAACAATATCTGTTTCTTCATTTTCATATGACATTGCAACAATTTC
Organism: Candidatus Gastranaerophilales bacterium; assembly: GCA_016282705.1. GTDB lineage: Bacteria > Cyanobacteriota > Vampirovibrionia > Gastranaerophilales > Gastranaerophilaceae > Avigastranaerophilus. The sequence continues at coordinate 37,649 of JAEELO010000001.1, read as the reverse complement.
AGAACCTGCATTTATCAATGCACGTTTTATTTCTTTTTCCTGAATAATTTTAGAATAAAATTCAACATTTGCCGTGGTTACAACATTTAGTGCAAGGTCATTAATATATGCTCTTCCGCCTGCATTTTCCAGTTCTTCTTTATTTCGTAAAAGTTCTGATACAGTAACAATATCAATAGCTTCATTTTTTTTATAAAGTTCCAGAATTGCTTCATATATAAGTTTATGAGCAGGTTTATAAAAACTTTCGGGTTTTAAAGTTTCAACAATTCTCCCAATAGAAACAGGGTTTACAAGAACAGCCCCCAATACCGCTTCTTCAGCTTCTAAACTTTGCGGTAACATTTTTAGCATGCCCGACTCTGCTTTTTTTGCAACCTTTGCCGGCATTTTTCCTCCTATTTATCTAACCTTCCTGATTAACTTTATTTTTCTGCCGGTATTTTCTGCGGATTATAGCTGCGAGTTGTTTCTTTTTGTTGAGCTACATATTCTTGGCAGTGTCTTATATGCTTATGTACTTTATCTATATCACGTTCTAATTCATTTAAAAGGCTTTCTGCATATGACTTAGCACCTTCTTTAATTTCCATAGCTTCTTGATAAGCAGTTCTGCGTAATGAATCTGTTTCTTCAACAGCTTTATTTTTCATCTCATCGCAGCTTTCTTTAACTTGTTCTTGTAATTTTGATGCTTTTTCTCTTACTGCTCTAATTAATTCGGATTCACTTAAAATATTAGCAGCTGTGTTTTGAGCTTCGTTTATAATTCTGTCTGCTCTGCTTTGAGCTTCCATATAAATATCGTCTCGTCTTTTCAAAATCATTTCTGCTGTTCTGATTTCTTCAGGTAAGATTGCTCTGATTTTACTTAATATGTCTTGGATATCATCAGTATTCATAAATAAGCAATAGCTGCCTACATGAAACTTATTATCCAATAGTTCATCAGCTTCTTCTATTAATTGATTAACTCTTAACTCTGTCATGGTTTAACCTTTCGTATATTTTGATTCTAAAAATTTTGCTACGGGTTCGGGTACAAACTTTGAAACATCGCCTTTCATTAAAGCAATTTCTCTTACCGTGCCCGATGAAATAAAGTTATATTTTGGTTTTGTAATAAGAAAAACAGTATGAATATCCTTACATAATGCACTGTTCGCTTGTGATAACTGCATTTCATATTCAAAATCAGATACAGCCCTTAGTCCTCTTATTAGAACATTTGCATTTCTTTTCTTTGCATATTCAATTGTCAAGCCGTCAAAACTGTCAACTTCAACATTTGGTATGTCTTTGCAGGATTCTTTTATTAAAGATAACTTTTCTTCTAATGTTAAAAAGCTTTTTTTATTAACATTTACGGATACAACAAGAATAACCTTGTCAAAAATATCGGCAGCTCTTTTAAGAACATCCAAATGTCCTTTTGTTATTGGATCAAAACTTCCCGGATATATAGCTGTCTTCAATATTTTTCCTTCCCGCAAAAAATACTTACAATATAATTATATTGCAATCATGCTTTTCCGTTTATTTACTGACTAAAAATGTTTATGAATTTTAACAAATTACTGCGGAGGATTATATCTGGTAAAGTTTCCGTCAAAATATAAATGAATACAGTTTTTACCGTTTTCCTTGGATACATATAGAGCTTTATCAGCCCAATCAATTAAATCATTTATATCGTCTGCAGCATTAGGATATTCAGCAAGTCCTATACTTACAGTCGGACGAACAACGGTATTTTCATCAACTCTGACTTCAATTTCACTGATTCTTTTTCTCAAACGTTCAGCAATAGTAACACCATTAATAGCAGGTGTCTCGGGAAGAATAATTGTAAATTCTTCACCGCCGTATCTTGCCGGAATATCAACATGTCTTACTGTTTTTTGAATGGTTGCAGCTATTTCTTTTAATACCATATCACCAACCAAGTGACCGTACGTATCATTTACGTGTTTGAAATTATCAATATCCATCATAACCAAAGATAATACATGGTGATATCTTTGAACTCTTTTAATTTCAGAATCAAGTAAGTTATAGAAATGCCTGTGTATATATAATTTTGTTAAACCGTCTTTAGTCGCGAGCTCGTATAATTGAGCATTATCTACAGCGATAGATGCCTGATTTGCAAGTGCTTCAACAAATTCCAAATCTTTTTTATTGAACAACTTTCCGTTTTTCTTATTTGTAATATTAATAATACCGATACATTCACCTTTTGCAATCAGGGGAACACAAATAAGAGAAGAAACATTATTATCTGATGAGAATTGTTTAAATCTCGGATCTTGTCCTCCAAGGTTTGTTATGATTGATTTCTTTTCGGTAAATACCTTGCCTGCAATACCTGAATCCGGTTTCATTTTTTTACATTCAACAATACCGTTATTTATGTCTTCTTCATGCTTTTTATCTTTCAAGCCGTATACTACTTTTACCTGTAGTGTATTATCTGATTGATCATAAAGCATTAATGAGCCTTTTTCTGCATTTACCGTTTCTATAGCCTTATCAAGAATAACGCTTATTAATCTTTTTAAATCATCTATAAAGTTCACAGCTTGTGAAATATTATAAAGAATAGATAAATTATGTATTGTTTTATTTAATTCAAGAATTTTTGTTTCTTGTTCTTTATTTTTTATAAATTTTCTTAAAATAGGTTCAATACAACTGAAGACTTGATTTAAATATTTATAATCATCTTCCGTAAAATCGGAATTATCTTCTTTTCCGCTTATAGAACAAACACAAAAAGGAACTCCTTCGTTATAAAATACCTTTAAATATTCACTTTGAAGTTCATTAAGATTGTTTGCGGTCCAAAAAGCCTTATAAATAGGACTGCCATCATGATTAACAACTCTTATTAGTTCTTCTGTTTCATTCTGTAAGAATGGAGCATTATCGCCTGCAAATTCAAACTCTAAATCAGAATCAGAAACAACGTTTTTTGTTTGAAATAACCCGTTATTAGAAACAAAAAATCTTATACTTGTAAGTCCAATGGATGCTTTAACCAAATCTGCCACTTTAGAAAGCAAGTCTTCAACAGTACGTGATTGATTTGCAACCATATTTAAATCAAAAAGATTATGTAATTCCAATACATTTTTTTGAAGAGTATGAATTGTGTCTGCTACGTTATTCTGTTCGTTTGCTATATTGTTCTGTTCCATAACTTTATTATACATTAAAAACTATTATTGATAATAGACTTTATGTATTATTTTTTAACCTTTCTTTATTCTCAATAGCCGATAATACTGCAGAAGAAGTAAGTATTACCGGTACAAAATAATATTTTATATTATTTGCAAATGCTTTAGTAAAAGAAATTTTCTTAGCCGATTTTTCCATTAAAGCCCAAACTGTAGTCAAAGAAAATAGCATTGGTGCGGAATCTACGGTATGTTTTGCAAAACTATCCGCAAAAACAGCGGCTTTTGTCCCAAGTGAGTTATTTTGAACCTCGTTATTCTTTTGCTGTTTAAATGACATAGGATTACAGTTAAATTGACTTATTTTGTTTATCATAATATCTCTTTCCCAAGCTATTTAACAAAAATGCCTTCAATTATTATATCGTTTTTTAGCTTTTTCGTCGAGGTTATAATTAAATTGTTACATTCTGCGATTTCTTTTCTGCTACAGCCTTCAGCGAATGTTTTTGCATTTTTATCGGCCAAAATTTTTGGTGCAACAAATTGAATAAGTTTATCCGCAAGTTTTTCCTGAATAAAGGCATTTGTTAATATTCCGCCAGCTTCAATAAGAATACTCATAATGCCTTTTTTATATAGAATAGAAACGGCTTCTTTTAAGTCAACATGCCCGTTTTTTAGTTTACATTTTATTATTTCTACATTTTTTGGATATTTCTTTTCGGGTTTAATGCCGGTAATAATAATTACCTTTGCATTGTTATTTTCGTATATTTTACTGTTTGGCGGGGTGGATAAATTTGTATCTATAACCACCCTAACAGGATTTCTACCGTTTTTTAATCGGCAAGTCATAGAAGGATTATCCTGTATGACTGTTGAGGAGCTTGTTAAAACGGCATCATATTTATTTCTTAATTTTTGTACTTCTTTTCTTGAAGTTTCATCCGTTATCCATTTTGAAGAACCTGTTTTTGTTGCAATTTTTCCGTCAAGAGTCGTTGCTGTTTTTATTGTTATATATGGTTTTTTCTCCATTTGATTTTTTATAAAGATTTCATTTAATTTTTTACATTCATCTTCAAGAATACCCGTTATAACTTCAATACCGTTTTCTTTTAACTTTTTTATACCACGTCCTGAAACTATGGGATTAGGGTCAACCATTCCTACAATAACTCTTTTAAAACCTTTTTCTATAAGTAAATCTGCGCAGGGTGGAGTTTTCCCAAAATGCGAACACGGCTCTAAGTTAACAATTATAGACTTCCCTTTTAAATTTTCTGTTGCAGCAAATACAGCATTTCTTTCGGCATGATTTTCACCGCATTTTTCGTGTCTGCCTTCCGAAATAATCCGAAATTTATCATCAAATATAATTGCGCCGACTAATGGGTTTGGAGAAACATGCCCTTCACTCTTTTTTGCAAGATTAATGCATTTTCGCATTAATTTTTTATATTCATCGTTCATTATTCGACTTTCCCGTAGAATGCATCCGTTATTATTTGTGAATATTTACCGCTTTGATTTACGGATAAAACAATTAAATTTTTCCCGTTTTCAAGTTCCGCAACTCCTAAAATCCCCTCATAACCTTTAATCGGAAGATTAGAAATTTCCGCATTTACTTTTACATACGGAATTTCTTGATTAATTCCTTCGAACGAACCATGCTTTGTGACTTCAACTTTATCGAATTTAACTACTTTATATTTGTATTTATTGACTATTTCATTAATTTTTTGTTGTATGTTATCTGCAGTTATATCTTCTTTTGTTAAAATACTGCCGTTTGAAGGTTCTATCATAATCATTTTTTGACCAGTTGCTTTATGCTCAGCTATAATCATTCTGTTTTTTAATACTTTTAAATCTTTATCAACAGCATATTCATCATCTATTTGGGATAAATCAACAATTTCTTTTTCACTTTTAATTTCCTGTTGAAAACCCAAATTATGCTCACTGAGTTTTTCTTTTATAAAATCTACAACGCCGAGATGTACTAGTCCAAAAAATACCAAAACCGCAATAACAGTCTTTATTATGATACTGAAACAACCCTTCATTAATACTCCTTTACTAAAATATGTATTTCGTTGAAATATACCTGAATTTGTATTACATTAAGTATAGCTATGATGAACGAAGAAATCAAGAATTATAATAGTTTAGAAGTTGATTATGAACAGGCAACGCCTATGTTTAAACAATTTCTTGATGTAAAAAGGAAATATCAGGAAGTTGTTTTGCTCTACAGAATGGGTGATTTTTACGAAGGCTTTTTTGAAGATGCAGTTTTATTTTCAAAAGAATTAGGTTTAACTTTAACACATAAAGACGGCGGTGCTATAGGTAAAGTTCCAATGGCCGGAATACCGGTAAAGTCATTGAATACATATATTCCCAAACTTTTAAATAAAAACTACAAAGTTGCTATTTGCGAGCAATTGGAAAATCCAAAAGAGGCAAAAGGTCTTGTAAAACGAGATATTGTTAAAACTATAACCGCAGGTACGGTAACAGAGCTTAATTTATTAGAACCGACCGGAAACAATTTTCTTGCAAGTGTTATAAATATAAATAATGATTACGGATTAGCATATACAGATATATCAACAGGTGAATTTAAAGTTACAAAAGGCAATTTGGAAGAAATTTTATCGGAATTGGCGAGAATAAAGCCGTCTGAGATACTTTCCCCGATAAAAAAACAGAAAATACAGCCGTTTCAGATTGTTCCCGATGAAAAAATTGATTTGCCCGAAGAAATAACTTCAATGTATCCATGTACTAAAATGTCAATAACTTCTTTTAATGAAGAACAAGCAGTAAAAAATATAAAAGAAGTTTTTAATGTAACTTCTCTTGAAGCATTTGGATATAATGAATATAAAATTGCATTTCTGGCTGCAGGTGCAATCCTTGAATATCTTGTTGAAACTCAAAAGGGAGTTTTGCCTAAATTTGATGTTATCCGGCCTTATTCCATTTCCGATTATGTTTCTATAGATGCAAGTACAAGAAGAAATTTGGAATTAATTGAAACTTCAAGAGACAAATCGAAATACGGAAGTTTATACTGGGCAATTGATAAAGTAAAAACGCCAATGGGTTCAAGGCTTTTAAAAAATTGGCTTACTCAACCGGTAAAAAATATTGATGAACTAAACAAAAGATTAGATTCTGTTGAGGAATTAATAAATAATACTCAAAGCAGATTAAATCTTATAAATATAATGGATAGGGTTTGTGACATAGAAAGGCTCGGTATTAAGTTAAGCAACGGAAGTGCAAACCCAAGAGATTTTCTTGCGCTAAAAGATACTTTTTCTTTGTTCCCAAATTTAGAAAGTATTTTTAAAACATTTAAAACCGAATATTTAAACAGTTTCACTCAAAAGAGTAATGACTTATACGAATTTGCTTCAATTATTAACAGAACAATTGATGAAAATGCAACAGTAAGCACTAAAGACGGCGGATTTATAAAAGATAACGTAAACAGTGATTTGGATTATTTCAGAAGTCTTTTAACAGGCGGAGAAGAATGGCTTAAAAACTTTGAGGCAGAACAAAAAGAATTAACGGGTATTAAAAATCTAAGAGTAAGTTATAACAGAAACTTCGGTTTCTTTATAGAAGTAACGAAATCAAATCTGAGCCAAGTTCCGATGAATTATATCAGAAAGCAGACTTTAACAAATGCCGAAAGATATATGACTGAAGAACTTAAAAAGCATGAAAATGATGTTTTATCGGCTCAATTTAAATCTATAGAACTCGAACAAAAAATCTTTGAAGATTTATGCGAATATGCAAAAAGTTTTGTTGATACAGTAATGGAAACAGCACATTTTCTTGCAAGAGCGGATGTTTTATTATCGTTTGCGGTAAATGCAACAGAATCAAATTATACAAAACCCGAAATAACGGATACTAACGAAATATTTATTAAAGACGGAAGACATCCTGTTGTTGAAAAGATTTTACCTATGGGGCAGTATGTTCCTAATGATTTAAAACTGATAGCCGATACAAAAAACAATGAAGATACTCAGTTTATGATACTAACAGGACCTAATATGGCAGGGAAATCAACATATATGCGACAAAATGCCTTAATTGTTCTTCTTGCTCAAATAGGTTCTTATGTCCCTGCTTCATATGCGAGAATAGGTATAGTAGATAAGATTTTTACAAGAGTCGGTGCTGTAGATGATTTATCTTTAGGTCAATCCACTTTTATGGTCGAGATGAATGAAACGGCATATATTTTAAACAGTGCAACTGAAAAAAGCTTAATTCTGCTTGACGAAATAGGCAGAGGTACATCGACATATGACGGTGTTGCAATAGCATGGTCAGTTGCCGAATATATAGCAACTAAAATTAAGGCAAGAACTATATTCGCAACTCATTATCATGAACTGAATGTTATGCCTAATTCTATAGAACAAATAAAAAATTACAGAATAACTCTTTCGGAAGAAAACGGCGAAATTCAGTTTTTAAGAAAAGTTGTTCCCGGCAGCGCAAGTAAGAGCTATGGTATTCAGGTAGCGAAGATGGCAGGATTACCTGAAAGTGTTGTTTCAAAAGCACAAAGTCTTATGACGAGAATGCAAAAAGATTATTCTAAAGACCTTTCAAAGAAAAAAGCAAAACAAACATTGCCGGATGTTCCGCAATTAACATTAACTTTTATACAAAAGGACTAAATTATGCAGAATTTTTTTAAAAAAGATATAGGAATTATATTTTTATTAATTCTGCTGTTTTTTGCGATTTTGCCGTTTTTTTATTTAAAACAAGGCTTATTGTTGATTGATACAGGCAGAGAATTTTTTATTCCCGAGCAAATGTTATACGGAAATTGCATATATAAAGATATTTATAATATTTACGGTGCATTATCATACCAAATTAATGAGTATTTAATGATGTTTTTCGGACAGAAAATAAACGTATTATACAATGTGGGATGTTTAAATTCACTTATAATAATTATTACTTTATATCTTTTATCAAGAGAATTTCTGAAAAAATCATTTTCTTTTCTGTTTGCAGTTGTAATGATTTTTGCTCTTGTATTCCCGACATTTTTATATAATTCAAATCTTACATACTGTTTTGCAATAGTATATGCTCTTTCTTCATTTTTACTTTCGGTATTATTTTTAATCAAATATATAAAAAACAATAATATTAATATGGCATATTTATCTTGTCTGTTTGCAGGTATAAGTATCGCAAATAAATATGAATTTTTACTGTATTTATTAATTTTAATATATGTATTCTGCTTTCTAAAACCAATAGGAATAAAGAATTCTATAAAAGCTGTTTTATGTTTTTTATTGGTTCCTTTAATAAGTTTGGGGTTACTATTTATAACAGGTTTAAGAGTCCATGATATAAAAGAAACTTTTGTTTTAACACAAAATCTTGTTAATGCACCTTTAGTTAAACTGTTTTTTAATAAAGTAGGTGTATTCTTTAGTGCTTCATATCTTATCGGGTTAATAAAAAATAACGGGATAATGGCAATATTTGCAGTTATTCCTATTTTAAATTTAATTTTATTCGGAATTAAATTCAAAGATATTTATGAAAATAAAGCATTATTTGTATTTATACTTTGTGCTATAACAGCAAGTGCAAAATCTTGTTTGTACTTAAATATAAATCATATGGGACTTTTCATTTTCCCGATATGTGCATTAGCTGCACTTATTTTGACAGCAAAGTATACGGAAAAATTTATAGCAATAATTTTGACTGCCTGCATATTAATATTTGCCGCTGAGGATTTTTCTTCGTTGCAATACAAAAACTATAAACTTGAAACTCCGAAAGGAACTGTTTATACCTATCAAAAAGAAGGTCAAATTATAAATACGGCATTAGAATATATAAAAAATAATAACAGCAGCTATGTTGTACTTCCTGAGGGATGTATTATTAACTATTTTGCTAATAATGCTCATTTTACGGATAGTTATTTGAACAAATTTTATTATAATTTAAGTCCTTTATTTTATAACGATGTTTTTGGCGAAGAAAGAATTATAAATGATTTTAATAAAAATCTGCCGGAAAATATAATTATTTTACCTATAGATAATATAGAATACGGAAGCAGTTTCTTCGGAAAAAATTATGCACAGAATTTTTATGAGAAAATTATTAAAAATAATTATGACTTATCTGAAAGAAAAAACGGAATAGAATTTTATAAAAGAAAGAATATATAAATGAGACAAATTGCGTTAATTAACCACGGTTGTGCAAAAAATTTGATAGATTCCGAGCTTATGCTGGGTAAACTCGCAGCAAACGGTTATAAAATAACACTGGATGAAACAAAAGCAGATATAGTAATTATAAATACATGTTCTTTTATTCATGATGCGGAAAAAGAATCTGTTGCTTCAATATTTGAAATGATAAATGCAGGGAAAAAGGTTATTATTGCCGGTTGTCTTCCTCAAAAGCATAAAAAAGAATTGCAGAAACTAATTCCTGAAGCAATAGGCTTTGTAGGAACATCAGACATTGATAAAATAGTTGATATTGTTAAAAAAGTCACAAAAACAAAAGAAACGAGATATGAGGTAAACGAAAATCCGGAATATAAATATCCTGAAGATATAGAACGCCAGCAAATTACAATGGGTGCAAGCTCTTATATAAAAATTGCCGACGGATGCGATTTTAATTGCGGTTACTGTATTATTCCGCAATTAAGAGGACATTATAAATCAAGAAAAATTGAAAATATTGTTAAAGAAGCAAAAGATTTAGCAAAAAAAGGCGTAAGTGAAATTGTTTTAATTGCACAGGATACTACAAGTTACGGTAAAGATATATACGGTAAACCGTCATTAAAAAAGCTTTTAATTGAATTGAATAAAATAAATGAACTCAATTGGATTAGGATAATGTATACATATCCTTCATTATTAACTGACGACTTGCTTGAAACAATCAACAAACTTGATAAAGTTGTTAAATATATAGATGTTCCGCTTCAACATGTAAGTAAAAATATACTTGAAGCTATGAATAGACCTATTATAGATAATAAAAAACTAATAAAAAAAATAAGAAAGATTATTCCGAATGTTGCAATAAGAACAACATTTATTGTGGGATATCCGACTGAAACAGAAGAAGATTTTAAAGAATTATATGATTTTATAAAAGAAATGAAAATTGATAAACTTGGTGTTTTTGAATTTTCAAGAGAAAAAAATACAAAGGCAGATAAATTAAAACCCCAAGTTAAAGCATCGATAAAAAAACAGCGCAGAAAACAGTTAATGACACTTCAACAAGCTGTTTCATCAGAAATAAATAAAAAACTAATAGGAAAAAAGATTGATTGTATTGTTGAAGCAATTAACGAAAACGGTGATATTATCGCACGTACTTATAAGGATGCTCCTGAGGTAGACGGTTTAATATATATAAATACAACAACTCCTGTTAATCCGGGCGATATTGTAACCGCTAAAATAACAGGAGCTGTTGAATACGATTTAATCGGAATTATTTAGCATCTGCTAAAGTTAAATATGATTTCTTTTTAGCAAGATATTTTTGAATTCTTCTGTCTCGTTTTACTTTCGGATATTTCTTGATAAAATTTTCAATAAATTCGTGTTCTGTTTTTGTATCCTTTTGTATGTGATAAATTTCAGCAATTTTTAAAGCAATATCAATATTATCCGGATATTTTTTGAACAATGCATCTAATTTCATTTTTGCTAATTCAAGCTTATTATGTCTTACATCAAGGAAAGCATCAAGTAATTGTGTATCGAAATCTGATTGTACACTTTCTGCCATACGTAAGTATTTTGATGCAGTATCATAATTTTTTAACTTGTAATGATTTGCAGCTAAGTTATAAAGAACAACCTGCTGATTTGGTAAATCAGTTGTTACAAGCGGAATAATATGTTCTAAGATATAATTAGAACGAGCATATTGACGTTTGTATGCATAAGTGATTGCTAAATCAACCCATGTAATAATATTCTTTCTGTCATTTCTTAATTCGTTTATTAATCTTTCAATTTCTCTTTCGTAGTTTTCATCAGGAAATGCTGTGATAACATAATGATAATAGTAATTATTATATTCTGAAGGATTAATAGGAATATCAATTACATCAGGAATTAACTTATATAAAATTCTTACAGTGTTTAAGTCTCTTTCAGTGATATCTTTTCTGTATGTTTCATCATCAATTATATCACCTGTGTAGTACATAATATCATTATTATCAAAACTGTGAGAACCTAAACCTAATGCATGACCTATTTCATGTAAAGCAAGTGTATGTAATTTATCTGTATCATATATATTGCCTCTTGCATCGGTTTTCTTTATTGAAACATCCATTTTTCTGAGAATATTTTTGTCATCAAATACAGGAACTGTTTTTCCTGTAACTTTCGGATCATATTCTCCGTTTGTAGCAATATCATCAACAAAATTGATGTTAATATTTGAGTTTAAATTACCCATTGTTTCTTTAAATGTGATTTCACCGTTTGTTACATTCTGCCATTGCATAAATGCATCTCTAACAGTATCAATATATTCTTGAGGAACATTTACAAGATTATTAATTGAATATGTAATAGGTTGTTTATTGTTCCATCTGATTAATAAATCATCAAAAAGAATATTATCAGCATAGTTTGAACCAAATTGATTTATTATATTTGAACGTATTCTCAAAAGAGCATCTTCAGCATATTTACTTGCTTCGTCGCAATCTTCAAGTTGTGAAATATCAAATAATTTCTTTTGATTTTCATATGTAGGCGGTAATTTGGATAAAGTCAATGCCTGATAATAAACAGGCTCGTTATCGTATGGTTTACCGTTAGCTGCCTGATCAAACTTTTGCAGCGCTCTTTCATATTGTCCTGCATCGTAAAGACGTTTACCTTGATTAAATACATAATCAGGCCATAAACGTTGTAAGAAGAAATATACTATTAACAGTAATACCAGAATAATTATGATTACTATTAAAGTAATTTTAGAACCTCTTCTTTTTTCTTCATTGTTGTAGTTTTGTTCTTCCATATATTCTCCTTTATTTATTTAGTTCCAATAATTCCGTTAATCTTTCCGTACCCATTTTGGATAAAATTTCGGAGTTACCTTTTATTTTAAAATATTCTGTAAATTTTGGCGTAGTTTTTAAGTTATATGAACGACCGTTTTTATCTTTTTTGCGGTTAATAAGCCCTAAATTCAAGAGTTCCTGTATATGATCATATGCATTAGTTCCTCTTATTTCTTTAAGTTCTGCCTGTCTGATTGGTTGTTTCAGATATATAACGGCTAAAGTTTTTAATACGGCATTTGATATATCAACAGGACACATCTTTTCCACTATATCCATATAGTCAGTTTTCACTTGTAATATATATCCGTTCTCGTCATCTATCTCCAAAGCGCCGTCACGAGCGGAATAATCCATTATTAATTCTAAGATTGCTTCTTCAACTTCAGTTTCTTCCGCACCAAGAATTTCAGCAATTTCTTTCAATTCAACAGCTTTACCGGTAACAAATAATACAGCTTCTATTCTTGATTTTAAATCCATATTTTCTGCCTATGCCGTCTGCTCTTCTTGTATTATATCAGTTTTTTCGGCTTTGACAACATATAAATCAGAATAAAACTCATCTTGCTGCAATTCAAAATCCGTTTTAACCGATAAAAACAACAGTGCTATATATGCGGTTGTTTTATCAAGTCCCAATAATGTTAATGTATTTAATTCCACTTTTTCTTCTGTCTCAAAAATTTTGGTAAGATTTTCTTGAAGAATTTTAACACTGCTTTCTATATATTCTTCCTGAGCAAGATTAATAATATCTTCATTTGAAAGATTTTTATAGCTTCTTACTCTTCTTTTTGCACGTTCCAATGAACTTTCAATAGACTCTTTTTTGTCTAATTTTTCATAAAATTCCAATTGGCGAATTAAGTCTTTGAGTGTTACCAATCTTTTTCTGTTTTGTTTTACACTCGTTCTTCTTTGAATAATATCTTCAATAGGTATAACATTATCAGGAAAATAATTTTGATAATACATATCATCATTAAATCTTGAATCATCATTATCATCATATTCCGCATCAACAGGATTTTCTTGAACTTCAAATTGCATTGGATCAATGCCGACAAGAATATTTGACTTTAATTTAAGAAGAACAGCAAGAAAAAATAATGCTCTTCCGCTCAATCTTAAATTATTGGATTTACTTTCCGAAATATGAAGCATGTATTTATCTGCAATATCTGCTATATCAATATTCCACGGGTCAATTTTACCTTGTTTAGCCATTTGAACAAGCACTTCAATACCATCCAGTTCATCGGCAGGTTTTTCCATAATAGAATTAGGGTTAAAACCCATTGTTTGTTCATAAAATTCGGCTGTGCTGTTTATATAAAAATTTTCTTGATTCTTTGGATTTAACATTAACTATTCCCTAATTTTTGATACCCGTGACGAGAGTTTTTCCTTTTTCTTTTTGAGTTACACCTATCGTCCTATCTGCTGATTTTATCATATTTTGTTTGTGAGTAACTACTATAAATTGCGTATTTTTTGCCTGCTCTTTTATCATGTCAGATAATTTATCAAGATTTATTTCATCTAAGCTTGCATCTACCTCATCAAGCGCATAAAATGGTGCCGGCATGTATTTTTGTATTGCAAATACAAAAGCAAGTGCTGTCAGAGATTTTTCACCGCCTGACATTGAAACAAGTTTTTGTTTCATTTTATCTCTGATTTGAGCATTAATTGTTAAACCGCCCTCAAAAGGATTTTCGGGATTTTCAAGAACCAAATTCCCTTCTCCCTCTGATAACTGAGCAAATACTTCTTTAAAATTCTTGTCTATATTATTATATGTGGTCATGAAGTTTTCTTTTTTCTTTTGTTCAAAACCGCTCATTTTTTCAAGAATTTCTTTTCTTTCTTTACTCAAGGTTTCTATTTGCTCTTTTAACTCATCATGCCTTGCTTTAACTTCATCATATGCTTGAATAGCAAGCATATTAACAGGCTCCATATCCTCCATTCTTTTTTGTAAACGCTGGATTTTTCCTGTTATTTCTTCCGTAGAAATTTCTGTCGGAACCAAAGAATTAATATCTATTTCATTATTCTTCAATTCTGATGTTATTTCTTCAAGTTGAGGTTCAAGTTCTCGTCTTCTTGCCTTAAAGGCTTCAACTTGCTCTCCGATTCTTTCTATTTCATTATTAATTTTATTTTTATTGTTTTCTGCTTCTAACAATTCTTCCTGAACTAAATCTCTTTGACTTTGTAATTGTTTAAGTTTTTCACCTAAAGTTTTGATTTTTTCTTCTAGTGCCGTTGTTTGTACTTCTATTTCTTTAATTTCTTCAGCAAATTTTAATTTATCTTCTTTTGCAATTTCATTATCTTTTAACAGAGTTTTTATTTGGTCTTCTTTTGAGCGGATTAAATCGTTGTTGAAAACTATTTCTCTGTTGAATTCATTAATTTGACTATTACATTTTAATATTTTATTTTGATATTCTTTTATTTGATTTTCAATAGCAGAAGTCATTTCTTTTAATTTTTTAAGTTCGCCTTCTGTCATCTTACTTTCAATTTCGGTTATTTTATCTTGAAGAACCAGCATTTTGTCATTTAAATTAACAAGTTTTTCTTCAAATTTTTCAAGTTTCTTTTCTAAATTTTGAATTTTAGGTTCATTTTCTTTAATAGTTTTGTTATATTCTTCAATTTTCTGTTCGTTATTTTGAGAATTATCGTTTAAATTTTTTAATTCAATTTTTGCACCGTTAAGTGCTGTCATGGTATTTGAATAATTAGTTCTTATTTTCTCTTGTTTTTCCTCAAGTTCTTTTTGTTTATTTTCCAAAGAAGATTGCTGCTTTTTCAATTCTTCAAAGCGAGCTTTATAATTTTTTAATTCTTCGTCTTGATTTTGGCTGAATTTTAATCCTGTTTCCTGTTTGTCACCGCCTGTTATAGCACCTGATTTTTCAAAAAGACTTCCGTCAAGGGTAACTATACGATATTTACCTATCAATTTTTTAGCACAGTCAAAATCCTCAACAATTAATGTTTCGCCGAGTGCATAGAAAAATGAGTCTAAATATTTATCATCAAAATCAATTAAATTTATTGCAAAATCAATAACACCTTTTTCTTTAGGTATTTTAAGGCTGCTTGGCGCTTTCTTCATTTTTGTAAGAGGTAAGAAAGTTGCCCTTCCTGCTCTTGCGGATTTTAAATAATCAACACAAGTTCTTGCAACATCTTCATCATCTACTACAATGTTCTTCATTCTTCCGCCCATTGCAATTTCTAAGGCTGTTGCGTATTGTTTATCAACACTTCCTAATTGAAGTAATGGTGCATGTACCCCTCTTATTTTGGCTTTGAGAATTGAATCAATTGCACGACCGAGATTTACTTCTTCATATGCATTTTTTTGTGCTTCTATGGTAAGTATTTTTCTTTGTGCTGCCTGTATATCATACATTAAATCGGATAATTCATTTTTATTTTTGTCTAAACTGTACACAACGTTTTCTTGTGCAAGTTTATAATCGTTCAATTCTTTTGTAAGCTCTTCTACCTGAACTGCCAGCTTATCTTTATTACCCTTAAAATTATTTTTAAACTCGGTTAATTCTGCTAAAGATTTTTTTGCATTTTCAACATCTTTTTTCGAAGTTGCCAATTCTGTTTCTAAAGGAATAGTATCTGATTTTATATTCCATTCTTCTTCTTTTAATTTTTCAAGTTCTTTTTTTAAATTATTTCTTTCTTCAAGCTGTTTATCTGCATTCTTGTTAAGTCCCGATACTTCTTCAAGTATTCTTGATAATTCAGCCTCCTGAACTTTTATAAGATTTTCAATTTCTTCTATTTCTTTTTTCTTTGCTTCAATTTCATTTGTAAACTTTTCTATGTTCTTTTTGTGGTTTTCAATACCGTTTTTTGAATTCTCAATGGTTTTAAGGTTATCGTGAATTGTTTTTTCAACGGAATTTATGGCAAAATTTTTACGCTCGATTTGACCTTTCAATTCTTCAAGCTGCTTTTTAGTATCGATTTGTTCAGCTTCACCATTGTTTTTTACAAGTTCGGAAATCTCGTTATATCTTTTTTTAATATCAGCAAGGCTTTCTTCAAGCTTTTTTAAATTACCTTCTTCTTCTTTTTTCTTTTTGTTAAATTCAAGTATATTTTGATGTGCAAGCTCCAGATTTCTTTTTATATCAAAATATTTTACGGTTGTAATTTGGCTTTCCAATTGGAATTTTTCCGTTTTTAATTTTTGATATTTTAAAGCGGTTTCTTTTTCTTGTGCCAAACGCTCAATGGAAGAACTTATTTCATTAAGAATCAAATTAGTATTTTCTACACGTTCTTCAACAGTCAAAAGCTCATTTTGCGCTTTTTCTATTCTTCTGTTGAAATCCGCAACACCTGCAATTTCATCAATAATCTTTCGTCTTTCAACATTAGAGCAATTGACAATACTCATAACGTCACTTTGCATAATTACATTGTAACTGTTCGGAGTAATACAATATTTTTCAAGTTTTGTATGAATATCAGTCAGGGTAGAGACTTTTTCGTTAAGATAATACACACTGGTATAGCCTTGTGATGATTTCCTTAATTTTCTTGAAACGGTAATTGGTTCTTCTGTATTATTATCGGGTTCAAATGTAACTTTTACAAAAGCTTCATTCTTTTTGGTATATGTAGAAATAAAGTCTGTAATTTGTTCGGTACGCAAGTTCCTTGCATTTGCCAATCCCAATGCAAATAAAATACTGTCAATGATATTACTCTTCCCTGAACCGTTCGGGCCTGCTACGGCAGTAAAGCCTTTAAGAAACGGGATTTTTATTTCATTGGCAAAAGATTTAAAGTTATCGACTTCAAGTTCTTTTATGTGCATTATTTTTGATGATACCTATGTCTAGACATTTTATATTACACAACAAATACACGTAATAGTCAAAAACATTAAATAATATTACATAATTAGTTTTTTGTCTTGAAAAATAGTACTGCTGTAATAAATGAACTATCAATTTCCCCTGTCGTTGTATGTAATGTATAATGTTAAATAATTAATCAGAGAGAATAATATGAAAAAAATATTATATATATTAGCAGTATTAATGGTTATATTTTCAATTAAAGCGGAAGCAATTGAAGAAATTGAACAGGGAGCTACATTATCAATAAACGATTGTATTGAACTGGCGATTAAAAACAGTCCGGAGATTGAAATATATAAGCAAAATGTTATTGTAAATGATGCAAGAGTCGGTCAAAGTAAGGCAAGTTATTTCCCTACGGTAGGAGCAAGCGTAGGATATGATTTTGCAAATACCGATAATAAATATGTTTCAACTCACAGTAATAATACAACAGCCAGAGTTGCATTAAACCAGTTGATATACAGTTTCGGTAAAGTTTTATCTAAGGTTAAGATGCAGAAATTTTATAAAATAGCAGCTCAATATGATTTGGATAATGCTATTTTAAGCACATCAAATAATGTTAAGTCTGCATATTACGGAGTTCTTGCCGCTAAAGCAAATGTTGATATACAAAAAGCAAATGTTTATGTTAACGAACGACAATATGACAGAACAAAAGCTTTTTATGAAGAAGGTCTTGTTTCTAAAATTGATTTGGTTAATGAAGAAGTTTATTTGAGTGATGCAAAAATAGGTCTTGTTAATGCCGAAAATCTCTATGAACAAGCTATTTTACAATTAAATAGTGCTATGTATATAACGGATGCACCCGAATATCAAATAGAAAATACCGAAACATTTAATTTTAAAAATAATTATGCGGAAGTTAATTTAATAAATATAGCTAATACCACAACAAATGAAGACGGAACGGTTAATCCCCAAAGTGCCGTTTTAACAACGCAGGTTGAAAAAACGGATATTCTTGAAAATTATAAATTTGAGCCTTATCCGTATACAATGAAACAATCTGTGGAAATAGCATATAAAAATCGTCCGGATTTGCATTCTATGCTGGCTACTCAAGATGCAGTTAAAGAAGCTTTAAATTATACAAAACGTTCATTATTACCGGATTTAACCGGTTCTGTAGGATATAATTGGAATAATAATACCCACTACAATACTAACGGTGTAACAATGGGAGCGTATTTATCCACAAATAATTTAAATTTAATGGATACAAAATTAAAAATAAAAGAAAATAAAGCTCAGCTTGAAATAGCTAAAAAAAATGTTGAATTAGTTAAACAAAGTATATATTTTCAAGTTCAAACAGCATATGTAAATATGGTTCAACTGGAAAAAAATATTCCGTTAATGCAAACAAAAGTTAAACAAACTCTTGAAAACTATGAACTTGCAGATGCAAGATATGAAGTAGGACTTGGAAATTTTATTGAACTTCAGGATGCAAAAGAAAATTATAACAAAGCTCAAATGGATTACGTTCAAACAATCTATAAATATAATGTGGCTTTGACAAATCTTCAAACAGCAATGGGAGAAAAATAATGAAAAAAATAATAATTATAATAATTTTACTGTTATTGATTGTTTGTCCGTTTATATTTAACAAACAAAAAAATAAGGTTGAATATATTTCAGAACCTGTACAAAAGAGGACAATTACACAAATTGTTGAAGCAACAGGAACTATACAACCGTTGAATACGGTAGAAATAGGTTCGCAGGTTTCCGGCAGAATTGAAGAAATATATGTGGATTATAATTCCGAAGTAAAAAAAGGTCAGCTTCTTGCACAAATAGATACTTCGTTATTTGAAGCTCAATTACAGCAATCACTTGCCAATATAAACAGTGCACAAGCTTCCTTGGCACAAAATAAAGCAATATTGGATTATGATACAAAAACATATAAAAGATATAAAAACCTGTATGACAGAAATCTTGTATCAAAAAATGATTTGGATTCTGCCGAATCCTCTTATCGTTCCGATATAGCAAAAGTTCAGGCATCAAAGGCTTCTATATTGCAGGCTCAAGCTAATTATAAAACAGCTTCAGCTAATATGGGATATACAAAAATAGTATCACCCGTGGACGGAATAGTTATTTCAAAAGAGGTTGAGGTTGGTCAAACTGTTGCTGCAAGTTTCCAAACTCCGACTTTATTTACCGTAGCGGAAGATTTAACTCAAATGAAGATAGAAACCAGTGTCTCTGAAGCCGATATAGGTAAAGTAAAAGAAGGACAAAATGTTGAATATACTCTTGACGGATATCCCGATAGTGTATTCAATGGAAAGGTATCACAGGTAAGATTATCGCCTAAAACAGAATCAAACGTTGTTACATACACCGTAATTATTTCGGTTGAAAACGAGGACGGCAAATTAATGCCTGGAATGACAGCAAATGTATCAATAATAACAAGCAAAGCGGAAGATGTACTCACTGTTCCTAACAGTGCTTTAAAATTCACACTTAAAGATAATACCCAAAAATATGAACAAAAAGGAATCTGGATTAATAAAAACGGAAAACCCGAAAGAGTTAATATCGAAACAGGTTTAAGTGATGATATGTATACACAAATCATAACTGATGATGTAAAAGATGGTGATTTGGTATATACGGGAATAAAACATAACGGCAAAAAGAAACAGCAGGGAAATCCAAGAGCCGGAATGCCTCCGAGATTATAGGATGAAAAAATGAGCTTAATTGAAGTAGAACATGCTATAAAAACATATCAAACAGGAGAAGAAAGTTTTAATGCTCTTGATGATGTTTCTCTGTGCGTTGAAAAAGGCGAATTTGTGGCAATTATGGGTGCATCCGGTTCGGGAAAATCCACTTTTATGAATATGCTCGGGACATTAGACAAACCGAATTCCGGAAGTTATCACCTTGAAGGTGTTGATGTTTTTAAATTGTCCTCCAATGAACTTTCCGATATCAGAAATTTAAAAATCGGTTTTGTATTTCAAGGGTTTAATCTTATTTCGAGGACATCGGCATTGGATAATGTTGAATTACCAATGATATATAAGGGAATTCCGGAAGAAGAACGGCATAAAAGAGCAAGAGAAGCCTTAAAAATAGTCGGTTTAGAAAAAAGAGAAGACCACATGCCCAACCAAATGTCAGGCGGACAACAGCAGAGAGTTGCAATTGCACGTGCAATAGTAAATGATGCTCCTTTAATACTTGCAGATGAACCTACCGGTAATCTTGATACCAAAACAAGTATTGAGATTATGGAATTTTTTGTAAATTTAAACAAAGAAACCGGTAAAACAATAGTACTGGTAACACATGAACCTGATATAGCGGAATATTGCAAAAGAGTAGTTCGATTTAAAGACGGGAAGATTGTATCCGACCAATCAAAAGAAGACTGGATGAAAACAAGGACTAAGCAGACATGATAGATTTTAAATCAACATTAAAAATGGCAATGACGTCATTGAAAGTTAATAAACTTCGGTCTGCCCTTACAAGTCTTGGTATAATTATCGGGGTTAGTGCCGTAATTATAATGCTTGCAATAGGTACTGGTGCAAGTAACAAAGTTCAGGCAAATATGGAGTCAATGGGAAGCAATATGCTTACACTCAGAAGTGCTTCCGCAAAAACCGGCGGTGTAAGTATGGGAATAGGAACAAAACCGTCATTAACTCTTAAAGATGCAATAGCCATACAAAAAACAGTTGCAAATATAGATGCAGTTGCACCTGTTTCAAGCGAAAATAAACAGCTTATGTACGGCAATCAAAACTGGCAATCAACCGTATATGGTACAACACCTCAATATTTACGTGTAAAAAGCTATGATATTGATGAAGGAAGATGTTTTACTTTTGATGATATTAAAAACAGCGCAAAAGTTGCAGTTATAGGTTCTACGGTTGCAACAGAATTATTTGGGGATGTTTCTCCCGTTAACAAAATAATTAGGGTAGGAAATGTTCCGTTTAAAGTACTCGGTACATTGAAAACAAAAGGGTCAGTCGGTCCTATGGATCAGGATAATCTTATTTTTATACCTATAACAACGGCTCAGAAAAAGCTTTTCGGTGTATCATTCCCCGGAACGGTTCAAATGATTGTAGTTAAAGGTACTGATGCAGATACTTTAACACAAGCAGAAAAAGATATAGATGAATTACTTATGCAAAGACATAATATAGGTAAAAATCAAACTAAAGATTTTGAAATCAGAAATTCTGCCGAATTTCAAGAAAAAATGAAATCTACAGTTCAAACATTCGCAATTTTATTGGCATCTATTGCTTCCGTTTCATTGCTTGTAGGCGGTATAGGCATTATGAACATTATGCTTGTATCGGTAACTGAGAGAACAAAAGAAATAGGTATAAGAATGGCTATTGGCGCAAGAGCATCCGATATAAGGTGGCAGTTCTTAATAGAATCTTTTATGTTATCAATAATTGGCGGATTAATAGGTGTTATAACGGGTGTTTTGGGGGCAAAAGCGGTAGAAATCTTTTCCGAAGGAATGAGTGTATCAATCTCGTTATTTTCAATATTTCTTTCACTCGGTTTTTCAGGACTTGTCGGTGTTGCCTTCGGGTACTATCCTGCATATAAAGCATCATTATTGAATCCTATTGAAGCATTGAGATACGAATAGATTATTCTTCTTTGGGTTCTTCCGTGTCAGATTTTTTTATTAAAGAATGTCTTTTTTTATAAAGAATTATAAAGAAAAGAACTATAACGACTGTTACAGCAATAATTACAAGCTCAATATACTGCTTTATTGCTTCTCCGAAAAGCATTAAAACAATACTTACAATAAAGAATCTTGCACCTCTGCCAAAGAAACTTGCAACCATGAATTTCCAGAAATTCATGCTTAAAATACCGCTTGCAATTGTAAAAACTTTATATGGCAACGGGGTAAATGCAGAAAAGAAAACAGCAATAGAACCGTACTGATTGTATAATTTTTCTACAGCTTCAAATTTTTCTTTACCGCCTTTTCTAAAAAACCAGTTAAAAGCCGGTCTGCCTCCCCAGTATCCAATGCCGTACCCTATAGCACCACCAAACGCTGAAGCTATTGTACATATTAATGCATAATACAATGCTTTAGCAGGTGTTGCCAAGTCCATTGCAATTAACAGAAAATCAGGAGGCGGAACCAAAAAGAAACTTTCTATAAAAGAATTCAACGCAAGTCCTGTTTCACCGTACTGTTGAAAGTATTGTGTCATAGATATAAAAATTTCTTTCATTCAAAATCTCCCAACTTAAAAATAATAATATCATAAATAAAAATTAAATTACTCTATAAGCCTTTTTACAAAAATTATTTATGATTGTATAATAGTTTTATAGTAAATTGGAGATAGGTGTATTATGACATTAACTGCCGAGAAAGAAGGTTTAATTACTCAAGTTATAGGACCTGTAATAGACGTAGAATTTGAGTCAGGTATTCTACCTGAAATAAATGATGCTATAGAAATTATAGTTGATGACAGCCACAAAACCGTAGCTGAAGTTCAACAGCATTTAGGCGAGAACAGAATACGTTCTGTTGCTATGTCGTCAACTGACGGTATTAAAAGAGGAATGAAAGTTATAAACACAGGTGAACCTATTAAAATCCCCGTAGGTAAAAATATTTTAGGCAGAATATTAAATGTATTGGGTGAACCTGTTGATAATGAAGGAAGTGTAGAAGCTGATACTTATCTGCCTATACATAGAAGTTCACCTGCATTAGTTGATCAAAATACTGATATAGAAATTTTAGAAACAGGTATTAAAGCTATAGACTTATTGCAGCCATACCAAAAAGGCGGAAAAATCGGTTTATTTGGCGGTGCTGGTGTCGGTAAAACAATATTAATTATGGAATTAATACACAATATTGCATCAGAGCACGCAGGTGTATCTGTTTTCGGAGGCGTTGGAGAAAGAACTCGTGAAGGTAATGACCTTTGGAATGAAATGAAAGAATCCGGAGTTATTGATAAAGTTGCTCTTATATACGGACAAATGAATGAACCGCCGGGTGCAAGAATGAGAGTAGGTTTATCAGCTCTTACTGCCGCAGAATATTTTAGAGATTTTTCAAAACAAGACGTATTGCTATTTATAGATAATATTTTCAGATTTGTACAGGCAGGTTCGGAAGTATCTGCTTTGCTGGGCAGAATGCCTTCAGCTGTTGGATATCAGCCGACACTGGCAAATGAAATGGGTGAACTCCAAGAAAGAATTACATCTACTAAAGACGGTTCTATTACATCAGTTCAGGCAATATATGTACCTGCTGATGACTTGACTGACCCGGCTCCTGCTACAACATTCTCCCACTTGGATGCTTCAACAGTATTATCAAGACAAATAGCATCACTCGGTCTTTATCCTGCTGTTGACCCTCTTTCTTCAAACAGTAAAGCTTTAGATCCGCTTATTATAGGTGAAGAGCACTATAATGTTGCAAGAAAAGTACTTGAAATTCTTCAAAAATATCAAGATTTACAGGATATAATTGCAATTTTGGGTATGGATGAATTAGGTGAAGAAGATAAAGAAACGGTAAACAGAGCAAGAAAAATTCAAAAATTCCTATCACAGCCGTTTAGTGTAGCGGAACAATTCTCCGGTCTTACCGGAAAATATGTAAAACTTGAAGATACAGTTGCCGGATTTAAAGGTATTATTGAAGGTAAATATGATAACATACCGGAACAAGCTTTCTATATGGCAGGTACAATAGAAGATGTACTTAAAAAAGCTGAAGAAATGAAATAGGAATAATATATGGCAGATAAAACAATTCATATAAAAATAATAACTCCCGAAAAGATTGTTTATGAAGATGATATAAATGCTGTATATGCACAGGGTATATCAGGAAGTTTCGGTATTTTACCAAATCATATTCCTTTTATGTCTGTTCTTGCTATAGGAATTGCAAAAATTGAAAAAGACGGCGATGAGAAATCATTTTCGGTAATGGGCGGTGCATTACAATTTAAAAATAATGAAGCAATAATTTTAACAGAAGCAGCAGAAGCAGGCAGTGATATTGATACAGCCAGAGCTCAACTGGCAAAAGAAAGAGCAGAAGCTAAATTGGGTTCGGCAGAAACAAAAAAAGAAATACAAATTGCAAATGCTGCTCTGGCAAGAGCAATGGCAAGATTAAAAGCAGCTTCTAAAAGTTGATATTGTAAGAATTATCCATCTGTCTATAGTTTTATTACTTCAAAATTTATAGTATAATATATGTTGATTAGGGGAATTTTTGAGGTAGAAAATGCAAAAAATTTTTTTAGCCGTTATTATACTTTTTACAGGCTTAGTATCTTATGCTGCTGACTGTTCAAGTTATAAATTGGATAACGGTCAAAGCGTTATTATAAAAGAAGTACATGATAATCCGATTGTTATTATAGATACCTGGATTAAAACAGGCTCAATTAATGAAACCGATGAAAATAACGGTGTTGCTCATTTCTTGGAACATTTATTTTTTAAAGGAACTACAAAACATCCTGCAAATGAGTTTGATCAAGTATTGGAATCAAAAGGTGCAATTACTAATGCAGCTACAAGCAAAGATTTCACGCATTATTACATTTTAATTCCTTCTCAATACTTTGATTTAGCATTGGAATATCATTCAGATATGCTTCAAAATCCTTTAATTCCAAGAAAAGAACTTGAAAAAGAACGCAAAGTCGTAATAGAAGAAATTGCCAAAAATAATGACAGACCTTCTACTACTTTATACAGAAATATGATTAAAAGTTTTTACAGCATTCACCCGTATAAACGTGATGTAATAGGTACAAATGATGTAATAGAAACCATTAGCAGAGAACAGATTCTTGATTTTTATGATAACTGGTATGTGCCGCAAAATATGACAACTGTAATCATAGGGGATGTTAATACTCAAAAAGCTTTGGAAGCCGTAAAAAGCAAATTTAATAAACATGTTGATGTCAAGGACAGAAAACTTATTCCGGAATATAAATTAGATAAAAAACCTTCATCTCAAATTGAAAAGAAAGTCAGTTTAAATGTGGAAACAGGCTTCATTTTGGTTGGTTTTAAAGGATGCCACCCTGTAACAAATAAAGATTCATATGTATTGGATGTACTTGCAACAATATTGGGAGAAGGTAAATCTTCTCGTCTATATAAAAGTTTAAAAGAACAAAAGCAATTAGTTCATACTGTATCCGCTTCTCATTCCTCAATGAAAGATGATTCTATCTTCTATATATCTGCAAATTATACAACAGAAGATTTAGAAAAACTTAAAAATGCTATATTTGATGAAATTGATAATTTATATAAAAACGGTTTAACGGAAGATGAATTAAAAAAAGCTAAAAATATAATTGAAAGAGATACTTTTTATTCAAGAGAGTCAATTTCGAATATTGCAGCGGAAATAGGATATACAGCAACAATAACAAACAGCACGGATTATTATAAAAATTACCTTGAAAATATAAATAAAGTTACTATAAATGATATAAAACGTGTTATAAGAGATTATTTGAATAAAGATTCAGCTGTAATATCCATAGTAATGCCTTCTGATAAAGGAAAATCAAAAATAGAGAAAAAAGAAGAACCACAAAAACATCAAGCAAAAGTTGTAAGTAAGAATAAAGATACTGTTGAATATGAACTTGAAAATGGCGCAACATTAATAATCACAAATAATACTGCTAACGATATAATTGCTATGGAAATGGCATCAAGAGGCGGTAATAATCTTGAAAAAATTCCCGGAACAGCTGATATAACAGCTCAAACAATGTTAAAAGGGACTCATAAATATAAAAATCAGGAGCTTTCCTTACTTATAGAGGAAAACGGAATTCGCATAGTTCCGTTTTCAAAAGGAGATTCTTTCGGATTAGCTGCTAAGTTTACAAAGAATGAAAAAGATTTAGCACTTGATATATTTGAAGAAGTTGCAAAAAAAGCATCATTAGACCCTTTTGATATAGAAAGAGTCAAAGCAGACAAAATGCATTCCATAAAAAATATAAAAAATACTCCGGAAGGCATTGCTTTTGACGAGTTTAAAACAGCATTATGGGAAGGAACTCCATACGGAAATACCGGTAAAGTCCTCGAAAAAACAGTTCCGTTAATAACTCAAGAAGATGTTGTAAACTTCTATAAAAATATTTTTCCTGCCGAGAATGTAGTAATATCTATTAACGGCAATGTAAACAGTCAGGAATTTATAGATTATTTTTCAAAAATATTAACAAACAGCAATAAAGAAAAAATTCAACTTTCTGACTACAAATATAAGTATAAATCACTTCAAAAAAACAAAACTGTAAAAGTTGCAAAAGATTCTCAAGCTGATTGGATACTTTTCGGCTGGCTGACTGACGGTGTAACAAATGAAAAAGATTGGGCATCATTGCAAATCATTGATTCTATTCTTGGTTCAGGTATGAGTTCAAGATTATTTACTCATTTACGTGATGAACAAGGACTTGCATATCAAATCGGTTCTGCTTTTACGGCAAATGTTAATAAAGGAGTATTTGGCATATATATTGCAACTAATCCGAAAAATGCAGAAGTCGCAAAAAAGGGAATGATGCAGGAAATTGAAAAATTAAAAAAAGAATTTGTTACCTATAAAGAATTATCGGAAGCTAAAGATAAATTATTGGGAAATTTTGTATTATCTATGGAAACAAATATGGATAAAGCAGCTATGATAAATGCTTTGGAAATAAGCGGAAGAAATTATGATTTTATTGACAGATATCCGCAGATAATTAAATCGGTAACTGTTCAAGATATTATAAGAACGGCAAATAAATATTTTAATCAACCATATGTACTTACTGTTGTAGGTACTAAACAATCTATTGAAAAAATCTGAAATATACTTTACAGTAGAACATAAGAAAGTGGGAATTATGAGAAATCAAATAACTGAAAATAAAGAATTTTACATCATATCAAGAAGTGTTGATAATGCTGAAAAATGCAAAGTCATAGACGTATTGGAGGATTGTTTTAAAATCAAATTAAATCATCCAAGAAAATATGAAATGGATGAAACAATTGAAATGTTTACTATGACAGATAAAGGACAGTTGTATTTTGAAACAATTATTAAAGATGTAGAGGACGATGTTATTTCTATATGGTTCCCAATAACATATAAATATTTGCAGCGCCGAGAATATTCAAGAATACCTTTAAATAAAGATATTGAATTAATAGACGGAGATAATCATATTACTGCAGGAATTATTGATATAAGTGCAGGTGGCTTAAAGGTTGCAACAAAACAACAGTTAATGCTGCAAAAAGAATATAAAACCTCTTTTACATTGGAAAATCAAAAAATCAACACAATATTTGAGCCTATAAGAATAGAAGCACTTCCTAATGTTTTCTTTTCTTCGGGCCGTTTTAAAAATCTTGATAATTATGACAGAATTGCCCTTGTTCAATATTGCTTCAGAAAACAAATAGAAATGAGCAATAAATAACTTGTAAAAGCTTAAAAAATATTGTTAAATATTATTAAGATATTATATGATGGAAAAAAATATGGCATTAGATAAAAAAAGACTAAAAAGAAGACACAGACATAACGAAGAAAAAATTCCCCAAATTAAGTTTAAAAATACAATTATGTCAACTCTTTTATTGGGTATACTTATTTTTATTGCGGCCTTTTTGGGTCTTCAAAATTTAATGGTAAAGACTACTTTTGATAATACAAGAAAAAATGCCATATGCAGTGTTTTTAAAAATTTAAAAGAAATAAATAATCAAGTTCAAAGTATACAAGAAAAAATTGATGAACCGTTTAATAATTATATTGTTAAAGAAGATAATGGCAAAATTGAATACGGCAACAATAATGTAATGCAAGAAGAAGTAAATCAAATTAATAATGCATTATTTAGTAATGATATTGATTATAAAATCAGCGGTATTATTATATTTAAAACAAAAAGTAATGACAAAATAGAATTGGTTGGTGCTTCTAGTAAAGATTTGTGGCAAGCATACAAGCAGGCAAATACAAGAAATGATATAAAACTTGTAAATATAAAAAGAACATACGTTATTATGGAGATACCAAGGTATTCTATAGTTTACCTGATTGATATTCAAAATAATGCCACTGAAACAAATAATGCAATGCTTCAAATAGCGATTATTATGTTAGTTCTTGCTCTTATTTTTTCATATTTTTTGGCAAGAAGTATTTCTCGTCCTTTAATTAATATGGAAAAAACAATTTCAAAAATTTCAGATGGTGATTTATCCGGACGTTTGGAATATACAAATTATAATGAAATAAATCAACTGGTTAATTCATATAACTCTATGGCGGATACTTTACAGAAATTGTATTCAACCTTAGAAAAACAGGTGCAAGACAGAACTCAAGAATTGAAAAGTGCATATGCTGAACTTCAAAGCACTCAAGCAATGATGGTACACTCTGAAAAAATGAAATCTTTAGGTGAATTGGTTGCCGGCATTATGCACGAAATCAATAATCCTATTAACTTTATATACGGTAATATGACTCATTTAAGCAATTATTCCAATGACCTAATGCAGATTATAGACGAATATTCAAAATACGATGATTCTTTAAAACCCGAAGAAAAAACAGATGTTACAAATTTAAAACAAGAAATAGACTACGAATTCTTAAAAACAGACCTTCCTGATTTGATTAAGAGCTGTAAAGAAGGTGCTGACAGAGCAAAGAATATTATTCAAGATTTAAAGAGCTTCTCAAGAATGGAAGAAGTTGCTATTACGGATGTTGATATCCCGAGAGAAATTGATACCGTTTTAAATATCCTTCATAATAAAATTAAAAATAAAGCTGATGTCCATAAAGAATATATGGACAATGTTCCGAGTGTTGAAGCATTTGGCGGACAGTTAAATCAAGTATTTATGAATATTCTGGATAATGCTGTCGGTGCAATAAAAGAACACGGTGATATTTGGATAAGAATTAATAAAGATAAAAGCCAGAAGAATCTTATTATTGAAATCGAAGATAACGGGGTAGGTATGGATTCAGATACAATGGATAAAGTATTTAATCCTTTCTTTACAACAAAACCCGTAGGTCAAGGTACCGGTTTAGGTATGTCCATAACATATAAAATTATAAAAAATCATCAGGGAGATATAAAGGTTGAATCTACACCGGATGTGGGAACTAAATTTATAGTAACATTACCGCTTAATATAAACAGAGATTTATTAAGCGCAGCCGTTAAAGATGGAGAAGCATAATGGAAAAATACAAAATATTAATAGTTGATGACGAGCCTGATAACTTAGCATTATTATACAGAACATTACGCGGGAAATATGATATAGCAAAATCCACTTCGCCGTTAATGGCATTACAGATGATGAAAACAGAAAATTTTCATTGCATTCTATCGGACCACAAAATGCCCGAAATGGACGGCGTTGAATTCTTAAAAAGAAGTTTTGACATATCACCTAATACAATGCGTATTCTGGTAACGGCATATACGGATGCAGGTATATTAATTGACGCTATTAACTATGCAAAAATATACAGATACATTAAAAAGCCGTATAATCCTGATGAACTTCTTCTTGTTGTTCAAGGTGCGCTTGATTACTGGCAATTAAAGTATGATAACAATGCATTAGTAAATGATTTAAAAGATTTATTTTCAGGAACAATTACTGCTATTGTTGAAGCTCTTGATGCAAAAGATTCATATACATTGGGAAGAAGCCGCAGAGTTACATTTTATGCCGTAAAAATTGCAAAATCATTACATTTAAGCGAAGTTACAACAGGGAAAATAGAACTTGCAGGATTATTACATGATATCGGTATGATTGGTGTTTCGGATGATGTTCTTGCAAAGGTTGAAAAATTATCTCAAAGTGATTATGAAGAAATAAAACAACACGTAACACATAGTGTACGTATACTTGATGACATTAAGCAGTTAAAAGATGTAGTTGAAATAATTAAATATCATCACGAATATTTTGACGGAAACGGCTATCCGTATGGTTTAAAAGGAGAAGAAATTCCTATAGGTTCAAGAATTATTGCTGTTGCAGATGCTTTTGACAGTATGGTAACTCCTAAAGTATACAGAAATCAAGTATTACCATCTGTAGCAATGAATGAAATAAAAAGTCATTCAGGAACACAGTTCGATCCGGTAGTAGTTGATATTTTTGAACAAATACTGCCAGAAGCTTTACATGAAATAAAAGAGCTTGAAAAAACATTCATATAATGTAACTTATTGTTAATTTAACAGATGTTCTAATTAAAAAAATCCCCCGAAAATACTTTATATATACATAGGGGAATTTTTTAAGAGAAACTTAGTATGTTAAATTTTCTGGACAGCATTAAATCAATAAAATCAAAAATAGAAAATATAGAAAATAATTCAAATCAAAATTATCCAAATCTTGGCAAAGTCAAAGAAAAAGGAATTAACGGGATTATAGATGAAACAGTATATCAGGGAAATTATGAAGATTGCTGGTTAATTTCAGGTGTTCTTGCTATGTCCTATACCGATGCCGGAGCAGATATAATAAAAGACAGTATAAAAGCTCGTACGGACGGAAGCATAGATGTTACTTTCCCGTATGCTTGCGAAACGTATAATATTCCGCAAGATGAATTTGAAAAAAATAATTTAAGTATAAATAGCAAAAATTATGATTATTCCGTCGGAGATGATGATATGCTTGCGTTAGAACTTGCAACCGAAAAGCTAATTCAAGCTCAAGGAATAACGAAATACAGTATAAAAGATGGCGGAAATCCATATTATATATTTAAAATGTTCAATGCCGATTTTATAACGGTTTCTAAAACTCCTGAAGAGATTATTTGTGCCTTTAAAGAATTTGAAAGATTTCCCGATAAATATGCAATGACATTAGGTGTTCTGGATAATTCAATATGCGGTTTAAGAGAAAATCACGGTTATACAATAAAGAATGTAGATGAAAATACGGTGACACTGATAGACCCTTGGAACACTTCAAAAGAAATTACCGTAGACAAAAATGAATTATTGAATTCAGCCGATAGTTTAAGTTTGGTTTATGCAAAATTTTAATATGTAATTCAGAAGAAATCCATTTTGTGATAATATAAGATAGTTACAATGAAAATAGGAACTATTTTATATGAGAATGTCAAAACTTTTTGTACAAACACTAAGAGAATTCCCTGCCGATGCAGAGGTAATGAGCCATAAATTATTGGTAAGAGCAGGATATATAAGGAAATTAACCAATGGGGTATATAATTATTTACCGTTAATGTGGCGTGTTTTAAAAAAAGTCGAAAATATAGTTCGTGAAGAAATGGATGCGGCAGGGGCGCAAGAATTGCTGATGCCTTTTGTACAGCCTGCTGAATTATGGGAAGAATCAGGAAGATGGGATGTATACGGTAAAGAACTTATGCGTTTAAAAGACAGACATTCCCGTGAAATGTGCTTAGGCCCGACACATGAAGAAGTTATAACTTCTATTGCAAGAGAAGGCATTCGTTCATATAAACAATTACCTGTAAATTTATATCAAATACAATCTAAATTCCGTGATGAAATAAGACCTCGTTTCGGACTACTTCGCGGACGTGAATTTATTATGAAGGATGCATACAGTTTTGATGTTGATGAACAAGGTCTTGATAAATCATATGAAATAATGGCAGAAGCTTACAGAAAAATTTTTGAACGATGCGGACTGGAAACTAAAATGGTTCAATCAGATTCAGGTGCTATCGGCGGAAGTGTTTCACATGAATTTATGGTACTTGTAAATGAAGAAGCGGAAAATAATGCAGGTGAAAATGATGTATTCTATTGTACAAAGTGCGGATATAGTGCAAATTCTAATCATGCGGTATCTGTTTTAAATCCTGCTGAAACAGATGGGAAATTCAATAAAGCTGAAATTATTGATACTCCGAATACTCACTCGATAGAAGAACTGGCAGAATTTTTAAAAATACCTTCAAGCGTAATATGTAAATCATTAATATACGTTGTTGACGGGAAATATGTAGTTGCTTTGATAAGAGGTGACAGAACCGTTGAAGAAACAAAATTAATGAATGTTTTTGAAGGAAATGATATAAGAATTGCAAGAAATGACGAAATTGAAGAGATAATGAACGCAAGCGGTTTTAATGCTATTGCCGGATTTATAGGTCCTAAAGGATTAAAAAATGTTGAAATTGTAGCAGATAAAACAGTTACTGAATTAAAGAATTTTGTAATAGGATGTAATCAGACAGATAAACATTTAGTTGGTGCTAATTGGAGTGTCGATGCAGAACTCCCCGAAAAAATTGCAGATATTTGTCTTGTTGAAGAAGGCGATAAATGTGTTGACTGCGGAAGCAGTTTAAAAGTTACTAAAGGTATTGAAGTAGGTAATATATTTAAACTCGGTACAAAATATTCAAAAGCAATGAATGCAACATTTACTGATAAAGACGGACAAGAAAAACCGTTTATTATGGGTTGTTACGGAATAGGTATTTCGAGAACAGCTGCTGCTGCAGTAGAAAGACATCACGATGAGTTTGGTATTAAATGGCCTGAAGCAATTGCACCATATACGGTAATAATCGTTCCGGTCAGTGATCAGGATGAAACTCAAATGAAAGTAGCAGAAGACTTGTATAATAAACTTCTTTCAGCAGGTGTGGAAGTTATACTTGATGACAGAAGCGAAAGAGCAGGTGTTAAATTAAAAGATGCCGATTTAATAGGTATTCCGTATCGTGTAACAGTTGGGAAAACAATACAAGACGGATTGGTTGAATTCAAAACTCGTGCTACTAACGAAGTTTCAACAATTACTCCGGATGAAGTTCTTAAAAAATTTATAATTTAATAATTAAATATTAATCATATTTTTAAATATTTCCGAGATATTATTTTTTCGGAATAATGAAAGATTGGCTTGTTTTTCTTGTTCTTCTTTTAATTTGGCTGCTGCTACTTTTTTCTCAGTAACTGAACGATTGTATTTCGGAAGCAATACACCAAGCATCATAACCGAGAATGCAATATCTGCAACACGGCAAAGATTTCTCATATTTCTTACTTTAGTACTCGAAACTTCCGCTGCAGATTTTAAATCGGTATTTTTTATCCAATTACCGAATTGTTTTGATTTGTATCCTATTGTTGCAGCCGCTTTTTTAGCAAACGATGCACCTTTTTCTATTACAGGTTTTTCAATTACTTTTTTACGATTTAATAATACTACGTTTTCACCGAGGAGTTTAGCACCTTTCTTTGTTCTTGAAAGTTTCTCAATTCCTGATGCCACACCTTTTTTTACATAATCTCCAAGGAAATATAAGCCGGAGAATGAAGCCAAATCACGAACCGTTGTTTCTCTAAGTTCATTATCATCTTCCGCACCAAGCATTCTGCTTGCAAAAGTTGATGCTGCAATCCATCGGCATTGATCCATTGTCGGGAAAATTCCCGAGAACTGGAACATGCCTAATGACGGTTTTTTCATCATTGATGTAGCAGCAAGACCGTACATGCCTGCTGCCGATAAAATCTTTTTGGCCCAGAATTTCTTTTTTTGATTTTCGTCCATTTTTTGGGTTGTATCTTTTTTACCAAAATCCTTATATATTGGTGCGCCTTCGGCTTTAAACTGCTTTCTTGTAATTGCTCTGTTAATTGTCTGTACACTAACTGCAATACCTATTACAAGTCCCATACCAATAAGACTTTTCATATTTACAAATTTCTTCAAAGAAGAACCGTATTTATCAATGGCTTCAGATACTTTATTTTTGACATCTTTCTGTCCGGCCTTGCCAAGCTTTGAAAGAGTTTGTTCTCTGACAGTTGAATATTTTGAACCCATATCAACAATGTCTCTAAGAGTTTCTTCCAAATTAGCCTGAGGTTTTTTACCGGCTCTTAATACACTTTCTGCTTTTGTAACACTGGCAAGCTGAGATTGTGCCTTTTTTAACAATAATTTTTTGTTTTTTCCTGTAGCAGAAACTGCATTTGTTAAATTTGTAATAGCCTCTTTGTATCTGGAATCTGCAGCCCTATCTGCATATCTAACCCATGTTGTACCGTCTAGTCCTTCAAGAGAACCTACAGCGCTTTCTATATAATTTCTCATGACATTGCCGGTACCGGATTTTTGAGCTTCTTTATATAATACACCCAATCTTTCTATTGATGCTCCGTTTGCCCATGAACCCGCAACATTTGTATCTTTTAATTCTTTTGATTTTGGTAATAGAGTCGCAATTGCTTTTACTACAAGACCGGGCATTAAACAGTTTACAAACAGACCGGAAAATTCACGACGGCAAGTTTCAAATGCGGCAGCCAACCCTGTTTTTAGGTCTACCAGAGTTCTTGGTATATTAGTCGAAACCGTATCTACAAAAGAAACCTGAATCATTGCATTTTTATCAAGAACTCCAAATGCTTTATCAAGCATGTTAAAAGCAGCATCACCAGCACCGTTAAAGGAACGGGACTGAGATTTATTCATATTGTTATTTTGATTTATTTGTCTATCTACTGGAGATATTTTCACTTGTTAAGGTACCTTTAATTTCGACTTTATGTAGCGCTGATATTTTACATGCCCTATTAGCAATAATATCAAGTTAACGTATAAAAACAAATTTATTTGCGCATTAATGTATAAAAATAAAATGCATTGTTATCAAAAAAATGCATTTTTCGCAATTTTTTATTGCATTTTTTGTAAAAATACCCCTTTTTTATGAAAAAATGCAATTTTTTTTTGCAAATAGCAAAAAAAACATATCAAAAATTTCAAGTTTACAATTGTTAATCAGAAAAGGCAAAAAATACAGTTGTGAGGTTTTTAATATATGACAGATAACAAAAGAAAAACATGCAAATATCGAAAGTGGGTTATTTACCGATAGTAAATAACCGTATCCAGAAGAATGAAAAGGAAGTAAGCAATGTACGCAATATTGCAGAAAATAAGGATTGCGTGCAGTTTAGTAATGCTTTTTATTATCCTTTAAACTTTACTTCTTCAAAGCGAAGAACTTATTCTTCCGATTTAAAAAGATTGAAAGAAAAATCAGGAGATTTTCAAGTATCCAGATTTAATGATATACCATGTCCTGCATGCGGTAAAAAGATGATTAATCTTAACAGATATAATCAAATTGCAAATGATTTGTATGTATTAAATCCGGAAGAGTATCTTGATTATATAGGTCAGTATACAGAATATATGCGTCCTGTTGAAGAAAGTGTTTATAATGAACTGGTAAATCTGTCTAAAACACCTGGGAATTCAAAAGATATAAGAACTTTGGTTGTTCAATTAAGAGATAAAAAACTCCCTGTTTTGCAAAAGGCACAGATGAAAACTGTTAATAAAATGCGTGCTTTGGCAAGAACATTACCGGCTGATGAACAAAAAGTATTAAATAAAAAAATATGTAAATTGGTAGCATTAATTAAACGTAATAACTCTGAAGCTCCTTTCCGTCGTAAAATTGTTTTAGATAGAATAAGCAAAATCAAAATAAGAAATCCTTATAAATATGAAAAATTACAAAAAATAGCTAAAACTTTCCCTACTTCAGCAGATATGAATTCCGCTTGGATTGTTAAGTATTCCGGAAAAAATAAATACAATGAAAATTGGAATTCATATGATATTGCACTTAGATTTTTCTCAACATCTGTAGCAAATACTGACCATATAATTGCATATGATATCGAAAATAATCACGATGACATTTCTAATTATATGTCAATGCATAGTGCTTGTAACTCTCAGAAAGGTAATAAACCGTTTTTACAGTGGTTAAATGAAGATAAAATAAGCAGAATAAGACACATGCAAGACTATTTTACTAAAGTACAAGAGTTGATAGACCATAGAAGAATAAAGAAAAAGAAATACAGAAATTATGTTGCGTTGGCAACAGAAACAATTTATGAAGCATCAAAAGGTCAATTAAAATTATTCTCGGATAATGATGAGTTACCTTCGTAATAAAATTTATATAAATGTATAATATTAATAATAAAAAAGAGAGAAGTTTAAAAACTTCTCTCTTTTTTGTATATATTTCTTATTAAGCATTAGCGCCTGATTTAGAAATAATTTCTTCCTGAACATTAGCAGGAACTTGTTCATACTTCAAGAATTCCATAGAGAATGTACCTCTGCCTTGAGTATTTGAACGTAAGTCCGTAGCATAACCGAACATGTTACCTAACGGTACTGTTGCTCTAACAATTACGTTACCTGTATTTCCTAAAGGTTCTTGACCTTCAATACGTCCTCTTCTTCTGGAAATATCACCGATAATTGTACCTGTATATTCATCAGGAATTTCAATTTCTACTTTCATCATAGGTTCTAAGATACAAGGTCTTGCTTTCTTACAACCGTCTTTGATAGCCATAGAACCGGCAATCTTAAATGCCATTTCTGAAGAGTCAACTTCGTGGTATGAACCGTCGTAAAGTTCAACTTTAACGTCAATCATAGGATATCCTGCTAAGATACCGCCTTCAAGAGCTTCTTCCATACCTTTTCTTGCTGGTTCGATGTATTCTTTCGGAATAGCACCACCGACGATTTTGTTTTCAAATACGAATCCTTCGTTTTCGCCTGCAGGAGCAATTCTGATTTTAACGTGACCATATTGACCTTTACCACCTGACTGACGGATAAACTTAGAGTCTTGGTCTGCTGTACCGAGAATTGTTTCACGGTATGCAACCTGAGGTTTACCAACGTTAGCATCTACTTTGAATTCTCTTAATAAACGGTCAACGATAATATCTAAGTGAAGTTCGCCCATACCTGAAATAATAGTTTGACCTGTTTCTGTATCAGATTTAACTTGGAAAGAAGGATCTTCTTCTGCAAGTTTTTGAAGAGCGATACCCATTTTATCTTGGTCTGCTTTTGTTTTTGGTTCAATAGCAACCGAAATAACCGGATCAGGAAATTCCATTTTTTCTAAGATAATAGGTGCATTTTCATCACAAAGAGTATCACCTGTTGTTGTATCTTTTAAACCGACGGCTGCACATATATCACCTGCATATACATCGGTAATTTCGTTTCTTTGATCAGCATACATTTGAACTAATCTTGAAATACGTTCTTTTTTGCCGTTTGTAGCATTTAATACATAAGAACCTGATGATAATTTACCTTAATAAACTCTCAATAGGGTTAAACGATCTTCATTTTATTCTTTCATAATTTTAAATGCCAAAGCGCTGAACGGTTCATCTTCTGTTGAATGTC
>JAEELO010000023.1 GCA_016282705.1 Candidatus Gastranaerophilales bacterium | reverse complement strand
CTTACAGCCCCTGGTCTTTTTGACGGAGACATCGCTGATTTTACAGCTGGAGACGGAACTGGTGATAAGATTGGTATAAACGCAGCAAATGTTACGCTCCGCCTTACAGCAACAGAGTGGAACAATTTTATGGCAGAATATGCCGTAAATGACAACATTACGGCTTATGCCGCAATGTTCCTCAGCACAAGCGGATGGTCAGACGGAGACTGGACTCATGACAGTCACGTTTCAAGATTCAGCCCTTGGGCAGTTGCGGCAAACGTAAAACTCAACGAAGATTCAAAAGTTTCTTTCGTTGTAAAAAATGAATCAAGCCAGAAACTCACTGTAGCAGGCCTTACTTATAAAGGTGTTACCGAGGCAACTGACGATACTCTTGCAAAACTTCTTAGCGGTACAAAACACGGATATATTTATGCGGATAACCTTGCAGCTCTTGCAGTTTCAGGAGGATACTCTACATGGTCTGCAAACGTAGATTATGGAACAAAAATTGCTGACTGGGACTTGGAGGCAGCGTACACATTTGCAGGTCTCTTCTATGATAAATACGATACCTTTTACGGACACCATGCAAGCTTCTACACACGCAGCGAAAGCAACATGAACGGCTACAACGTTGCTGACAAAAACATTTACGCACATGCATTTGATCTTCGTGGTGCAGGAAAAATCGGTGACAAAATCAGCATCACAGCCATTGCAAACCTCACATATCGTCAGCCGACAAAGTACGATATCCACCACACGGATAAATTTGGTGCCGTAAAGTACAACTTTACTACAAAAACACTTGATACTGCACAGGCAATTGCTGACAGGACTACTTACAAGAACGAAAAATCATACAATGTGGCAAAAGGTCTTTCAGGTCAGCTTGCCCACTATGAGTCAGTCAGCTTTGACTATGCATTCAACAGCCAGCTTACTTTCCAGGTACAGGCTTTGCATCAGAACTCAAATGTCTATGCAGTCGGAGAAGAAAGCGAGTCATACGTAAGGGATGCTTCAGGAACCGTTACAAAACGCTCTGCAATACTTGCAAGCCTTACGGGACTTAATGAGTCTTACTTTAGGCCTAGAAAGGAGATTGATCCTCTCGTAAATTCAACGGTTACGGTTCGACCGGCTGCAATATATCAGATAAGCGAGAATGCTTCCCTTTCTTGTGGAGTTCAGTTTGAGTTTACCGGATTCACAACATTAAAGAAGAATTCTGCATCAGATAATTTCAAGACGACAGTATCTGTGCCAGTTACTTTCAAACTTGATTTGTAGTTAATGCGTGCCGCACCTTTTTAAGGTGCGGCTTTTTTTTTGTGATGCTTCCTGTGATGGATTTCGTGATGATGGAAAATTATGGAAGCACTTATAAAATTTGTTTTTTTTACACAACTTTTCACAAAAAAAGTTACATTTTTGTCTGAATTTTACAAGAAAAATAATAAAAATTTATTGCAAAAGTCAAAATGACGTTGTAATCTAGTCATTGTGTACGAATCTATGATTCCGTCACTAATTAAAAAGGAGGATTTTTAAATGAAAAAAATCATTAGCGCAGCTGCTTTGGCTGCAATGGTTGCCGGAACAGCTTTCGCAGATGTTTCTTGGTCAGCTAACGCTCGTGTATATGACGATGTTGTTACATACGCTGCTCCAACACGCGCAGGAAAACTTACCGACAAAAACTCAAAAGGTACAGATGATAACGGTAAACTTACCTGGAATAAAGATGTTAAGCATGCAGATGATGTAGCAATCAAGGCTTCAGGCGAGAACTGTGGTGCTCAGATTACATTTGATGTTAAAGGTGCTGCAGACGGTGCAGACTCAGCTGCCGTTACAGTTGGAACATACAAATTGTGGGCTACAATTCTTCCAAACCTCACATTGAATGCAGGTACATACGATACACGCCTTGGTAAGAACATCAACAACGATGGAAACTGGAATACAAACCTTAACTCTATCGTAAAACCAGGTGTTTATGACGCAGTTCTGTTTGACAACTTCACTAACACAACTGGCAACAAAAAAGTTGCAAAAGACTCAACAAACATCACTGTAATCGGTGATGGAAACCGCAAGTTCAACAACTTCATGGCTCAGTACAAAGTAAACGACAACCTCACAGCTTATGCTGTAGTTTGGACTCGTTCAACTGGATTTACTCAGGCTACTTGGACTTACGACAACAATTCAGCTCGCTTCTCTCCATTCGGCTTTGGTGCTAAATACTCTGTAAACAAAGACACAGCAATCGCCGTAACAGTTAAAAACGAAGCTAACGTAGAAGGTTCTGTATCTGGTCTTACATACGAGCAGGTTAGCCTTAACGCTGCCAACATCGGTACTGCTAAAGCAGGTCTCAAACGCGGTTACGTTTACGGTACACCAGCAGTTACTGGCGGATACCAGATCTGGTCTGCTGCTGTAGATGTTTCTACAAAAGTTGCAGGATGGGATGCAGAGGCTGCTTACACATTCGCAGCTGGTATCAACGACAAAGTTGACACAGCTTATGGTCACTCACTCAACTACTGGTACAAAACAGCAAGCTTGGCTAACAACGACCGCGCAAGCTTGAACGAGTACATTCACGCATTCGATCTTCGTGCTAAGGGCAAAGTTGGAGACAAACTCTCTATCACAGCTCTCGGAAACGTTACTGTAAAACCAGCTACTGCTCACGTAGTACACGTAACTCCAGAGTTCGGCGAGGTTAAACTCACAACTGGAAGTACAAGCGCTACAATCAACGCTAACGGAACTCTTAACCAGGATAACTACATTGCACAGGTTCTTTCTTACAAGACATATGAGAACGAAGATGCTTACAATGCAGGCAAAGGTCTTTCTGGAAAGTTGGCTCACTATGAGTCTTTGAGCGTTGACTATGCTTTCAACAGCCAGATTACTTTCGAAGTACAGGTTCACCACAGAAACACAAATGTTTACGCAACAGGTTCTGATGACAAAACTGTAAAAGTTAATGGTACTTACCAGACACGTTATGATATTTTGACCAATTCTGGTTTGTACACACCTGCTGCTGGAACATCTAATGAGGCTCTTGCAGTTATTCGGGCAAGCATCAACGGTACAAAAGTTAAGGTTAACCCACTTGCTAACTCAACATTCTATGTTCGCCCAGCTGTTAAATACGCTATCAGCAAACAGGCTCAGCTTGATGCAGGCGTTCAGTTCCAGCTTGGTGGCTT
>JAEELO010000022.1 GCA_016282705.1 Candidatus Gastranaerophilales bacterium | reverse complement strand
TTTGCCGGTTTCGTATTAACTGTAGTCTTTTGAGAATTCTTTTTTTCAGAAATACAGCGATACCTTCTTGAATTTAAATAACTACCGTATAAATAAGGTCTTGTTCCGTACATAGAACCTCCAAACTTCTACCATATATATATAAAAACATTCATATTTCAAAAATTTCTATTGTTTTTCTCTTTGTTAAATTTTGTAAAGGATTTTTAACGGTACTCCAAATGCAGTATTTTACGCAAAAATACTTCCTTTTTTCATTGATTTATCGCACAATATATAATGTAGAGGAATAAAAGTTGATGTTTGAAGAAACGACAAATAATACTCTTGAAAACGAAGAAAAATTTGATTTCAATTCTATGGCTCTTGATTATATGGAGTTTGCCCGCAAATATCATGAACAGTATTTAATAAAGGGTAAGAAATCAGATTTGGATAATGCTGTTGATAATTATATCGATGCTATAAAATTTAACCCCAATATTGCAGAAGCATATTATCGTCTTGCAACTTTATTATGGGATAAAGGTGAAATAAACTTATCATCTGCAATTGAACAATGTAAATCTGCTATAAATATTTCACCGGACAATCCGAATGCTCGTATATATGCAGCTTATTTTCTTGAAATGGCAAAAAATTATGATGAGGCTGAAAAGGAATTTAAAACCGCAATTAAGTTGTCTCCTATAAAATCAGCTCGTTCCAGATTATCACTTGCATCTATGTACCTTGATAAGATGCACGATACAAAAATAAATGCAAAAGATTTTTCACAATCATTATATTATATGCTTTCAGGCGGTTTAAGTATTGCACTTGATACTCCTTCAGTTAAAATGTTGTGCAAAAATTTTTCTAAAGCAATGTCTTTGGTATTTTATGATGTAGTAGGAAAAGTTCTTGAAAAGACTAAGAACTATACGATGGCAATAAAAGCATATAATACCGCTGCAAATCAAACAGGTCGAAATGAAATATATTACCAGAAAATCGGTGATATTAACGTAAAAGAAGAAGATTTGATAACAGCAAGAAATGCATATATAAAAGCGCTTGAGAATAATCCGTATAACAGAGATTTATTATTTAAGGTTGCAACTATTACACAAGTATATTTTGAAGATGATGTTAATACTGCAATAGATTGCTATACAAAATTACTTGAAATTGAAGAAAATAATGCAAATATATATTATGAATTAGGACATCTCTATCTGAAAAAAGATGAGCCTTTGCATTCGGTAAATGCTTTTAAATTGGCGCTTGAAAAAGAAAGCGATAATCCGTTTTATCATAATGCATTGGCATATGCATTGGTTCGTGCTGAACAATATGACGAAGCTTGTGAACATTATAAGTTTGCCATAGACAGAAATCCTGCTCCCGAATGGACAGCTATTGTTTGTCAGGCATTAGCATCTTTGTACAGAAATGTTTATGATGATATAGATACAGCTATTGATATGCTACGTAATGCAATTATCCTTGATGAAACAAATGACGAATCTTTTGTTGAACTCGGTGATATATATATGGAAACTGACGATACAGACAGCGCTATTAAAGCATATTGCGAAGCTATAAAATTAAATCCGAGAAGTGCAGTTACTTATAATAAATGCGCTATGGCATTGTGGCAAAAAAATTATTTGGAAGAAGCAATTATTGCTTATCATAAAGCAATAGGTATCGATCCTGACTATGCTGCAGCTTATAACAATCTGGGTGTTATATATTTAGACGGTATTCGTAATTTAAAAGAAGCTAAAAAACTTTTTGAAACGGCAATTTCTTTAAAAGAAGATTATGCAATGGCTAATTTTAACCTTGGCAGAGTACTTCAGGAGCAAGGTAAAAATGTTGAAGCAGCAAAATCATATCAAAAAGCATTGGAATTAAATAAAATAAATGAAGAACTTGATTCTGATGAAATAGAGAAAAAATTATTTGAATTATTTGAAGTATAAAATTCTATAGAAATAATTATCTGTCTTTTGTTATGTTTAATAAAAGACAAATATATTATCTGTAAGAAAAGACTATAAATTAATAGTCATAATGTTCTCGTTTATTTAAATATTCTCTGATTGTATTTAATGAAGCCTGAATAATTCTTGTAATTCTGGAAGATGAGAGTCCTATTTGTTCGGCAATTTCTTTAACCTGCATATTTCTGTAGAATCTGTATTCGATAATGGTTCTTTCTTTTTGAGGAAGCTTTGCAATTGCTTCTCTTATAACTCTGCCAAGTTCTGATATTTCTGCTTTTTCATCGGGAAGAGCGGCAGGGTCTTTTATAAAATCAAACGGAGAGTCGTTATCGGATGCAGCAGCTGCTAAACTGTCAATTGATAGGATTGTTTCGTAGATGGCTTCCCTTACTTTACCGGGAGTAATTGTTCCATCTTCATCATCCTGACTTTGATCATCATTTTTATCATCAATATTTGTATGTTTTAAAGAATACCATTTATATCGATTTCTTAATTCATTTCTTATAGCCCATCTGACGGCAGTCGCAATATAGGCATTATTATATTTTGCCAGTTGTTCTTCTGTCTTATCTTTTATCATAACCTGTATTGCAATAATACCAATGCTGACTAATTCCTCGTAATCCACCATATGCTGCGGAATACGTTTGTGTTCTACCTTAGCCACCTTTTCGATTATTTCTATGTAATCATTTATTTTAGTGTGCATTTTTATTATCTGTTAGACTCTCGCATTATATTTTACTACTTTTTTGTGTATTTCGCAAATTATAAACAAATATCAAAATTTCAGCGACGGCTTTATATAATTCCGGAGGTATAGAAGCATTAATTTCCACCATTCTGAAAATAGCCCTTGCTACAGGCGGATTCTCAATTACGGGAATAGAGTGTTCTCTCGCAATTTCTATAATTTTTTTAGCAAATAATTCTGTACCTTTTGCAAGTAATTGAGGAGATTCCATTTTTTGTGCATCATATTTTAATGCACAGGCAATATGTGTAGGGTTAGAAACAACAAAATCGGCATCGGGAACCGAATCCATCATTCTTCTTTGCATCATTTGCTGACGTCTTTGTCTTAATGCTGCCTTTACATGAGGGTCACCTTCAGAGTTTTTATACTCATCCTTTACTTCTTTAAAGGACATTTTCTGATCCTGCATAAATTTCCATCTTACTACTCCGTAATCGGCTGCCGCTATTATCAAAAATGCAATACCTGCCTTCAATACGAAGTCTATTACTAATTTGCCGAATTCGTTTAATATGGCAAAACTGTTGTCTATACTTGCAAGTACCAGAATTGATTCCAAATGAGATTTATATACCATGTATCCGATAACACCCAGCAGTGTTACTTTTACAATATTCTTTACAAGTTCAAATGCTGTTTTTGGCGACATCAAATTTTTAAAA
Organism: Candidatus Gastranaerophilales bacterium; assembly: GCA_016282705.1. Classification (GTDB taxonomy): domain Bacteria; phylum Cyanobacteriota; class Vampirovibrionia; order Gastranaerophilales; family Gastranaerophilaceae; genus Avigastranaerophilus. The sequence continues at coordinate 12,074 of JAEELO010000022.1, read as the reverse complement.
TATTTAGACGGATTTAATTTATCCAGTTTCGGTTCTAACGGTTTTGTCGTAACAAGCGGCCCGATTTGTATAAAATCGCCAAGTACGGCAATAAATGATGAAAGAATAAGAATTGGCCCTATTATTAACATAGTTGGTATTAGTATTGCAAATGCCAAATGAGTGTATCCCATATCTTCCAAATGCTTTTCCGGAATTTTATCATAGAGATATACAAAAATTTCTGATATTTGGTTCCATATAAAAGGTGACAACTTTAGAATAACAACAAACATAACAATTAAAGCCAAAGCTGTTGAAAAATCTTTAGATTTTACAACCTGTCCTTCTTTTCTGGCTTTTTGAAGCTTTTGCTGGCTGGCTTCAAATTGTTTATCCTCGTCGCCCATTTATCCTTCCTGTTATTAGTAAGAAATCATAGAAACAACTTCAATATCTTGCGGTAAATTTTTTCTTCCGTTTAAATCCGTTAATTCTATTATGAAAGCTGCAGCTTTAACGTTAGCACCTGCTTTTTTTAATAGTTTACAAGCAGCATTTACCGTTCCGCCTGTTGCCAATAAATCATCTATAACAATAACATTTTTTCCGGGTTCAACTGCATCTTTGTGCATTTCAAGTTTATCTGTTCCGTATTCAAGTTCATATTCTTCACTGATTGTTTCAGCAGGAAGTTTGCCGGGTTTTCTTATTAAAATACATCCGGCTCCAATATTTGCAGCTAATGCAGAACCAAATATGAAACCTCTGGATTCAACGGATGCAACATAATCAATTCCTTTATTTTTAAATTTTTCGGTTAAAAAATTAACCATTTCTTTTAAAGCAGTTTTATCTTTAATTGCTGTAGTGATATCTCTAAAAATTATACCTTCTATCGGAAAGTCTTTTATGCTTCTGATTTTTTCTCGTACCAGCTCAGCGCCGTTCATATTTATCTCCTTCTTAACTCCATATAAATATTTTACAATAAATTTAATCTTTAGTGATTTCTTCAATCATATTTATTAACATTTTTACGGGAAGTCCCACTATATTGTCATAATCACCTTTTATTTCTTTTATAAAAGATTTTGGTAATTCTTGTATCCCGTATGAACCCGCCTTATCATAAGGCTTAAATCCATATATATAATCAGTTAACTCCTTTTTTGACATATTGTTAAAAGTAACTTCACTGGTTTCTGATTTAATGATTTGTTTATGTTTTTCAACATCAATAACACATACCGAAGTTACTACTTTATGTGTTTTATTATTTAACATTGAAAGCATTCTTAGTGCGGTATCAAAATCTTTTGGTTTTCCCATGACTATATTGTTATATATTACGACCGTATCAGCACTGATAATTATTGCAGGTTCATTATGTTTTTTAGCGACGGATAAACCTTTATTTTGAGCAATATTCTCTATTAAATTATAATTAAAAGATTTATTTAAAATATTCTCATCATATTCAGGTGCAGCGATTTCAAATTCATAACCTGCTTGTTTTAATAAATCACGACGTCTTGGTGATGTTGATGCCAAAATTATTTTTTTCATTTTCTTCCATATCAAAATGACTAACTATAATTACATTGTAATTAAAAGTTAGTCATTTTGAAAAAATAACCTGTTTTTGATTTCGTTTTGTTTACAAAATCATTTGTACTATAAATTAATAGACTTTATTTTTTAGCCCTTGGCGGATAGAAATTCAATTTCAAATATACAACCGATTTGGATGTTACATTAGAACAAATATCTTTTAATTTATTATTCATATCCATCATACTTCTTTGCATGGCGGCATAGTCGTCCATTGCAGAAAGCATTTTCTGTGAATCTACTAATTTAGTTGTATCAGGATTATCCATTTTTAGTTTTGCGTATTTTCTGACTAAATCTCTGTCTATTTTATCTCTTGCGCCTATGGACATTTATATCCCCTTTTTATAATGTTCCCCTGTATATTTATAAACAAAATCTTTTAAATCAAATTGCTTTTAAATAATTATTGTATTACAATTTGTTAACAAGGCTAGTTATAAAGGCTGTCTATGAATTGTAGCGATTTATTTGACTTTGTAAGGAATATATATTCCTATTATTCATTTAATAATAAAACGGGTGAAATAAAAATGCCCATACGTTATATTTTGGAATTAACATACAGGTGTAATTTAAAGTGTCCGTTTTGTTATATTACAGGCGACCGAAATATTGAAGAATTAAATACGGAAGAATGGTTTAAAATTATAGATCAAATTCCGCCATTTGCTTTTATCTCCTTTGTTGCCGGTGAAGTTCTTTTAAAAGAAGATTTTGATAAAATTTTAAAGAAAGCATCGGAAAAATGCAGAAAAACATCTTTAATTACTAATGGCTTAAAATTAGATGAAGAAAAGATTGATTTATTGATTAAAAATAAATTATTTTTACTTTCTGTTTCTTTGGATGCAATAGGTGAAAAGCATGACAAAATAAGGAATCATCCGGGATTATATAATAAGATTATAGAGAGTCTTACAATTTTTAATGATAAAAGAAAAAACAGCTTTTCTCCTTTACTTGATATAAAAACTTGTGTGCTTGAAAATAATCTGGATGACATTCCTTTGCTTTATAAAGAAGCAATGAAATTAAATGCAAAATTCTTTTCTTTAACATTTATCAGAAAACAAAATTATAGACAAAATTCTGTGTTATGGGATGATTTTTCACATGAATTTAATATGGATACATACCCGATAGATTTATATTTTGATATGGAGCATTTTAAAGAAATATATAAAGAATTAGAAAGTTTACAAAAAAACTCTAAAACTCAAATACGATTTTCTCCAAGATTTAGACCTACAGGTGATATAAACAAAATAGAAAGATTTTTTAATGCAGGAAATACCCCTGTTACGGATTTGTATAAAACTTGCCGTATCCCGATGACAAGTATATATATTACACCTAAAGGAGATGTTTATCCTTGTCTTTCATTAAGAGTTGCATCTTTAAAAGAAATGTCATTAAAAGAAGCCGTAAATACAGTTAAATTTAAATGCTTCAGAAAAAATCTGCATTGTGCAAATATATTTAATGCATGTCAAATGTGTTGTGATGCAATTCCTAAAAACCTATAAGACTCGGTAATTCAGTATAATTTAAATGAAGTGCCTCTGCAACACCTTTATTGGTCAATTTCCCGTTAATCGTATTTATTCCGTATGCAAGACCTTTATCTTTCTTTATTGCATTAACAACTCCGTTATTTGCTATTTCCAATAAATATTTAATGGTCTCATTTGTCATAGCAAAAGTGGATGTTCTTGCAACACTTCCTGCAATATTTGCAACACTATAATGTATAACACCATGTCTTACATAGAACGGATTATCAATAGTAGTTATTCTGTCCATTGTTTCAACAATACCGCCTTGGTCTATTGAAACATCAACAATTACAGAGCCTTTATGCATGCTCTTAACCATTTCTTCAGTGATTATACGGGGAGCTTTATATCCCGGAATTAAAACTGCGCCTATTACTACATCAGCATGTTTGATTAAATGTGATATAACAAGTTCTGTTGATAAATATGTCTTTATTTTAGAACCTAAAATACTGTCCGCATATCTTAGTTTGTTAGAGTCTACATCTAAAAGACAAACATTCGCGCCCATTCCTGCTGCAATTTTTGCGGCATTTAAGCCTACATGCCCAGCGCCTATAATTAAAACTTTACCTGCCTGAACCCCTGGAATGCCGCCAAGGAGTACACCTGAACCGCCATTTCTGTTTTCAAGCAAATTGGCAGCTATTTGAACAGACATTTTCCCCGCTACTTCACTCATTGGAACAAGCAGCGGAAGTTCTCCGTTTTCATCTTGTATTGTTTCACATGCAATACCCGTGATTTTTTTATCAAGTAATTCTTTTGTAAGTGCAGGTTCAACAGCGAGATGCAGATATGTAAAAAGAATTTGATTTTTCTTTAACAGCTTATACTCTGAAGGCTGAGGCTCTTTTACTTTTACAATTAAATCAGCTTCATTATATAAATTCTCAACCGAGTTTAGGATAACAGCTCCTGATTCTTTATATTCTTCATTTGAAAAACCGCTGCCGATTCCGGCGTTTGTTTCAATAATAACTTTGTGTCCGGCTTGTGATAATAATTTTACACCGTTAGGAGTAATTGCAACTCTATCTTCTCTGTTTTTGACTTCTTTGGGAATCCCGATTATCATATTTACTCCTCTTTCATTTTTAATGCATCTTCAATTTCTGCAATAACAAGTTTAGCCGCAGCAATAGGGTCTGCAGCATGTGTGATTGGTCTTCCTATAATTATATAGTCAGCACCTGCTTTTATTGCATCTGTTGGCGATACTATTCTTATTTGATCATTAACAATTGCCCAAGTTGGACGAACTGCAGGACATACGACAATAAAATCTTCGCCGAGTTCTTGTTTTATTTGTGCGGCATCTGTATCCGGAGCTATTACACCTGATAAACCTGCTTCTTTTGCCATTCTTGATAATTGCAATACATACTTTGATATGTTCATTTCAACACAAAGCTCATTTGTTAATGTTTTTTGACCAAAACTTGAAAGCAGTGTAACAGCAAGAATTACAGGCGGCTCGATATCATTTTTTTTAGCATATGAATTACAGGCACTGATTGTATTTGTGAGCATTTTTGAACCGCCAGTAGCACTGATATTAAAAAAATCTATACCTTTTGCCATTAAATTCGTACTGGCTTGAGCTATAGTATTGGGAATATCTTGAAATTTCCCGTCGAAATATACCTTCCCACCGTGTTCTTTTATTATTTGAATTGATTCAAATCCGCAAGATATCATTAACGGTAAACCGACCTTAAAAAAACCGACATAATCTTTTAATAAATCAACATATTTTATAACATCTTCAATAGTATCAACATCAAGAGCAAGAATAATTCTGTCTTTCGCTTCTACAGGTCTTTGTATACTCATATCCATCTCACAATATCTAAACGACTTGTATATATTATCACTATAAAGCTAACTTATCAATATTTTAATTATCTGTATATATACTAAAAGGAACTGATTATTATCAGTTCCTTTTGTTTTATTATGACTTTTTATTAGTTAAAAAATTTTGCTTTTGCAATTGATGTAAATTCGTCTTGTGCAAAAGATGCAGAAACGTATGCTTCGTATGGTGTTTTACCTTCTTTTATACATCTGTCATATACTCTATTGAATACAACATCAGCACCCTCTGCTATTTCAGGATGTTTGGACATTAATTCTTCAATTTCATCAATGCTGACATTGATTCCGCCCTTAACACCTTTTACTTGTGACCGGCCTAAAAAACCTGTATCCGGAACAATCTCTCTTCCCTTGCTTTCTTCAACAGAATTTCCTTGATTCTGTTTTTTAGAATCTGCAAGACTTTTATCAAATTCAACTTTTTGTCCGTAACGAATATTATTTAAGTTGTTTATCTCTGACATTTTCTTCTCCGTGTTTATTTATTTCGCATTATATTTCAAAACCTGTTATGAAAATTTTTTGCTAGTCTCTTTTAAAATATATACTATTTTTTTATTTTTTTATGGTTTTATATTGCCTGTATCCCTTTATGGCATTGAATATAAACGATATAAAATCCGACTTTACAAAACTTAATATTGTATATATTCTTTCGGTATTTTTTATTTGTTTTTTATTTTATAACATTTTTTATCAAATTCAAATACTAAATTTTATTGATTTAATAGTAATGATTTTTAATAAAAGATTAAATATAAAAAAAGAGGTATTATATAATACCTCTTTTTTTATATTTAAAATTAAACTTTAGAAATCACGCCAATCAACAGTATTAACTTTTATGTTTCTGTCATAAAAATCGTAATCAGTATACATACCCGGTGCAATATAGTTATAAACTTTTCTTGCAACATCAATCGGTTTTCTGTAATCTTCATCTTTCCATGCGGTTCTGTATGGGTCTCTGTTTGTTATAGCCATTAATTTAGCCATATCCGAAGAGTAACCGGTATTTTTCATATATTGTTCCGTTGTCATATACATATTATCAACAAATGCGTTAGAAACCGTTGTTGATGCTATAAACAATGTTAAAAGTAATACTATCTTTTTCATTAATAAATCCCCTTTATTATATTTATATAATAGCTTATTTTTTTTGAGAATGCAATATTTAAACATTCTCCATTTGTATGAGATTTATAAATTCATCTATTAATTTTTCTTCAGGAAGTCTTTTTATTATTTCACCTTTTTTAAATATATAACCTTCTTTTATTCCGCCTGCAATACCGTAATCAGCATGTTTCGCTTCTCCGGGGCCGTTAACTGCACATCCCATTACAGCTATTGTTAGTGGTTTATCAAAATTTGCCAATCTTTTTTCGACTTCTTTTGCAAGGTTAATTAAATCTATTTGGGTTCTTCCGCATGTCGGGCAGGATATAAAATTAATTCCTTTTTGCCTTAATCCGAGTGATTTAAGTATCATATATCCTGCTTTTACTTCTTCTATGGGTGAGTCTGTCAAAGATACCCTTATTGTGTCTCCTATACCTTCTGCCAGTAATGTACCAAGTCCTACTGCAGATTTTATAATTCCTCCGGTATATGTTCCTGCTTCCGTTACTCCTAAATGCAGCGGATAATCTACTTTTTTTGCTATTAATCTGTATGCTTCAATTGTCGTTAATACATCACTGGATTTTAAAGAAATCTTAATATTATCAAAGTTATTATCTTCTAAAATCTTAATATGACGCATAGCGCTTTTAACCATTTTTTCATGTAAAGGAATGTTTAGTTGTTCAAGTTCCTTTTCTAATGAACCTCCGTTAATGCCTATTCTTATTGGTACATTGTTAGTTTTCGCCAATGCTACTACTTTTTTTGTATGTTCTTCTTTGCCTATATTACCGGGATTTATTCTCAAAGCATCAATACCGTTTTCAATACATTTTATGGCAAGTCTGTAGTCAAAATGTATGTCTGCTATTAATGGGACTGGTGATTTCTTCTTTATTTCTTTTATTGCTTCTGCCGCATCAGGATTAAGTATCGCCAGTCGAACAAGCTCACAGCCGTTTTCAGCCAAATTGTTAATTTGTTTTAAGGTGGATTTTACATCACGTGTATCGGTGTTTGTCATTGATTGAACCGAAATCGGAGCATTTCCGCCGATTTTTACATCACCTATTTTAATTTGTTTTGAAATTCTTCTTTTTATCATGCTTTATATTTCCTGTTATGATTATATTAGCATGATAATCTTAGGGATATGAAATGAAAATTGCAATAATATCAGATATACATGGTAATATTTATGCTTTGGAAAAAGTTCTTGATGATATTAGGCATGAGGGGTGCAGTAAGATATTTTGTTTAGGTGATGTTGTAATGGCAGGTCCTGAGCCTATTCAAACTCTTCACAAAATTCAGGAACTCATGCAATCAAAAGATTTTTATATAATTCAGGGAAATACAGACAAAATGTTGTCTGTATTTTCTTTTGATACGTATAATTCAGTAACAGAAACCAATGCGGTAATGGGAAGTGCTTATTTAGCAGACAGTAAAATATTAACGGATGAAGATAAAAATTTTCTTGCACAGCTTCCTGTATCAAAAGAGATTGAATTATTCGGAATAAAAATTCTTTTGGTTCATGGTTCTCCGAGAAAAAATAATGAAAATATATTTCCGAACATGGACATAGAAAAAGTTGAAGAAATGATAAAAGGAACGGATGCCGATATTATATTCTGCGGTCATACTCATGAACCATGCGGATATCAGACAAATACAAACCAGACAGTTGTAAATGCCGGAAGTGTCGGCAGGCCTTTCAGTGATAAGCCTGATGCTTGTTATGCAATTATGGAAATTGATGAGAAAAATAAGTCATTTGATATTAAACATAAATTTGTCGTATATGATGTGCAAACGGCGAGTAAGAAGATAGAAGACAGGAAATTTGAGGGCTCGGATAAACTTGCAAAGATGCTTTTAAAAGCTACATCAAGATATCCCGAATAACAATTTGTTACATTTAAACTAAGTAATGGCAAAAAATCTATTTTGAATTTTTGAAGCATGCGGATAACCAAATCCATAAGAAGGAATAAAAATGAATATCATAACTCCCAGATATAATACGGTAACAAGACCGATAGATATAAAAAAGAATAAGTATCATGGTCAAAGTATTAGTTACCAAACTCAGCCGAGTTTTAAAGGATCGCCGGAAACATTAATAACACAAGCGGATAGTAAAATTTTAGATGTATTTAAGCGATATTACGGCGGAATAAGTGACAGGATGGGCAAAAAACTTGCCACTTTAGTAACTCCTCCCAAAGCAGGTGATAAAATACAAAGCGAACTTCAATCAAAAGCTTTAAAACTCTATTCCCGATATGATTTATCTAAAGGCGTAAGCTCTATAAAAGAAAAAACATTACCAAGATCTATAGCAGAAAATATTATCTTTCCGTTTGTTACACTTCCTTCTTATTTTGGCAGCTGGGTATTAAAAAAAGTTCAATCTATTCCGGGTAAGGGAAAAGTTGTAACTGCAATTCGTGATAAAGCTACAAAAATCAGAGATTCATTTGCTTTTCGAGTACCTCGTAAAATAAATGATATGGATGCTTTAACAGATAGCTTAAGAGGCATGTTTGATAAAACAACACAGTTGATAACCAATTTTGCTACCGAAAAAGGTTTCGCTCCAAAGGCAAAAGAGGCATATATAGCTGCAAAAAAGGCTGATCCTAACGGAAAAGCAGCAAAAGAATTATTTGCAAAATATCAGGAAGCCGCACGTAATGAACTTCTTGCATTAATGTCTAAAAAAAATCCGACGGGTAAAGAAGCCGGTATTATTGCAGAAGCAGATGATGTATTAAGAGAAAGTTTATATAAAGTCAGCAATAAATTTTTTGATAAATATACAGGTAATTTTAATACCGCTTATGAAAGACCTTTAAACAGAATTGTTACAGGTATGATTCCTGTTGCATTCCTTGCTAATGATGCTTATAATCTTTCTGTTTTATGCGGTGATAAAAAAGAAGAATCTACAAAAGAAGCAAAAATAAGACAGAAACAGGAAATCACCAGAGTATTATTAACCGCATATATTCAGTTATTAACATTTGGTGCATTTACAAAACAAGTAAATACAATTCCTTCATTTGCTCCTCTTGTTTCAGGCGCTACGGTATTATGTTCTGAAATTTTTGCAAGAAGGCGTATGCATAAGCCTATAATGTTTTTGTCAAAAGAAGGTGCAAAAGAATACAACAGAGTTCATAAAAACGATAAAAAGGCAAATCCTAATGCCGCAGCATCAATAAAGAAAAACGATGCACCAACTCATACTACTAAACTTGCAGATTATGATTTAATGCAAAAAAATGATTCTAATGTATTTGCAAGCTTTAAAGCAGCTAATCAACCAACGGAGCAGGCAAACAATAATTCAAAGAAAAAAGATTCACCAAAGGCATTAATAAACTTCAAAACCTTTAAAAAAGGTGTAGCTATATTATTAGCAGGCGGTTTTGCATTAAGCTTCTTAAAAAACAGTACATTTGCGAAAAATAACAAAATTATAAGCGGAATAAATTCCGGTATTCGTAAAGGTTTTGAATATGTTAAGTCTAAAGTTTATGACCCAATAGCATTCAAAGATTTTGAAATGTCTGAGAAAGAATTTAAATCATTAACCGGCAGTTTACGTAAGGCTAATTGCGGTGAGTTAGTATCGGGTCATGAATTTATCAAAGGCAAATATTCAAGAGTAAAAGACGGTATTATTAAATTGTATCAAGGTGTATTATCACCAAAACAAATAACATCCGTCATAGATACTTCAATATCTCAGCTTGAAGACGCAGGTCATAAACTTACTGATGCTCAAAGAACAGAATTGTCAAAGGCTATAAATACGGCATTTAGTGTTGAAAAAGCAAGTATTGCAGAAAATAAATTTGACAGAGTTACAAGAAGAGCTGCTGAGATAATAAGAGATAAAAAGATTGGTTTGACTGATGAACAAACTTCAACATTACGCGGATTTATTGAAAAGAATATAACTGATATTCCTCTTGCAGAAAGAGAAAAAGCAATAAGAGTAGAAACAAAATGGAAACCGTTTGCGGATATGGTAACTCAGCCGTTTAAATTTATCGGTTCAGTCGCAAGATTTCCGTTTAAAATTGCAACAAACCTTATCAACCTTGCTACGAAGCGAGTAGAAAAGAAGGCTGCTGATGCGGTTCTTGGAAAAGCACAATTAACTTCATTTGAAAAAGGAGTACATAAAGTCGTTACCGAAATTTACGGCGAACGTTCCCCTAAATCAGGTACAATCAGTCAAACAGTATTTGCAAATGCAATGGAAAAATTGGAAAAAGTTACTAAGAAGTTTAGACAAGCACAATCAGCATATGAAGCTGCTGTTGCAAGAGGTGCTTCATCCGATGAGGTTACAAAATTAAAAGAAATAGCTGATTCCGAAGGATTAAAACTTAAAAAATATGTCGATTCCGCTATAGAAAAATCATTTAACGGTGTTACACAATCGAATAACAAAAATACAGATTTGGCAATGATGTCTAAAATTGCTTCGTCAACTGTAACATCAGCATTCTTAGTTGCTGATAACTATAATATGGTAATGTTGAAATCTGACGGCGAAGACCAAGAGGGTGCAAAAGAAAAAGCTAATGAACGTATCATCCAAAGATTAAGTGCATTATTCTATCAAACAATGCTTATTAACTGGTTCAACGGTACATTCAGAAATACATATAACAGCTCATTAAAGGGTATGGCTGCTGTATCAGGTCCGAATACAATAGCAACTGAACTCTTAACAAGAAAATCAATAGGTATGCCTATAGGCAGAAAAACTCTTGACGAGCTCAATGCTATAGATGAAAAGAATGAAAAACGAACAGGATTTTTAGGTCAATATTTCAAATTTATGAGATTGTTAACAGGTAAAAAACCGCTAAAAGACAGACTGCCAAAAAACAAACAGGTTGCGGAAGAAAAAGTTAAAAAGTCTAATTTTAATTTCTTGGATAAATCACAAAATACAACCAATTTAATAAAGATATACACGAAGTAATTAAGAGAGAGAAAAAGAAGGGACTAAAAAACCTTCTTTTTTATTAGCTGTTGTGTGGTTATTGTATGTGATACTGGATTATATAGTTTGTTTATGTTATTATGTTTTAGCAATTAGCTGATGTAGCTCAGTCGGTAGAGCAACTGATTCGTAATCAGTAGGTCGGGGGTTCGAATCCCCCCATCAGCTTTTCCTTTGCCGATTATTTAATGTAAAAGCCGCAAATATAGGTACTTTGGTTCTTGAAATAAATTATATATGTGGCAAAAATCAAGTTGTTTAGCTGAAAATTAAAAATTTTTTAAAAAAAGTATTTACAAACAACTTTTTTTTGTTAAGATAAAAATATAGATATTCCTCAGTAGCTCAATGGCAGAGCATTCGGCTGTTAACCGAAGGGTTGTAGGTTCGAGTCCCACCTGAGGAGTTTTTTCTATATTTAGAGGTCAAATTGGTTTGAACCTCTTTTTTTGTGGTGTAGATTATTGGGGTTTAATAGGACATTTGAAAAAATATTTTTCTGCCGACTTTCGGCTTTGTGTTTGACTTTAACCCCCTTCCGAGTGGTTGACTGAAACTACTCCAAAAGTCACTTTTTCGTCCTATTGTAGATTATCAGAGAGATTGAGAAAAGTACCCCCGGAAGTTTGAGAGAATTCTCAAACTTTTTAAGTTTTCGGGGAAGAATTTCAAAATTTAGTGATAAAAACTCTCATACTTCCAGATAATTCATTCTTAAACTAACCGATAAGTTTCTTACATAGCCCCAATACCACGAAGAATACCAATCATACCTTCTGCTGCTATATCATTTGTAACTTTACCGTCTTTATTAAAATAATAAAAATTCATTACACAGACATAAATTCTTTTATTTGTTGTTGCAGTTCCCGTAAATT
>JAEELO010000021.1 GCA_016282705.1 Candidatus Gastranaerophilales bacterium | reverse complement strand
GCATCTCTTTGCAGTCTTTTGTATTATTTAAGAGTTTTGCCGTTTATTATTGTAACAATAGCAAAATTTGTGAAGAAATTTTTTGGAATTACGGCAATTGAAGCAATATGTTCTGCAAGCAATATGTTTGTGGGTATTGAGTCCTTTACAAGCATAAGACCATATTTTAAATCGCTGACACGCTCTCAGCTTTTTTTGATTTTTACGGTTTTCATGTCAACAATAGCTTCATCAATGTTGGCTTTGTACGTGTCGCTTCTTAATGATAAAATCCCGACAATTGCCGGACATTTGGTAGGTGCAACCATATTGTCAATCCCTAATGCAATTATGATAGCAAAGATTATGGAGCCTGAAACAGAAACTCCTGAAGAAAACGAGATGAAAATAGAAGTTCCGGAGTCTGCAAGAACTTTCACAGGAAGTATTGTCAACGGCGCAATGGATGGCGGTAAAATGATTATGGGAATTACCGTATTGCTTGTTGCTGTAATAGGTATATTGGGTATTTTTAATTTATGCCTGAGCTATTTCACGGATATAACTATTGCCAAATGTTTAGGATTTATATTTAAACCGGTTGCATTCTTAATGGGTGTTGCTCCGCAAGACACATCAATGGTAGGAGAATTTTTAGGTACAAGACTTATTATGACAGAAGTGCCGTCATACGTAGGATTAAGCGAAGCAATTAAAGCCGGTACTATATCTGCACATAGTGCAATTATTACATCTTATGCTTTATGCGGATTTGCAAGTATCGAATCTTTAAGTATCGCTGTTGGCGGTGCAGTTGCTCTTGCACCCGAGAAAACAGGATTAATAACTTCTGTTTGCTACAAAAGCTTACTGGCAGCAACGCTTGCAACACTTATAACAGGAACGATTGCGGGGCTGTTCCATATAGGATAACCATTTAAAATAACGAATTTGAGAGATATTGATTAACAGATTATAGACACGGGCGGAATTATAAACCGACTAAAAACCCCTCTCTGAAAACGTTTAGTATAAACTTACCAAAACAAAACTTAATATATTATAATTGTGTTATGAATGTCTTGGATAAATTAGCAAAGTCAAAATTCAGGAGCAGATTTAAACTCCGTACAAAAGAACTTGAATATATCAAGGACAAAGGACTTGATAAAATTAAGAGTCACGCAGAAGATTTTATTCGGGATAGAGTTGCGCCCTCTGAACCTGTAAATGACGGCAAACAAACTCCAATGCGAGGTCATCCTGTTTTTATTGCTCAACACGCAACCGCTACTTGCTGCCGCGGCTGCATTGAAAAATGGCATAAATTCCAAAAGGGTAGAGAACTAACTAAAACCGAACAAGAATATCTTGTTTCAGTCATCATGGAATGGATAAACCGCCAAATTAATTCAAACCACGTTTTATAACAGTTCAAAATATGTTCAAATCCATGTTTGTGGTACTTTTAAAGAAAAAAGGAATAAAATTTTGTGTATTTTTATAGAACAAATTATTGATAAAATTATATCTGCAGATTGGAACACTATAATTCTAACTACTATTACTTGTGGGATCACTGCTTTGGCAGGTGCTAAATATGGTGCAAAGCTTGCATTTAAAAACGATAAAAAACTGGAAGAAGATAAAACAAAAAAAGAAGAACTGAACTGCATTTTTTCATACTATGGATATTTAATCAGCTTGTTTCATGGCTATAATACCACTGCGAAATCATTTGATGATAATTTAATGGGTTATCATATAGAAAACAACCTATCTAAATTACAAAATGCTAAATGTAACTGGGGCTGTTTAAACTTTATAATGAATAACTCAAATAAATTAGTCGAAAAAACTTTTACACTTGAAAAAGACATAGATGTTTGCATTGAAAAATCAAATTTATATTCTGAAGTAGCAGGACAGGGTGATAAGTCTATACCCCCAAGAATAATTGCTATGAGAATATTTACTGAAGTTTATATTGGGATAATTGCATTGCTTTGTAGTTATGACAGTTATACTCAAAGATATTATGGTAAAAATTTGATTAACCTTGAATTCAATACTAATATTGAACAAGCAAAATGTTTATCTAAAAAGCTTGTAAATGAAATAAGTAGCTTGAATTATCCCCCAAGAGATGTGGATGCATATTTGAGTAGAATAAAAGAAAAAGAAGATTGGTTTTTAAAATTTGATAAATAGGAATATGCCAAAATTATTTTAAATTCTATTTTTCAAAATCATCTTCAAACCCTCTTATATTATCAAGTTCAATGTTGTATCGCTTGCCGTTTTTATCAACACAAGTTGCAAAATCTACTGTTTTATCGGCATATTTGTTTTTCCATAAACAAATCAACAGTCCAATTTCTTGTGTTTTTAAGTTCAAAATCTTTGTTCCGTATAGCATATAATCTTTTTCAACCATATTAAGCTCCTTTCAAGCAATACCATTCATCACTCATACAAGCAGAAACATCAACCATATATGTCCAAAACGTATCATCCCGATACAAAATTAGCATGAATGCCCGATTTTAGATGTGCTATAATATATAAATGCAACAAAATATAAGGAATACAGGCATGGCAAGTCCATTAGAAAAATTATATGATTGTATGGTTACTGGCACATTAGGTATAATGTCAACTGCAGCCGAACAATTTATAAATCAAATAGGATTAACTGATACCGAAAAAGAAATTTTGAAGAAATATTCTTATAAAATATTTTGGTGCAATGTTTTGGAACAATATATTAAGGGCAAAATAGTTCTTAATTTTAAAGAAAAATCTTTTCTTAAAAGAATCCTAACTGAAACTAATGATGCAGATTTAATAATTAAATTAAACAAATTCTTAAATAATATCAATAAAGCTGAAGCAAAGAAGCTGCACAAAGATATTTATGAGGGGGTTCCCAAAGATGCAATGGAAGATTTTTGCAATATAGTTTATAAATTTTCAAAGTAAAATAATTTTTGAACACAATTTGAACACCGATTAAACACCTTTTAAACGGCATTTAAATTTCGGCATCTTTTTCGTGATCAATAAAAAATGCATTTAAAACATCAGCATCGTTTCGCAGGTGCTTAACAACTGGCGCAAGATTATAACATTCTTCAATCTCCGGTTGATTTGCAACAAAATAATCAATTACAACTGCTGTGTTGTAAATATTCTCCGACCACTTGCTTAACTGTTTAAACTCTTTTGGAGTGATATTCAAT
>JAEELO010000020.1 GCA_016282705.1 Candidatus Gastranaerophilales bacterium | reverse complement strand
TGCTTTCTGATTTATATCTTGATATCAATGTAGCTTTTATACTATCTACAGTTGTATTAAGGTTGTTTGAAACTATATAATCTTGTATTTGCGCTATAAGAACAGGACTGTTATCACCGTGACCAAGCTCAGTATATCTTAAATAGATTGAATACATTGCGTCAACATCATTTGATGTAACGTCGCGCTTATTTTCAGCTTCCTTTTCAACTTCCGAAGCATTTTGCCGAGCAGCTGCTGCTCTTTGATATAAATAATCTCTTGGTCCGATATTCGTGTTTGACATTTTTTCTCGATTTTTCTTGACTATATGCTATATCTATCGGCATTTTTTTATAAAACTTTAATAAATTTTTATTAATTTTTATAAAAATTTATTAAAATTTATTAAAAGCCTCTTCAATACTGTATTACAGATCTGTAAATTTTTATTAAGAAATTAAAAAAATTCTGTTTTTGTAGCAAAAAAATTTTTTATGATTTTTAGAATTTAAAGAAAGGCTTTTATATGAATATATCAATCAACAATTATTCACAACATATGACATTTAATGCAAAGAGTCCGAGACTTACCAAAGATTACATGGATAGAGTATTATTACCTATATTAGAAAAAGAAAATTCAAATCTTGATATGATGGTAAAAGAATCAGATTACACATATCACGCAATTCTAAAATGGTTTGAAAACTCACTAGGCATGACAGCTGCTAAATTTTTCAAATTAAGGGAAGAGGAACATTTAAAGGGAGATCTGGCGGATTTTTATAATAAAGGAACGCCAATCCCTGAAATTGCAAAAATCTTCAACCGTTCAACAGGCTGGGTTCAAAAAAAGCTTCTCAAATTTAAAATAATAGTACCACGTGCAGAATTAAGCAAAATTCAGGCAAAAAGAGCTAATGAATTATTGGAAGAAGGACGACCGATAAAATATATTGCAAATGATGTTAAATGTTCTATAAACACAGTCAGACAATGGTTTTTTAATAATGGAACAGAAAGCATTGTTGACTATAGGCATAAAAACAATATTAAAATAAAAAGAGATTTAAGTGATGAAACATTTGAATTAAAACAAAAACTCGAAAGAATATTTGCTTCAGGCAAAGGTGTATCAGAAGCGGCAGAACTTACAGGCTTGAGCAAAACTCAAGTTTGCTATTGGAAAACTAAATTTAATTTAAAAACTAAAAAAGAAGAAGCCGTAGAAAGAATGAAAATATTAGTTCCGACGCTTATACCGTTTAAAATCAGCTTAAAAGAAATGGCAAAAAGAATTGGTGAAATTTCTACAGCAACAGTAAGGCGTTTTATAAAAGATGAGTATGGCAAGAATTATATTGATATCCGCATGAACAAATAAGCTATATCAAATCGTCATACACACTATTATATTCTTCTATTGACTCAAAATCCCAGCCGGAATTATAATTCATTGCATTATTCATTAAAACATTCCAACTGGCATTATTATTAGTATAAAACTCTAATGCCCTTATAAAACCTGTTTCATACTCTTTGATTTCATCATCTAAAATATCACGATTTTTAAACCCGCACCCGATTGACATATTATCAAAAATATCTGTTACTATGTCTGCACAGATTCCCTTTCTTGAAACAATCGGCACACAACCGTATTTTAAAGCTGTATATAACAGCTTCTCTATTCCTAAACAATCACCAGACGGAAATAATACCATATCAGCAGCAGACATAAACTGTCCTAAATTCACATTACCCTCTATTGCCGTCCACCTTCCGTTCAATGCAGGTTGTGATTCAAAAAATTCAAATAACGATTTTAGATATACACTATTCAAATTCTTTGAATAATTATATATAACCTGAATATTTTTTCTAAGCTCAAAGGCCTTAAGTATTGCTGCAGATGCAGTTTTCATAACCTGTTCGGAAACATATCCGTTGAACGGTAAGAAAAACAACGGAGCTTTATAGAAAGAATCTAAGTAGCCGGATATATTAACTTCATTATCATCAAACAAATTCATATCAATAAACTTTGTTTCAATCCGTTTTTCTGATAATTCTCTGAGAAGAAATTTTTTATTAAGCGGTCTGACTTCTCTATAATTAGTTTTATCAAATGTATGATGAATTTTATACTCTTTCAATTTATCCGATTTTTTCGGCAAACATTTGTATTCTCCCGCGGCTGAGGCTAATTTTGAATTTTTAGGCTGAGAATTAAAAGCCCTTACACCTGCTCGTTTCAAACTGTAATACATCGGATTATATGCTCTATCACCCTTTTTAATGAAATTCGGGAACATTTTCTTTACACGTTCATTCAAACGATTTAATATTACATTCTCTTTTGTCTGCATTCCCAATTCAACATTTTTTCTGTATTCATCGTAATTTTTATACAAATAGTTTAAGCAGGCCCTTATTTTTTTATGCACATTTTCCTTTTTTAGATTGAATAATAAAGCAATGTTTTTCAAAATAAATTTATCCTTCATCACACGCTTCATTTCTTTCTTATTAGCCAAATTTATAAATGCCCAAAAAGGTTCTAAATCGGAATACATTCTTTCATTGTGAACAGTTTGTAAAAATTTAACAGAATACCCCGACCTGCCTCCTAATTCTAAGCCCATTAGAAAAGGAACGTTATCGGAATGAACTATATCAGGTTTTATTTTTAATGCAAACTTTCGCGCCGCTTTTACAAAATGTGAAAGATATTTTATATTATAAAACTCTGACTCATCGCTAATTTTTGAAAACGCATTTGTATAAATACTATAAATTTGTATATGGCTGTATTCAGACGGTATTTTGTATAATACAGCCGAGCGTTTTTTATTTTGCAAAAAATAATCCGTACTTATTGAAGTTTTTTCCAAATCTTTTGTAACTTCAATTAGCGGAACTAAGACCTTTACTATTTTGTCAGGATACTGTTTTTGAAGCGCCAAAATAAATTCTGTCGGAACTTTATCAACCGTAACATACAAAACGGTTGAAAAATTCTTTTTTAATTGCTTTCTTATAAAAGCAGACCATTTTTTGCGCAAAAGCCTGTATTGAATATTTAATTCTCGACGTATATCAACAACTAAATATTCCTGCTCAGTCAGATTTTCTTTAACGTCATCTCCCATGTCGGAAACTATCCCTCAGCCACTAAAGTAACATATTATTTTATCTAAATCAAGTTTTATTAAAAAGTTTACCTTACTTATCATTTATAATAATATATTAGAATGAGTGAAATATATGGAAATGTACATTCAATAGAAACATGCGGAACTGTTGACGGTCCGGGAATTCGTTTTGTGGTATTTACACAAGGCTGTCCTATGAGATGTTTATACTGTCATAACCCTGATTCTTGGAGTATGGAAGAAAACAAAAAAATCGGGATTAATGAAATTTTAAATCAATACAACAGCGTTAAAGAATTCTGCAAAGGCGGCATCACTGTAACAGGAGGAGAACCGCTTGTACAAATTGATTTTGTTACAGAATTATTTAAGCGTGCTAAAGAAAAAAATATTCATACCGCTCTTGATACTTCCGGAATTCTGTTTACACCGGAAAATACAACAAAAATTGATGAATTGCTTAAATATACAGACTTAGTTATGCTTGATATTAAGCATATTGACGATAATGAGCATAAAAAACTTACACAGCATTCAAACAAAAATATTTTAGCCTTTGCTAAATATTTGTCGGATATAAATAAACCGACCTGGATTCGCCATGTAATCGTTCCTAGGATAAATGACAAAGACGAATATTTAAAGAGACTCGGTGAATTTTTGGCAACTCTTAACAACATAAAAGCGCTCGATGTATTACCGTATCACGATATGGCAATACCGAAATATGAAAATTTAGGAATTAAGTATCCGCTTATCGGAACACCGCCGCTTTCAAAAGAAAAAGCCATAGAAGCCAGAAATATTATAATTGAGGAATACAGAAACAAAAAAAAATAGAATTCTTTTTGAATTCTATTTTTTTATATTATTGAAGAACTTCTTCCTGATGTTTGAACTGCATCTCATACAATGCCTTATACTCACCGTGCTCTATATTCATCAATTCTTCATGAGTACCAAGCTCTACAAGTTCACCTTCATTGATGACAGCAATTCTGTCTGCGTTTTTAATAGTTGACAATCTGTGAGCAATAATAAATACCGTTCTGTTAACCATCAAGTTATCCATAGCTTTCTGTACAATCGCCTCTGATTCATTATCCAAAGCAGAAGTTGCTTCATCTAACATTACAATCGGAGCGTTTCGTAACATACCACGAGCAATAGCCACACGCTGTCTTTTTCCTCCTGACAAAGTCCTTCCTCTCTCTCCGAACTCAGTATAAATTC
>JAEELO010000019.1 GCA_016282705.1 Candidatus Gastranaerophilales bacterium | reverse complement strand
GAAATATTGTAATTGAACTTCCTGAGGGAGTTGCTGCTATACAAATGCAAGACCTTGCTAGATTCCAAAAATCGGATGATTCAATAGATTTGGATTTTGATGCGGATTTTGAAGGCACAATTTACGCTGTGGCTAAATGGGCAGGCGTAAGACCTGTTGAAGAATAGGGATTATATAAATGCAGAGAGTGTAAGCGGATTTCCCTTATGCTCTCTGTGTTTATTTTTATATTAATTAATTTTTGTTTTTACAAAATTGTTTATTGAAGGATCTGTTGCTGCTTTATTTGCACTTTTGAGTGTATCATGTATTTTAAATAAATCACCTAATTCTTTTATACTTGCTATAGTTCTTTGGACATTATCACAAAACGGGTTAATTATTTCATGAACTAATCCGTCATAAAACTGTATTGATAGTTTTGTTATATAAATTCCGGGAATATTACTATTATGACAACTTTTTTTAGCACGAGGTTCATATATTGCTTTTAATACTGTACTATCGGGTGTTTTTTGTAAATAATTTATTACATTTGGATTATTAAGTAAATTTCTCTCGAGCACTAACTTGGTGAGCTTATACTGCCCTTCTAACATGTTGCAATTATTTCCGATAACCTCTAATTTACCTTGAAAAGATGTCGGGTAAGAGTTTATAAAGTTGATTGTGTTCATAACGACTCCTTTTATTATTTAAATGTTACATACTGATTCTTTTATTTTGTATTTATTGTAAAACTCGTGAATATTCAAATTTGCGCAAACTTCTGTTTTTTGTAACAATTATTTACAATTTGTATTAAATATTAAAATTTAAAACGATGTGCTATATACAGTTATTGCAAAAATCAACAATTACCACCAAATAGCAAGTGACATTGATGAATTGCTTGAAGATTATCTATAAAAAATAAGGAGATCAAAATTATGTACAAAATCAAGTACCTGACAACAGGGCATATTTTTTTGCTGCCAAAAAATGAGGCAGAAAAGTTAAAAACACAGTTTCCGGAGGAATACCAAATTCTTGAAAAAGACGGTAAAAAATACCGCGACAGAATAAAAAAGCCAGCTCCGAAAATTGATTTAAACAATATTCGTGAACTTGTTTTAGATAAGGAGGATTTATGAAGACATTGAAAGATTTTTTAAACGACCTTGGCGCACGCGAGTCAGGCGGAAACTACAAGGCGTTTAACAGATACGGTTATGCAGGCAAGTATCAGATGGGCGAAGCTGCGCTTATTGATGCAGGATACTACAAAAAGCCGTCAGGAAGATTTAATAATGATTGGTCGGGAATTTTCACCGGCCGTGACGGAGTCCGCTCAATTAGGGATTTTTTGAATAACCCTGCGGCGCAAGAGAATGCCCAAATTATATTCAAAAAACGTCAGTGGGGATACCTGAAGGCAGTCGGTGCACATAATTATGTCGGCAAAACTATTAACGGATATATGATTACTCCGTCGGGACTTCTTGCCGGCGCTCACCTAAAAGGCGCAGGCTCGGTTGCCAAGTACTTAAAATCTGACGGAAAAATCATTGAAAAAGATGCATTCGGAACTTCTGTCGAAACTTATATGAAAAGGTTTGCAGGATACGACGTCAGAGAAATTACAGGGTAAACTATTAAAAAGCACTTAAAGGTGATTTGATTTATGTCAATAACTATACCCGCTCAGACGGAACAAAAGTTAGCGGATATTATCGCAGATATCCGAAAAATTAACGATATAGCAAGTATTCAGTTTTATTTATTCATTTTGCTGAGTATTGTTTTCTTTTGTTCAATTGCCTTAGGATGTTCAGGAGCAATTTTCAGAACTTCATTAATATCTGCTAACGCTCCTTTATAGTCCTTAAGCTCCATTTTTACAAGGCTTCTATTACCATATGCATCAATAAGGTTTGGATCAAGTTTTATTGTTTGGTTCAAATCTTTTAATGCATCTTGATAATTTCCTAGGTTGTAGTATGCAATACCTCTTTGGTGGTATACAATCGGATTGTTAGGTTCAATTTCTATTGATTTTGAAAAATGTTCTATGGCAGATTCGTTATCTCCTTTTATAACACTCAAGAAACCTTTGCCCGATTGCCCTGATGCTGAATTTTCTATGCGTTCAATCTCTTGTCTAATGTTTTCTTGGTGTCTTGCTTTAGATGATTGTACAGATAGAAACACAAAGAATATACATAAAACAATAATATTAAGAAAAACTATTTTTTTTAACATTATTACTCCTTATTGTGATTCGAAATTATTATACAAAAAAGAAAGGAAAAAATATGAAAAGAAATATTAAATTCAAAATACAATAGAATTTATTATGATTACATATATCAAAACTATGTAATATGATATTATTCCTACATAAAATAAAATATTTGAAAGCGTGTCTTTTTCATAATAAGTTCTAACTTTCTTTTGAATTAATTCATTAAATAAGATAATCACAGATATTACCAAAGTTAGAAAAATATAAGGTATGACGATTATTGTGGTTATAATTCCATAAAAATATGTAACTTTGCTTAACAACGTAATAATACTATATATTATGTACAAGATTAGCGGATACCCTGCAATCGCTTGTATTTTAAAGGCTATAAAGTTTTCAAATTTATTATGCATGGAATTTTTAGTATTGTAAATTATTTATTCGCTACTGATTGTAGCAGAAAGGAAAAAATATGACAAATTATAATCTTAAATTTATTAAAGATATGGAGCGTCGTGTAAGATTTGGCGAGTTGATTTATGTAGAAAATTATACCCGTTCAGACGGAACAAAAGTTAGCGGATATTATCGCAAATATCCGAAAAATTAACGATATTTATTAAAAAAAAGAAAGGAAAAAATATGACACTAACATTATTAGATTTGTACAATTCAGCAGCATCTCAAGAATGGTCAATGTATGACGGAGATGCCGCATCGACGGATGAGTTTGAAAAAGCGCTGCTTATTGACCTTAATAAGGCAGTGACAGAGATTCTTTACTCTTATCCTTTTGCTTTTAGGCAAAAAACATGCGTGATACTCACTCTGCCCAAAGTAGATGCGTATCCTATGCCCAAAGGTCTTATTATGAAAGACGGTGAAGGGAGCTACAGTATTAAGATTAACTCTAAACCGCTCAAATTCATCAAGAATCCTCAAAGCCTCGGTAAAAAACAAGGGATTCCGTACAGTTTCTACATAAAAGCTGAGCAAATAATCTAGTATCCTGCACCTATCGAGAAATCTATTGTAACGGTTGACTATCTT
>JAEELO010000124.1 GCA_016282705.1 Candidatus Gastranaerophilales bacterium | reverse complement strand
TTCAGGAATGCGTTGACGATGCGCTTTCCGTCGATTTCATAAAGGCGGTACAGGAGAAACGACTGCGCGTTCCTGGAATGCGGCGGCGTCCGGTCGCAGAACGTGATTGTCCCGCCGGAGCTGCGGGGGCGTCTTTTCGAGACCAGCGTCCCTTGGAAACGACGGCAGTTTTGAACAAAGGATAGCGTGTGCATGGGATATAATGCGCTGCGCGAAGATGGAGACGGTTGATTTTTGATTTCGGATTGCCGTGCGATGCAAACGGAACGAAATAATGAAGTTCACGCCCTTAACATAATGCGTTTTTCGCAGAATGCAACTGAACGGAAGAATATTGTTTGGAAAAATTCCAATTTTGTCATTTTTCCTCGCCGCAAAGCCATTGCGCCGCGTCGATCAGGTTCTGGCGGAACGGCGTGGCGCTGCCGTCGGGCTTCTCGCTGGTCCAGCTGCCCTTGTGCGTGGTGCGGACGATGATGCCGATCCCGAGCGAGGGGTCGTTGTGCGCGACCTGCTTCATCTCGCGTATGAATATCGCCGCGCCGGTGTGCCTGTGGTGCTTGAGCACTATCGTCGTCCTGCTCATCAGCAGGTCGGTCTGGTAGCGCCACTGCGTCTTCTCCTCGTCCAGAATCCATCCGAACTGGGCGATCTGCGCAAGGAACGGTGCCATCATCGCCTTCAGGTCCCGCGGCGGCGGCGCCGAGGCGCTGGTGGACAGCGCCTTCAGCGCGAAGTCCATCTCCTCGTCGGTGACTTCATAGCCGTTTTTCAGCTTGTATTCATAGAGTCCGACCCACATCTTTCCGAGCGGGCCGGAGATCGCCTTGAGGGCGGCGCGGCACTCCGGTCTGAGCTCGCCGCCGGGCAGCAGTATGTCTTCTCTTTCCATAGTAGAATAATGAAGCGGTTTTCGCAATTGAATTTCTGGAATCCAGCCTTATTCTACTCTCCGCACCATGCCGACCACACCATTTGAGCTTGAGCCGAAAATATACTACGTGGATCCATATGGCGTCAGCCACCTGCTGCCGTATCCGTTCTGCGAGGACCGGCCGGTGTTCCGCTGGGAGCTTCCGGACGGCGTGATCCAGCGGTCGTACATCTTCGAGATGCGCACGCAATACAAGCACCAGTACGCGTCGAATCCGTCCGTCGTCGAATGCGCATACTATTATTCTTCCTTGCAGTCCTCTTCGAATCCGGAGCACCGCGTGCATATTTCGATGCGCACGATGACCGACGGCGCCGGCCAGACCAGGATGATCGACACCTGGCTGGGCGGATGCGAAATCCGCCTGCGGGTGTTTGACAACAAGGGCCGTGAATTCTCAACGCACGAATACACGAGCGAGAGATACAGCTGGGAGCAGGGCGTCAACCAGAACCGCAAGTGGGGGACCAGGAACGACGGATGCTATTTCGTGTTCGACGACGACGCGCAGACGATAGTCAACCACTTCAAGCTGAATCTTTCGATGGATCCGGTTGCGGACGAGGATGCCGGATCCATCGCGGCGCCGCTGTCATACCAGGTGCAGGTGTCAAGGACGCCGCTGTTCGGCGAAGGCCTCGACGAAGAGACGCCCTGCTTCACCATCGACGATCTTGCGGCCAGCAACGGGAAGGTGCTGGCCAGCCTGGAATTCAATGGCTTGAAGACGCCGGATCCGGAGATCCCGGAGTCGACATCCGCGCTGTTCGCCAACCGGTGGTATTACGCGCGGGCAAGGGCTTATGACGGTTCTGATTACGGGGAATGGTCGGAGACGCAGGCATTCCAGGCGATCAAGGACGAGCCTCCGACATGCCAAATCCTGGAAGTCGAAATCGAGAAGGAGCTGGAC
This sequence comes from Candidatus Gastranaerophilales bacterium, assembly GCA_016282705.1. GTDB lineage: Bacteria > Cyanobacteriota > Vampirovibrionia > Gastranaerophilales > Gastranaerophilaceae > Avigastranaerophilus. Next base: position 1,631 of record JAEELO010000124.1, on the reverse strand, counting down.
GAGCATGGCAATCCGACGACGGTGAAGGACCGTCCCAACGGAGAGGTGAAGGTGGTCTTCCGGGTCGACGACAACGACGATGAATATGTCCGTTGCCTTCTGGCGTTTTCGATGAAGACGACGGAAACCGAGATCACCGCCATCATGAACCGCAGGAAGGAACTGCTCAACGACTTGATCACGCCGAATCCGAACGGCATCGTCCCCGTCTTCGACAGCAAGGACGCGACCATGCTGTTCCGCGCAAGGACGCGGGAGTCCCTGGACTGGATTCCGACCGGGGTGCCAATCACCGTCCACTGGATGACCGACATCGAGATCGACGGGCTGAAAAACCCCTCGCAGCACAACGTGAACGTCTATCTGATGGCGCATGACGGCTATGTCCATTCGGTGGATGTCCGGAAGATGCAGGAAAACATCGACAACGACTTTACACCGACCACCATTCCTCCCGGACATCAGCAGATGCACTGGTGGACGGGCGGGAAAATCGACTGGCGCGCGAACTACGTCCTGCTGCCGGAGGAATCCATCAGGAGCGCGCTGCCGGGGACGGAAGAGCCTTCGAAGGACAACAAGGGCGGCGGGGGGAGAATCACCAGGGACGACGGCGATTCCGGCGGGGATGATTCCGGCGACCGGATCCACTACGAGTCCTGGCTGGATTTCTGGAGGGCGTACGACAACGGCAAGCACGTGTGGTACGAGTCGCAGCCCGACGGCACGTCGATCCGCCGGCAGTCCACGGAGAAATACAATCTTCTCCGGGTGACGCAGGAAGGCGGATTCGCGGTATACAAGGACGACAAATATCCCGCCAAGGGAACCTACGACTGCGCGTGGCTGCCCGACGACAGGACAACCTGGCCGTGGGATCCGGATGACAAGAATACCTGGCGGTGGAAGACCACGGTCACGAAATTCGAGGCGGACGGATTCGTGTCGTTCTGCCCGGACTGCCCCGGCCAGGAGATCCTCGAACGATGGTACAAGACCGCCGACGGAGGCGAATTTCCAAGCCTGTCCAAGGCATTCGCCGAAGAGGAATGGGACGGCCGTCCATGGACGATATTCTACAAGTGCCCGACATGCGGGCGGCGGTTCGCCTCGGACGAATTCCGATATCAGCCCAATCTTTCGGCCGGCGTCCGCGGCTTCACGTGGATCCGCCGGCCGTCATACTGGCACGGATACAGCCACGGCGTAAACGCCAACGACGGGCTCCGCAGGAATCTCGTCATGACGGACAAGAGGGAATTCGACAAGCTGGAGCAAAAATGGAAGAAGGACCACGGCGACAAGATCCCGTCTCCATACTCGTTCGTGTACAAGGAAAAGAGCTACGAGTCGGACGACGAGGAGACGCAGAAGGAGCTGCTGCTTTCGGTTGACAACACGGTGTGGGGGCTCATGCCGGAGAGCCAGCTGATCGACTTGTCTCCGCGGCCGGACATCGAGCCGTATTTCAAGGTCCGCCATCCGGACAAGACCGGCCGCCATCTGGCTAGATATCTCGACGGGGCGCAGCTCAATGCGTCGGTCGAAAAGGACTACATGAAGGATTTCAGCGGCCAGGAATCGATGGAGACGCCGGACGGAGAGGCCACGGAGGCGACATCCGGCAATCC
>JAEELO010000123.1 GCA_016282705.1 Candidatus Gastranaerophilales bacterium | reverse complement strand
TCAGGATTATTCAATATTGTATCAATAAGAGGTCGTTTTATTAATTTACCATCTTTGAAATATGAACTATTTGTTCCATACCAATCTATTACATCTGCGGCAGACTCTTTTTTCAAAATTTTAGACAAATTCTCTGCTGTGAAATTATTTGTAAGTTATGTTATATCTTTTTCCCAGTAACTCCAATACTTTTTATCAGATTCAGTTTCGGTTCTTTTTATTTCATTTCCGTTACCATCATATTCTTTATTAGTTTTGTTATCAATGCGTAATATTAAATTTCCACGTCCATCATACGAGAGAATTTCCGCAGGGTATTGCTTATGCCAATCATTATCATAAACAAATTCAAATCTTTCTGTTATAATACCTTCACTATTATAATCTGTACTTTTATATTTTTTACCATTTTTATATTCTGTTGTTGAATCTATATAATTTTTTTCACTACCATCAATGCTTATATTATATGTGTGCTCAAATTTAAGACCTTCTTTTTCATCGTAAATAAATTCTTTACATTTTTGATCTAAAACATAATCTGTTTCAGTTTTTACAGTTTTATCGGCGGAAGTATTTTTTATTGCATAAGCACCTGATTGGATATTTTTAAAATCCATAATTTGATATCCGTTTTCTGTTTTAATCTCTACTCTATTTACAGTTCCGTCCTCATCAAAAAAAATAGTTCTTTGGGGTTGATTATTTGAATCTGAAATTGTTTTTGTTTTTACTTTTGAACCTTCATCATAATATTCCGTTTTACATTCTGCATTGTCAGGATTAAAGAATTTTTCAGCAATAACAATATCCGAGAGATTTTCTTTTTCTTTGCCTATATTTATTAATACACTTTTTTCCTTCATTTCATGAAATTTAACATTTAAATCTGCAGTATCTTTTAAAACAATTTTATCCTGCTTTTTAAATACTTTTATTAAAAAATCTTTGAAAGAGTAATTGTATATTTTTTCTTGTGTTTTTTCAGTATTTACTAATTCGTCTAACATTTTTTGACGTTCATCGTCATCTAAGACATTATCATTGCCATTTTTCTTTGCAAACTTTTCTGCTAAATTCCAAAGATTTTTATAGTCTTTTTTATCAAATTTCCCATCGCCTCCACTAAAAATACTGAATAAGCGTTTTTCCTCCGGAGAATTAAAATCATTTTCTTTAAGTACTTTGGGTTTATTGCCATAGTTTATAACTTGACCTGTTTCCAATTTTATATATTTATCATTTTTCATTTAAATACCTATTTTGCATCTTACCTAATATATATATCGGCATATTCAGAAAAAACTTTAATGATTTTAGAGAAATTGTTACATTTAGAGGGAAATTGTTACATTCATGGGTTCGTATTCCACATTCTCAAAATAGGTGTTCAGAATAGTCAAACTGCAAGTTATTTTACACCCTGTGAAATGTTAATTAAGTATAAGAGTTCAAAATATCCATAGCTTCTCTTTTTCTTTTAGAGTTTGTATGTATTTTGATTTTTACCGGAATTAACAATGTTATTATAATTGTAATGAATTTTTTGTATTTGCATTTTATATCCTATTATTTTTACATACCATATAATATTACAAAACTTGTAAAAAATTTTTTTTGCGAATTTCTTAAAATTTTCTCAAAATCTCTGTTCAAAATTCTCAAACCGACTGTTGTTTTATATTAGCAAAACGGAATGAAGCGTTTTAAGAAAGATTTTATCGGATTTTCTTTTTTGGGTCTAACTTCCATTATCTCCAACGGACCAACTGATTCAACCGATTCTTTTTCAACAGTTTTTAAAGACAATCCTTCAAGATCATTAATTAATTGTTTTTCCGGAACTGACTCGAAATGGCTCGACAAATTCCATCTGAACAATTTATCCGCACTAAGTTTAATGTCCAGAAAAAGCGTATGTATAAACTCATCATTTATTATACTGTCCTCGCCTGAAACTTTTATATAACGCACAACAGCATCTTTATACTTATTATCAATCTCTTCAACTAATTTTGAATTCTCAAACGCTTTTAAAACATCGGCATTCCATGCCTGTTTATTAACATATTTAATCCCAAATGCCGGGCTATTATTCTGTACTTTATTTACGTGCATAATATCTCCTTTTTCATATAAAAACACGTAAAAAATAAATTTGCCAAGCTATTTTTCTTCCTTAAAAAACAGGTGTTGTTTGCCTAAATCGTTATTTACAATATTAATTACTTTTTTGGCAATTTCGGCATAAACTCTGCGTGAAAAATGGTTTATACAATCTGTATAATCTTCATCACTCTTAATCAAATCAGTAATTTCCAAAAGCTCAGTATTTTTATGTTTTTTAGCAAAATCTCTTACATATTTATTAAACACTATGTGGCTTTCACAAGCACCTTCATACCCGTTCAGCAATTTATCAGTATCAATCTCGCTGCCTAATATAAGTATCAAATGTGTATTTTCTGAAAGATTACTTCTTATATATTCAAGATTTTTCATCAACAAGTCAATCGGCGGATTACCTGCGAATGTATAATTCTGCTTAAACTCTTTCAAAATACTTATATTTCTTTCTTTCTGGTTATCGGGTAAAGATGCCAATACCTTATCCCAATTATTTTCATCGGTTATATCACAATTAGTGAAACCATATTCGACATAACGTCCGTCGGTCTTATTTATGTAGATTCCTCTAAAAGTTGCCTGTAAAAGACTTAATACTACAATATCGTATTTCGGGTTAAAGAAATCAGTCTTAAATTCATCAGGATGATGATAAGGAAATGATTGAGAAAGCAGCAATATCTTTTCATCACTCAATCTGTGAGTCTGTTCTATAAATGCCGGATGGGTATGAGCAGATATATACATAAGCTCTTTATTCCAATATGGGAATTCAGTATCAATATTACAATCACCGCCTATATAAGTTATTGCCGAATATAAATCACAAGCACCTTTGAACAGAATATTAAATCCGCTTGGTTTCACCTCTTCTTTTTGCTTTATTTGAATATTATCAACAAGTTCTATCCAATCAACATCGCCTTCGAGGGAAGATGAAACGGGGTACTTAACTTGGACATTCGGTTTATTCAAATAATTATATACAAACTGTTCAACGCCCATATTCATAATTCTGCATGAGAACAAAAAGTGTTCCAGAGTATTATTTTCCTTATTTAATGCATAGAAACCGCATATGCCGTAGTTGCCGTATTTGTCCTCTACAATCACATAACCAGAATCATATTTTTCCTTTTGATTAAATACGTTTCCCAAAGTCTCTTTATTAACACGGTTTTTAGTAAAATTCAGTTGATTTGTTCTTAAATTCAAATGAACTATTCTGTCAATATTTTCAATACAATCGTGTTTTATGCACAATCTGATTTTACTGTTTTTTAAAAATTCTTCATTAGACGAATTGGAAACAAGTTTATCCTTATTCTTTGCTTCTAAAATTTTATACTGTTTTAATCGAATATGTTCAAAATCATAATCATTAACAAGATATAATTCTTGGATTATTTTCTTAATTTGATTAGGCATAGCAGTCATAATTTTCGGGCAATAGTATTTTATCTCCTCAAGATTTGTTTCATTATCATCAATTACAATGACATTTTCTTCTCTTAATTGCATTGACTCGATAATATTTTTTACCCTTTGACCTTTTGGCAGCCAATTTATGGAAGGGAAAACAAAGAGCTGCCAATATTTTATATATCCCTGAGTAATAAATTCAGCTTTTACATTCAATAAATCATTTTTTGAACAAATTGAATTCATTATGCCTTTAGTTGTTAAATCGTCAATCAACTGTAAATGCTCTTTTTTAAAGCATACACCGCCTTCTGACAATGTCCCGTCCCAAAAGGTATCATCCAAATCCCATATTACAAGTTTTGTTTTTGTTATATCAAAATCTTTAATCATACTGTATAATTCTAACTTATTTATCAATTATTATCAAATATATTGACTAAACGTAAAATATGTAGAATACTTGTTTTATGGAAATTTCTGCAATAAATTCAATAAATTCCGTAAGCAATATTAATTTATCAACTGTTCGAGAAATATTATCGTCGAATAAGATTTCTCAAAGCCAAAAAACGGTTTTTATGCGCAAGTACAAAACCGAAATTCAGCAAGCTTTGGATATCAAATTATCAGGC
>JAEELO010000018.1 GCA_016282705.1 Candidatus Gastranaerophilales bacterium | reverse complement strand
TAATTATCAATTTCCCAGTTTCTCGAGTGTCGCTGCGCCGGATGTTGACTCAAGGTCAACCCTCTCGAAAAACAACATTTAGTTGTTTTTCTGCGGCAGAGTGCCACATCGACAAGCTATTTGTATTTAATTATCAATTTCCCAGTTTCTCGAGTGTCGCTGCGCCGGATGTTGACTCAAGGTCAACCCTCTCGAAAAACAACATTTAGTTGTTTTTCTGCGGCAGAGTGCCACATCGACAAGCTATTAATCTGCATTTAACAGATTATCATATTTCTATGACAAATCCATGATATTATGATGAATTTTTTCAGTCAATATTTATTTGATATTTATCAACATATCATCATTTGCAAAACTTGATGTGCAGCAAGATATTACATCTTTATTTCCTGTTGTCAATGCATTAGCTATATCTGCATCTATGCCTGAATTTGTATCTGTCCAGCAGGCAACTTCATTCTGAAGCTCGGCAATATTTACATCTTTTATTGAATTTCCTGCTGAACCTTGCGGAACTAAATTTGTACTTCCATATCCATATACTACAGCATATGTCCTTAAGCTTTTTAGTGTTTCCATATCCAGATTTAATACATCTGCATTATCCCATACATTAGTCAATTGAATATATTTATCCGTATAATTCTTTATGGAATATGCATGCCCGCCTACAATACTCTTCGGCAAATCTTCAGACAATCCTGAAATACCAAGTGTAAAGTTCTTTATTGTGCCATTCTGATATAAATTCCATAATTCACCAATTTTTGAAATGTTTGATTCTGTTATCGCTATGTATGTAGTATCTGTCTTACCGAAGAAATATTCGGAAAATGAATTATAATATGCATCAGCAACAGTATATTGACCGTAATCCAAATTTTCGGATAAAAGCTGGTTTAAAGCATAGTCAATCAATACTACATCCAAATCACCATATGAATTTGTAAACACGGATAATTCTTCTGGCGTTACGTCTACGAAATTATTTGCACTATAATTGTAATTATTGAAAGATACTCTGTACCCGTAATTTCTATTTGTAATCGATACATAATTGCTTAACGTATGCTTTTGACTCAAACTTTCAATTAGTGCAAGGAGTCTGCAATCACCACCGCCTGTACCCTGTGTAAACCAGCCGACTTTTCCGTTAGGTTTACTATCGGAATTTGAAAATTCTCCTCTTTCTTCTTCACACTTACTTATGTTAGAAGAAAAACTTCCTGATATGCCGGCATAACATACTTTGTCTGTACCGTTTCCGCCGTTTACCGTATTTGTATATCCGTATAATGTAACATAGTCGTCTCCGTCACCCATGTTTATTGTATTACTGTTAGATGCTTGTTCATATACACCTGCAGCATCAATAACATAACCGACTCTTACTATATCATTTTTATTTCCTGTATTTATTTTATTATAATTTCCTAAAACTATAAGGTCATCTTGCTGATTAGAACCTGCTTCAACATTTATATAATTAGAATTTATCAAGATACGTCCGTTTTCAAGATACTTAAATGTAGCATATTGTGTACCTTTAATTGATGATACCGTATACGTATATTTATTATTAAGAAATCCGTTTTGAAGAACAATTTTTACGGCTTTCCCTTTCTCAACAGAAAAAGATATTTCTTCTCCTATTGAAAGATTTGTTCTGGTTACCGGTAACGGCGCTTTTATATTCAATTTAGTACGGCCTTGATAAACATTAAATTTATCAGGATTATAAGTATAATCTTTTATTGTTACTGTTTTACCTTTTCCCCCGTATGTAATAACCATATCATTATCATTAAATTTGTATTTAATGTTTGATTTCGCATCAAATTTCAGGTTATCTATTCCGCCGCCGTTTGTAATAACAGCATTACCTGTCTTCAATGTAAAGACTATGGAATTAGTTCCTTTTCCGCCGTTAATTGTATCGTTTCCACTGCCGACATATATGGTATCATTTCCTGTACTTGCATTAATTTTATTATTACCTTTTTGGCAATATATTTTATCACTTCCTGTTCCCGAATTTATTGTATCATTACCGGCACCTGCATATATGGTATCATTTCCGCCCTGACCGTTTATGATATCATTATTATTTCCTCCCGAGAGATAGTCATTTCCGCTTCCGCCATATATTGTATCATTCCCGTTTTGTCCGTATATTCTATCGGCATCATTACCTCCGGAAAGATAGTCGCTACCGTTTCCTCCGTATATAGAGTCTTTCCCGTTTTGTCCGTATATTCTGTCAGGGTCATTACCGGCAGAAATGTAGTCGTTTCCTGTTCCTCCGTATAACGAATCTTTTCCGCTTTGACCGTATATTCTGTCATTTCCCGTACCGGCAGAGATATAGTCATTGCCACCTCCGCCATATAATGAGTCTTTTCCGTTTTGTCCGTATATTCGGTCATTTCCTGAGCCTGCAGTAATATAGTCATTTCCGTCGCCGCCATATAACGAATTATTACCGGCAACACCATATAATCTGTCGTTTCCGCCAAATCCGTATATTATATCAAAACCGTTTCCGCCGCTTATAGTGTCATTATTATTGCCGCCATATATTGTGTCGTCACCGTCTTCACCGTTCAACGAATTCTTATATTCACTTAATTGAAAATCAATAATATCGTTGCCTAAACCCGCATAAACAGTAATGTCTTTTAACCACGTGTCAGACCAAGTTATTACATCATCCTCTTCTGTTGCAGTTATTACGCCTGCTGCATCAGGATAAAAATTATCTGCCATATATAACCTTTTCTTTACTCACAATTTTAATATCTTATATTTCTTTTCCCGTTTTTAAGACATATATAAACCTTTTTTATGATTATTTTTACACTTTTATACAAAAATGCACAAATAATTAAATTAACAGTAGTTTTTTATGTTTTCCTCCAGATATTTTTTATATTCTTTCTTTAATTTTGCAGGTGAAATGATTTTGCAGCCTGCTCCCCATTTGAAAACATGCCATATGATTTCTTTGTTTCCGCTTGCTTTAAAAGTTAGAGTATAACTTCCGTCTTTTTCAAATTTCCCTTTTTGAGTCGGATGGAAATTAAATTTACTTGCTTCTTCCGCAAGTTCCGGAGTAAATGACAATTTGACATCAAGAATTTCACCGTGGTAAACCCCAAAGGATTGATTTGTATACTCCTGTAAGTTGAATTTGCCTTTATTAAAAGATTTATCCGTCAATTTTAAGTTTTCAAATTTGTGTAAAAGATAATTGTATATTTCTTTACCTTTTGCTTTTTCTCTGGCTACTAAATAGATTTTTTCACCGTATATGAGTCCTAAAGGCTCGATTGTACGTTTTTTTCCGTGATAAATTCCCGTAACAACTTTTGAATTTTGCAAAGCATTACGAATTACCTCCAATGTTTCAAAGCCAATTTTATATTGGGGCATTTGCCTTACCGCATAACCTTCCGTCTGCATAAAAAGTTCGATATTGTTTTCAACAGAGGCAGAATGTTTGCGATTAAATGATTTTATTTTTTCAATCGTTTTCCCCAGTTCTTCTTTCATTTCTTTATTGGTTGTTCTTCGCTGACATTGTTCAATATTAGCTATTTCTTTCGGTGCAAATGATATCAATTGGCTTATTGAATAATTTATAAATCCCCAATGCTTTTGTACATCTTTTGTTTCTATTTCATCAACCTGAGAAAAGATATTTGTAAGGCTGTCTCTCATACGTTCAGCCGTTCTGCGTGATACATTGTAGCGTTCCGCTATTTCATTAATGGTAACCCCGTTGAATTTAGAAGACATAAAAATTGCCAAATCCAAAATGTCGGATACTCTTGAATATCTTGGTTTATCCTGCATAAAAACTCCTTTTGGAAACAATTTTAACATTATTTTTATGTTATGTCCATTTTTGTCGCAAGGGGATGGTAAAGTAATAATATAAGTTACATAAACATTCAAGTCGCTCTTGAAAGGTTTTGTGGCTTATAAAAATAATTTAAGGCCGATTGTTAAACCTATAAAAAAAGAAGCAAAACGAAAAAATTGCTGGGAAGCCTGCATGTATGGTCTTGCAACAATTTTGGGGATTGCATTTGCTAAACTTATTTTGAAACCCGTATTCTGGTTTGCTCTATATCATTTGTTATTTAAAAAATAGTAATAAACATTGTAAAGTAGAATAATATATATATAATATTTTATTGAAAGGAGCATATAATATATGGAAGAATCTATATATGCCCAGCGCCTTTAATTACTTACTTTTTATATTTTTTCAAATATTTATCCGTTAGCATATTAGCTATTTCTTCTGCCATATATCTATTAGCAGGGTCTTTAACATGGCAATATCCATACCAAATATCCTTCGGTAAATCATCAAATTTATGATAATAATCATAAGAATCTGTGATAGTACCAAATTTTTCTCTGACTGAGTCTAATAATATTTGGTCTCCCTCCGGATAATTAAGCGGCTGAAATATAGTAATAAAAATTGGTTTGCCAAAAAGCTCGGAATCAAAGGTATTCGCAACTTTTTTTGACATATCAATTGTTTCAAAATAATTATCAATTATTTCTTTTTCCCATTTATTCGTGCCAAATCCAATTCTTTTATATAATTTATTTTTATTCCATATATTAAACTTTTCATCTAACACACCAATAATTGCAGAATATTCAAGCAAAAATCTTTTCCAAGTTTGAAAATCCTGTCTGTAAAAGTAATTAAAAGGATATCCCGGTCTTGGATCATCGCCATAATATTGTATTGTTTCATTATGACCGCCATAATATATTATTATATCCGGTTTAAATTTTGGCATAAATTCAAGTAACATATGCAAATGCTGTCTGTGAATAGCACCGCCGGATGCATAATTTATAACAACTACATCTTTATTTAATTTTTCTTTTAGTCTTTGTTCAAGATATTCAGGAATACTATATGAATTAGGTGTTTCCCAATCTCTATATGCAGCAGCCGACCCGCCAAAGAATGCTATTTTTATTTTTCCTTCGTTATTATCATATAATTTGCGTCCTGTATAATACATACTATATGGTTCTGCTTCAGCTATTTTTTTATCCACAAATCCGACATAAGGATACGGTATTTTATAATCTGCATTTAGATTAAGTTTGTATCTGCTATTACCGAACCCCAACATTCTGTTAAAAACGAAAATATCAATGAGTATAAATATAAAAACAACCAAAATTATGTATGCGGCTATTTTTACAATTTTATCTATTTTTTCCATTCTTTTTACCTTTTATTGTTTAATTTTTTATCTGATTTCATTATAAATATTATAGCAATTATTATTATACAAGCAATTGCATATATTCTGAATGAATCTATATATGCCCAGAGTCTCGATTGCTGCAATAGTTGATTATATATTAATTTTTGTCCCATATATGAAGCTGTCGAAGAATCGGTATATTGCATAAAATTAGCGGTAAAAGCCTGAAGTCTTTCTCTGAATACATCATTTGTGCCTGTCAATGTATATGTCATCATATTTTGATGTACTTGAGAAAACCTTGAAACAAATGTTGCAACTAAAGAAGTACCTACAGCACCTCCTATAGTTTTAATAAAATTCTGTAATCCGCTTGCGTTAGACATTTCTTCCGCTTTAATCATCTTACAGGAGAACGGTATTAACGGAACCATTGCAAGCGCCATACCAAGTCCAAATAATACGTTTGGTACGGCAATTGTAGATTGTGCTATTTGTAAATTAATATCACCGAGCATCCAGCTTCCTGTCGCCAAAACAGCAACACCAATTGAAGCAAGTATTCGCGGGTCTACTTTTCCGCTCAATCTTTGTGCGATTGTCAGTCCTATCAAACAGCCAATGCCTCGAGGCATCATAGAAAGTCCGCTTGTAAAAGCATCATATCCCATCATTATCTGCATAAATTGCGGAACTATTGCCAAAGAACCCAATAGAACCGCATTCATAACCGTCAGAGCAATTGTACCTGTTGCCAAGTTCCAATCCTTTAATACGTTTAATCTTACTAAAGTTTCTTTACCTTTTATTTGTGAAATTATAAAACCTATTAATCCTATTACCCAAATAATTGTTAATCTTTGAATTAACGGTGAACCGAACCAATCCAAATCATTGCCTTTATCCATGGTTATTTCAAAAGCAACCGCAAACATAAACAAAAACAATAATCCCCAATAATCTGTCTTTACGTTTTTTTGACGCCTAGCATACGGCGGATCATATATCATTGTTTTTGCCATTATTGCAATAATGGCACCAATCGGAATATTAATAAAAAAAATCCAATGCCAAGAATAATTCTCAGTAATATATCCGCCCAGAACAGGCCCTATTATCGGTGCGATTATTACAACCAGACCAAATATCGTAATTGCAATGGCTAAATCTTTTCCTTTAAAAGATTCCATAACTATTGCCTGTGCAATAGGAATTAATACACCTCCGCCAAGACCTTGTAAAAATCTGCCTATTACCATCATTGTCATAGATGTGGAAACTCCGCACAATAATGAAGATATTGTGAAAAGCAAAACCATCCCTATAAACATATTTTTTCTGCCTAGAAGACGGCTTAACCAGTCTATCATAGGTATTGTCAGACAGCTTGCAATTAAATAACTTGTTAATATCCATATGGATTCTTGTCTGCTTACGGAAAATGAACCTGCTATATGAGGAAGTGCAATATTTGCAATTGTTTCATCAAGCGCAAATAAAAATGCAGCCAGCATAGTGGGTATTATTAATAACCATTTATTATGCCCGTGGATGAATTCTTCGTTACTGTTTGCTTGAGCTTCCATAGCAAAATTTTAACATAAAGATATTATATAAAACTTAAAGTACTCATTCTTGACATAATATATTCATCTACAGGTATTTTAGCATCACTGTCAAAATAATCTATAATAACATCTGTAGCTATATTCATATATCTTCCCATATATTCAAGGTTAGAACTGTCTTCATCAATCCAAGCAAACATTTTATTATCTGCTTCTTCAACTGATTTAAGCATTTTATCTGCTTTTTCTTTATTGTATTTATTATCAGAAGTAAAACATAATTCCATTAATCTGCTGAAATTATTGTTTTTACTATCCGGCATATAACTTGTTTTATTCAATTTTTTCATTGTATTAATGATATTTTCGGTATTTTCTTCATCTTTTGAACAGAATTTATTTACCGTGCTTATTATAAATTTAGGTGTTTCATAAAACTCCATTTTTTCCATTATTTTGGCACTATTATATGCTAATTTAAAATTAAAATTTCCGTCTTTATCTTTTGCATTGTTAATAAACGAATTAAAAATCAAATTAGGCTTGCCGTGGAATTGTCCTGCGATATAATTTACAATACCTATAAATTCTTTCTTTTTGTCAATATCTGAAAAGTCATACCCGTCTTTTATTTTTGAAAGTCGGAATAATTTTGCCGCCATATCATAAGACTTTTGGGGAATTTGCTTTTTCTCAAGTTCACTGCACTCTAATAAAGAAGTATGGAAATTTTTTTGTGCTTTATACGGCAGCTTACGCATAAAATCAGGTGCTTGGAACGGATTATCCAAATGGCTTTGATTTAATTTTCGGATTTTTTCATTATTTTCCGTTAATGCTTGTATTTCATCCGTATAAAATAAAGCAAATTGCTTTACTAATTTAGGATTTGGCATACCGTTTTTATCTGATAAAAGAGTTGTGATTGTATCATAATCTATTTCAACACTGGTTATGCCGCCCGATTTTAATGGCACAGATACTATATAAGACGGTTTTTTAATACCGTTTATACTTTGGTAATATTCCGGATTATTGATATATGCCCTTTTCTCCGACTTTGAAGCTTTGGCTTCAGGTTTAAATTCAATGACATCACCTTTAAAACTTTGAGGATTTTGAGCATTTATATAATTAATGTTTGATATTTTCATACTTATTCTCTTTTTGTTATATAACCAAATTAGTATCAATAATAAATATTGTTATACTAACTGGTTTTATTTAACATAATTTAATATATAAATATTGATATATAAAAATAAAGTATAATTAGAAAAAAGGAGAAGGAAATGAAAAAACTTATATTAAGCTGGATTTTAATGGCACTCGGAATTATGCTCATTGCTTGGTTAGTACCCGGTATAACTATAACAGGGTTTAAAGCTGCATTAATTGTTGTTGTAATTATGGCTTTAGTAAATGCACTTATAAAACCGATAGTTTCTTTCATATCATTGCCTTTAAATATAATAACTTTAGGATTATTTGGTATTGTTATTAACGCACTTTTATTCATGCTTGTAGCGAAATTTGCTCCGGGATTTGAGATAGACGGTTTCTGGAGTGCTTTAATAGGCGCAATAGCCGCATCAATTTTAGTACCGTTATCACTTAAATTAATAGGGGAAGATAAATAAGCTTCCAATAAAATCTAAATATTTTTAAATAAATAATGATTTAATCAAACCTTTAAAAAACCTTGAGTCAAAAGAAAATATAATACGTTTATAAATCATTACCAGATTTGCTTTGTTAAATTTTTCTCTAAAATAATCCTTATTATCAGAGATGAATTTAAACATTTGTGTTCTGATTTTTTTATTATTTCTGAAATAATTATTTTGGGTACGTTCCTTCAAATATTTTTTATTACCCATTACAGGATTTGCCAAAGAATAATTAGAAGAATGACGTCTGTATGCATATAATACTTTATAAATAATTGCACTTGAACCGATTAAGTGGCAAAAAGAAAACATAAATTTATCTGCAGTTATTTTTAAAGCTCTTGTTTTTTCTATTAATAACAGCATATCACATACGGATTTTCGCATCATAGAAGAAGTAGTAGGTCCCCAGTGCCATGTTGCAAAACTGTATTTATCATTATCAAGTATTTTTACATTACATCCGTCTTTGTCTATACCGGCAGCACGCCTGTATTCGTTAAATTCTTCAAAGGATTTATTATCTATATTTATATATTCTTCTTTTTGTCTCGGGCTTTCAATAGAATTTAAAGTATGAATAACATTATTTTCATCTATTTCTGCCTGTCTGCAAGTAGTAAGCGCAACAGATGTTTTTAAATGTGTTTCGACATGCATTGCACAATATTCGGGGAACAATACATCATCTCCGTCAATAGCACTTACCAATTCTCCCGTAGCTGCTTTTAAGCCTGTAAGAAATGCTGCCAATTGCCCGATATTGTTTTCGTTTTCTATAAACTTAATTTGCATATCGGGATTTTCATTTATGAAAGATTTGATTTTATCTCTGGTAGAATCTTTTGAAACATCATCCACTACTATTATTTCAAAATTCTTGTATGTTTGATTTTTTATACTCGTAAGGCAATCACACACAAATTTTTCAAAATTGTGCGTGATTACTATAAATGAAACTTTCGGTAGTTTTAAAAAATCTTCCATACTTCCAATTTTATTAAGCAATAGCTTTTTCTATACGATATTTTACTTTATCTTTACCCAATACTTCAAGAATAACTCCCATATCTGCACCGCGAGTTCTTCCGGTTAATGCTGCACGAACAGTCCACATTGTTTCTTTTGGTTTTATACCGAATTTTTCTTTGAAATATGTTCTGAAGTCAGCCAATTGTTCATGGAGTTTTTCTTCATTATCAAAATCATAGCTATCCAACTGAGAATCAAAATATTTTAGTATATCTTGAGCTTGTTGAGTATCTACATATTTTTCTTTAACTTCTTCATCATAAACAATATCTTTACCGAAGAAATATGCTACGTCATGTGCCAAATCAGACAAAATAGTTATCGGTTCGCGTGTAGCAGCAATAACTTTTTCAAGTTTTTCTTCAGAAAGTTCTGATAAATCATATTGTGCTAAGAACGGTTTAGCTTTTTCCGTAAGTTCTTTAATGTCCATCTTTTTAATATATTGACCGTTCATCCAGTTTAATTTATCGTATTCAAAAATTGAATTTGAAGAAGAAACTTCATTTATTCTAAAGTCTTGAGCGATTTCATCAAGAGTTTTAATTTCAACACCATCAGACGGAGCCCAGCCTAAAAGTGCTACAAAGTTTAATAATGCTTCCGTTAAATATCCTTTTTCTACAAACTCGGAAACTGCTGTTGCGCCATGACGTTTTGAAAGTTTGCTTCTGTCCGGTGCTAAAATCATACCTAAATGTCCGAACTTAGGAACTTTTGCACCTAATGCTTCATATATTAAAATTTGTTTGAAGGTGTTTGAAATGTGGTCTTCGCCTCTGATAATATGAGAAATTTTCATTAACATATCATCAATAACAACCGCAAAATTGTATGTAGGTGAACCGTTGGATTTCATAATAACAAAATCACCTATCAAGCTTGTATCTTGGTGTAAATCACCTTTAACCATATCTTCAAAATGAACAATCGGAGATTCGTGAAATGCTTTTCTTGCTTTTTCGACAGAAAAACGGATAGCAGGTTTTCTTCCTTCTGCTCTTAATTTAGCCTTTTGTTCTTCGGTCAAATTTTCACATTTTTTAGAATATACATATGCCTGTTTATTTTTTGTTGCTTCTTCTTTTTCAGCTTCAAGTTCTTCAGGTGTACAGAAGCATTCATAAGCAAAGCCCTTATCTAAAAGTTCTTGTACATATTTAGGATAAATATCAAATCTTTCTGATTGTGTATATGGGCCGTATTGTCCGCCGACATCGGGACCTTCATCCCAGTTCAAACCGAGTGCTTTTAAACTGTCAAAAATATTATCTATATATGCTTGACTTGTACGTTCGGCATCTGTATCTTCTATTCTTAAAACGTATTTACCGCCGTTTTTCTTTGCAAATAAATAATTGAATAATGCTGTTCTTGCAGTACCTATATGCAAATTGCCGCTTGGCGACGGTGCAATTCTAACCCTTATTTCGTCCATTTTTCTCTCCAATTATAATCAAATGATATATCTATATTCTAGTACAAACATAAAAATGAGTATAAATAAAATTCTATAATTCATTCAGTTAGTATATTACATAAAATAATAAAAATGTTATTATGTATCCAAAAGGAGAATTATATGGCTTTATATTTATTAAAATACCCTTACAGAAAAATATTACTTCCGCTTGCTCAAAAATTAAAGTGGATGAATCCTGATATATTAGGATATCTTGCAACTATAGTTGCACTCGGTACTGCATTTTGTTATTTTTATGCGGTTGACAAACCTGTTTTACTAATAATTTCAATTTTATTAACCTTGTTTAGGATGACATTAAACACTATAGACGGTGTAATTGCAATAGAAAGAGGAAACTTAAAATTAAAGGGAGAAGTTGTAAATGCTCTTCCGGACAGATATTCCGATATTTTTATTATAATAGGTATCGCAGTATCACCTCTTTGTAATACATATTTAGGCTTGGCAGGTATGGCATCAATGTTCCTTGTGAGCTATACAGGAATGCTTTCAAAAGCAATCGGTGCTCAATGGCAGCATCAAGGCCCTTTAGGCAAAGTTGAAAGATTAATTTTCATAATGATTTTCTCCGTATTAGAATATATGTCTTTAACCGGAAAAATCGGCAAATTTCATTCCATAACATATTTTGAATGGTTGATGATATTATTTATAGTTTTAGGTCAAATTACTGTTTATAACAGACTTGTTGCTATGTTAAGAGAATGCCGTAAACTTGACTGGATAAAATACAGAGACACAAATAAAAAAGTTGTTATCATATATGATTCACAAACAGGCAATACCGAAAAAGCAGCACAACAAGCAGCTGATGCTTTGAATTGTGAAATGATACATGTAAAAAATACTAATAATATGGATTTATCCTCTTATGACAGTGTAATATTTGCTTGTCCTCAACTCGGAAGAAGAATTACAACTCCCGATATGATTAATTTACTTGAAAACAATCTTAATTTGAAAAATTATGCCCTTTTAATGACCTCGGGATTACCTATAAAAAGATGGTTCTCAAACAAAAAATGTATAAAATATTTTACTGAAAAATTGGGTAAAAAACCCGTTTCAACAATAAATATAAAAGGATATCATTCTATAGCAAAAACATATAAAAACAGACCAAATGATAATGATTTGTTGGACGCATATTTATTTGCGGCAAAATTGTATGAAAGGATATAATAATGAAAGAATTTATAGAAAATATAGAAATTTCTGCCTTAAAAATAGTTGTAGATACATTAGGTCAATTAAGTGACGGTATTAAACTTGCTTCAAAAGAAGGTTTTACATCAGGGAAAATGCTGGATTATATATATAAAAATACTCCTAATGGCAAACTCGGTATCGGTAAATACATAGATTCAATATATTTAAACCATCCCGGCTGGCAGGATGTAAGAATGAGAAAAAATAATCTTGTTCTTAATCTTAAAGATGCGGTAAACATGACTTTAGAGAGAAAAGATTCCGTAAAAATATGCGATGTTGCATCAGGACCTGCAAGATACATAATTGAAACACTGGAAGCATTTAAAGATAAAAATGTAACAGCAGAACTAAGAGATATTGATGAAAGATGGCTGGAAGAAGCTGCTAAAACCGCCGACGAACATGGTGTAAAAGTTGAATACAGAACAGCAAATGCTCTTTTAGAAAAAGATTTTATGTTTGATGTTCCGCCGGATATATTTGTTGCTTCAGGATTCTATGATTGGTTCGAAAAAGAAGAAGTTATACGTCAATCTATGCAGCTTATTTATAATGCACTACCGCAAAACGGATATTTTGTATTTTCTATTCAAGCAGGACATAATGCTCTAACTCTTACTAACAAGATTTTCAAAGATTTTAATAATCATCAATTACAAATGATTACTTGGAATATGGATGTAATAAATAAAATACTGAGCGAAATAGGTTTTACAACCGTTAAAACACGTTCCGATGACAAGGGACATTATCCTGTATTATTAGTACAAAAAGTATAAAGGAATTATAAATGGAACCTATATATCTCACTCATAACGTAAAACTAGGCATAGTTATATTGTATGCGGTATTGTTTATAATCACGGCAACAGCATACATCTTAGGATTTTTAAAAAAGAATGTTGAAAATTTCAAAACAAGAATGAAATCTTTTTGGATAATTGTATTTCTTTTTACAATTGCATTTATGTTTAATAAACTTGTTGCAATTATATTTATAATGCTAATCAGTTATTTGGCATTAAAAGAATTCTTCTCTATGATACCTACAAGACGTTCTGACAGAAGAGTTCTGTTATGGGCATATTTGGCAATACCAATCCAATATTATTTTATTTTTACTGATTGGATAGTAATGTTTTATTTATTCGTTCCGTTGTATATGTTTATATTAATTCCGTTGAGAATGGTTATTATAGAAGATACTGAAGGCTTTTTAAAATCTTGCGGTACAATACACTGGGCCTTGATGACTTGTGTATATGCCATAGGATATTTTGCCGCATATTTTGCAATTCCTGATTCTATAAATCCAAACGGCGGTGCATTAGGTTTACTTCTATACATATTGATAGTAACTATTTCCAATGACTTCATGCAATTTGTATTTGGAAAAACCATGGGGAAACATAAAATTACACCTGTTGTAAGTCCCAATAAGACGTGGGAAGGTTTTATAGGCGGAGCTGTATCAACAATTGCAATAGCAGTCGGAATATCACAAATTTTTACACCTTTATCTTTATTACAAAGTGTATTTATAGGTACTATAATTGCCGTTGCAGGATTCTTTGGAGATATAACAATGTCTGCAATAAAACGTGATATGGGAGTAAAAGATACAGGTGCTTTATTACCCGGACATGGCGGGATTTTAGACAGACTCGACAGTATGATTTTTACCGTTCCTATATTTTTCCATTACATTGCCTATACTTTTAAAATCGGAATTTTGAGCTAATGATTTGCGGAATAAATAAAAACAATTTTATTAAGTTTCTGTTCTTTACATTCGGAGTAAAGCCTTTTATTTTATGGGCATTGGGTATGAATGCAAGAGGGATGGAACATTTACCCAAAGACGGACCTGCAATCTTAGTTGCAAATCATAACAGCCATATAGACACTCTGCTTTTAATGAGCCTGTTTTCCACGTCAAACTTACTAAAAATACGTCCCGTTGCTGCCGAAGATTATTTCTGTAATACAAAATTAAAAGCATTTTTATGCAAAACACTTATTGATATTATCCCGTTAAAAAGACAAATAGGAAGAATAACTAAAGAAGAACTTTTTAAAGATATAAATTCGGCACTACAAAATAAACAAATCATTATTTTATATCCGGAAGGAACCAGAGGAGAAGATAATAAAATAAAAGAGTTTAAAACGGGTATAGCGCATATTGCTTCTATGAATCCTGAAGTTCCTGTTATTCCTATATATATAAACGGACCTGATAAAATTTTACCTAAGATTGATGCATTATTGGTTCCTTTTATTTCGGATATTTATATAGGAGAGCCGATATATTATGACGGTACACCGACAAAAATATTCAGAGATAGGATTAGAGATGAAGTTGAAAAACTATATACCGCACATAAAAGGAAAGAAACTCTATAAATAATTTAAAAGGATGATATAAAAAATAATAAAAATAATATACAATCAAATGGAAAGGAGTTGGAAATGCCAGATTTTTTAAATTTACAAAATGTTTTAATTGCAATAAGCATATTTTCTACAGTCCTTTATATAATAAAACTTGTAATTTATATATTTATAGGCGGAGATACAGAAATTGATACAGATTTTGACTCAATGACGGAATCTGATATTTCATTTAACTTTTTATCCGTTCAAACAATACTTGCATTTTTTATGGGTATGGGTTGGAGCGGACTTGCAGCTCTTGTCCAATTTAACTTATCGGGAAGAGCATCGCTTGCCATCGCCCTATTAGTCGGATTTATATTTATGTACCTGACTGCATATTTAATGTTTTCGGTAAAAAAGCTAAACCAAAATGTTAAAGAAGATGTAACAAAGCTGGTCGGCCAAACAGGGAAAGCATATACTTCTATAGCACCTCACTCAGAAGGACAAATTCAAATAGATATAAATAACAGACTTTCATTTTTTACGGCTATGAATGAATCAGATGAAAATATAGATTCATTTACACAAATAAAAGTAACAAGAGTAGAAAATAATCAAATTTACATTATAAAAGGAGTATAAAATGTTTTTAGACCCATTATTTATGGCATCCTTCGGTGTTCCGGCAATAATACTTATTGCAATATTATTCTTTGTTGCAAATCAGTATAAAAGATGCCCTTCAAACAAAATCATTGTAGTATACGGTAAAACAGACGGAAAATCTACCGCAAAATGTGTTCACGGCGGCGGTACATTTATTATTCCGTTAATTCAGGACTATGGTATTCTTTCTCTTGAACCTATGACAACAGATATAGATTTAAGAGGAGCACTTTCAAAAGGAAATATCCGTGTTGCTGTTCCTGCAACATTCACTTTCGGTATTTCAACAAAACCAAATATTATGATGAATGCGGCAGAACGTCTTTTAGGTCTGTCTAAACAAGATATCATAACACAAGCCAGTGATATCATTCTCGGTCAGCTGCGTCTTGCAATTGCAACCTTGACAATTGAAGAAATCAACCAAGACAGAGAAAAATTCTTAGAACAAATTAACGCAAACGTAAATCCCGAGCTTAATAAAATCGGTTTGGAAATTATAAACGTAAACATCAAAGATATTACAGATGAATCCGGATATATTGATGCTATCGGTAAAAAAGCCGCAGCAGAAGCTATCAACAAAGCAAAAGTTGAAGTTGCACAACAGGAAAAACTTGGTGCAGTCGGTGAAGCTGAAGCCAATAAAGAAAAGGAAGTTCAAGTTGCGGAACAAACAGCTCAAACATTAATCGGTAGAACAAATGCCGAAAAGGAACAGCGTGTTCAAACTGCAAATATTAATTCTACAGCTGAAATTGGTGAAGCTGAAGCTAATAAGATAAGAGAAGTTCAAGTAGCTCAGCAAAAAGCAGAAACTGAAATAGGTAAAACTAATGCTCAAAAAGAACAGCGTATTAAAACGGCAAGCCTTGAGGCTCAAGCAGTAGAAGGTGAAAACATAGCAAAAGCAAATATTGCTGATTATAATGCTACTTTAGCCGTAAAACAGGCAGAAGCATTAAAACTCGGTGAAGTTGCAAAAGCTAATGCACAAAGAGATGTCTTAATGGCACAAAAAGAACAAGAAGAAGCTAAGTTAAAGAAAGAAGAATTGGCAAGACAAGAAGTTGAGAAATTAAAAATTCAAGTTGAAGCAGATGCTGAAGCTGAAAGACAAAGAAGAATCGCACTTGGTGAAGCTGATGCTATAAAAGCAAGATATTTTGCTGAAGCAGAAGGTATTAAGGCGGTTTTGGAAGCTAAAGCTAAAGGTTATGAAGAATTAGTAAAGATAAGCAATAATAAACCCGAAATAGCAACAAGCTTCTTAATGATTGAAAAAATTGAAAATATTGTTTCTCAACAAGTTGAAGCTATTAAAAATATCAAATTTGATAAAATCACTGTATGGGACGGCGGTTCAGGAAGCGAAAAAGGTTCTACTACCGCAAACTTTATGCGTGATTTGATTAAAGCTCTCCCTGCAATGCACGATTTAGCAAGTCAAGCAGGCGTGGAACTTCCGCAAATTCTTGGTAAAGTTGCTTCACAGGAAGAAGAAAATAATTCTCCACAAGAAGTGAAAAAGGTTGTTTCTCACCCCCCTGTAAAAACTAAAGAAGAGAAATAAAAACAATCTTCTTATAAATCGGGAAAGTTAAAAACTCTCCCGATTTTTTTATTTAAATTTTCTAAATATGATTATTTACGTTGCTGTTATCGTAATGAAGCACAACCTTGCCTTCAGCCAGTGTTTTTTGAACATCTATAATTCTTTGATTTGAACTTCCGCACCAGCATAATTTGTCATCGTGCAATGCTTTTACAAATCTGCCGTCTACCATAACATCAATATATTTCATTTTCGGATTGTCTTCAAAGTCTTCCCAACGAAAACCGGTATAAACCCAAACTGTTTTATTCGGAAATAATTCTTTGCATTTTTTCATTAACCTGAAAGTAGTACCTCTGTTAAACGGGTGCAAAGGATCTCCTCCCGAAAAAGTTATGCCTGAAATATGAGGTTTTGCAAGTGCTTCAAAAAGCTCGTTTTCTGCCGCTTCATCAAACGGCAAACCGCCGGTTATATCCCAAGTTATCGGGTTTTGGCAATCTTCACATTGATGGTTGCAGCCTGCAACCCACAATACTACTCGTAAGCCGTCCCCATTTAGCATGTCGTCTTTTGTTATATTATGGTAGTTCATGATTACATACTTACTCTGTCTTTTATCTCTTCCATTTTTGCTTCGTTTAGACGGGTGTCGCCTTTAACTCTAGAATATGACAAATAGCCGTTCATCCTGTCTATTTTTGTTAAATTTCGGCTTCCGCATTTCGGACATACATCCATATTTAATTCCTGATGACCGCAATCATCACAATATGAAAGTGATAAATTTACTCCTTCATAAAATCCCATATCCATAGCACGTTCGATTAACGTTCTGATTGCCTCTTTATTATATGAAATCGGATATTTAACATATTGGATTTTCCCGCCATTCATAAGATTCCAAAATCTGTTTTCCAAATCCTGTTTTTCAATAGGACTTATTTCTTCCGTTACGTGGCAGTGGAAACTGTTGGTAACATATCCTCTATCAGAAACTTTTTCAACAATACCGTATTTTTCACGGAATTGTTTTACCTGTAAACCGCATAAACTTTCTGCTGGTGTTCCGTATAATGCATACATATTGCCGTCTTCAAGCTTAAATTCGGTTACACGTTTATTAATGTATTCCATTACTTCGATTGCAAACTGCCCGTCTTCAACAAGCGATTTGCCGTTATAGAGTTCTTGCAGTTCGTTTAATGCCGTAATACCAAATGAAGCAGTTGCAGCTTTTAATAAAGGTTTTATTTTATCGTGGAAACCTAAATGACCGCCGTAGAAACCGCCTTCACAGTAAGCTAACGGGTTAGTTGAAGCTCTCATTTCACCAAGATATTCATATGTTCTTATGTGGATTTTTCTGATTAATTGCAAATAGTAATCAAGAACTTCGTAGAAATCTTTACTTTCTTTTTGAGATTTTGCATATATCATAGGCAAATGTAAACTTATAGCGCCTATGTTAAATCTTCCGACAAATACAGGTTTATCATTTTCATCAGCAGGGTTCATTCCGCCTCTTTCATACCAAGGAGAAAGGAATGCTCTGCAACCCATCGGAGAAACCACTCTGCCGTATTTTTTATACATGCTTGCAACATATCCGTCGCCTGTTAAACTTAACCAATCCGGATACATAGAACGTTGTGAACATTCAAGACCTGCTTCAAATACGTCTTCCAATTCGCAGCCTTTTCCGTGAAGGTTTTTATCATATAAAAATACTATTTTCGGGAATAATACCGGCTTTTTGCAGGTTTTCTTGCCTTGACCGCCTTTTCTGGTATTTAAAGCGGATATTGAAGCCATTTTTTCATATTCGCCTGTTCCTAAACCAAGAGTAATCGTAATAAACGGATAATCACCTCTTGAAGAAGCAACGGTGTTAAATTTATATTCCCAACCTTGGAAGCCTTGGTCAAAATCAGTTTGAACATC
>JAEELO010000122.1 GCA_016282705.1 Candidatus Gastranaerophilales bacterium | reverse complement strand
ATGATGTCCGGAACATTGAATGGTGTAAACTTAGCTCCTGGTGTAAACTTAATCTGGGAGAAAGAAACCTTCAGCATATATGGAACATTACAGTATATGTATAATCTGAATGGTGCTGTAGGAGGCAGAGGCGGAAACACAGATATGCCGAGATTAGCAATGGAAAGAGGCTATATACAGTACGGTCTTGGTGCTACTAAGAAATTTACGGACAGAGCATCAGGCTACTTCCAGAGTGTACTAAGAAATGTAGGCAGAACAGGTGTAGGTTTCCAAGCAGGCTTCCAGTATAAGATAGGTAAAGATTATTCCAAAATGCCTACGAAGAAAACTTACATTAAACCAAAAAATACACAAAATAATGTACAAACAAACAGAACTACTGTTATAAGAAAAAATAATCAAATCAGTTTATTAAAACCGCAGAATGATTCATTCCAATACATTAAAGTGTATAAAAAAGCTTAATTAAATAAGCAAATGAAAAAGAGAGTGACAAATGTCACTCTCTTTTATCTTTTCAGATATTGTCAGGCAATGCCTGACCTACTTATACTACTTATACAAATTTAATTTGTAAATGGGAAAAAACATTGATGAAAAAAAGACAAATTTCAAAATTATTATGTTTTTATAATAATATAAACTTACGAAGAGGAAAGAGATAATGGACCCTTTAATTTTTAGTCCTTTTACCAATGGTATTACAAATAGTAATAATATTACTTCAAAGTGCAAAATACCTGAAACAAAAGCCGATTCATTTGAACTATCAACTGATAATTCAAAACCGGTAAATAACAAAAAGAAAATAATGCTAATTGCAGGCGGAATAGCTCTTGCCGCAGCAGGTTGTATTACTGTTGTTAAAGTTCACAATCTTAATAAAGCAAAAAAAGAAATAACTCAACTTTATAACAATATCTTTGAAGACATGAATAAGCAAATAAAAGATGTTATAAATTTTGAAAAACCGGGGTTGGTATTTAAAAGACTTAGAAAAGGATTTGGCGGAGGTTATATACCTGCCCAAAATAAAATAGTAATTGATCCCAGAAGGTTAAGAAAAACCTGTATAATTAAAAATTTAAAAAATACTACTACAACAGAGATTGCAAAAGGGTTGAAAATTGCAGACGGTGAAATCAATACCGGAGTTTTTCAAATAATAAGAAAAGGGTTAGGAAATGAATACAGAATGGCAAGTAAAAATGAAGCACTTGCCATAACAGGAGCAACATTATCACACGAATTAACTCATGCAAAACAATTTCAAGTATTACTTAGCACTGAAGGCGGGTTAAAAAAATATATTTCAGCTTTAAAATCACAGGGATTAACAGATAAACTGATAAAAGAACATGCACCTTTTATTTTTAGTTATAAACCTAAAAAACTTTTATCGAATAAAACTATTCTTGTTGAAAACTTAACAAAAGGGAAGCAATTAAAATATGATTTTAATCACCTGCTTGAAGCATTTACAAAATATGTTCAGCCGGGTGAGGATAAACTTGGATATTATACAAATTTAGCGGAAATAAGTGCAAGAAACGGTGAAGAAAAATACTGGGGAAAAGTTTTAAACGGCAAATTACCAAGAAACAATATCAGTGACGATTTTATAAAGCATTTCCATGCATCGTCAATTTACAATACGGAAGTATTAGCAAAAGCTGCAGCGAGAAAATAGATTTGTCGATGGGTTACTATTTTGGAACCTTTTGATAATATCTATAAACGAATTGTATGTATTATGAAACAGTCCACACAAAAATACTACAATATGAGAATGGTGTTAGATCTCAAAGTTTTATGATGTGTTAATTCTTCAACAATATTTTATAATAATATATGTAGATTCAAGTGCATTTTCTGCATCCTGCATTCTGAATTCAAGGATAAAATATCTATTAATCAACAATTTCTAGTGAACATCCTGTATGTTTTTCATTTTGTAAAATTAAATCATTATATTGCTTTTTTGGCAGTTCGCAAATAACTCTGTCATCATCATATTCCATACCGCATTTTTGAGAATAAAAACCAATTGCTTCATCGGCAGGATTTACTTTTAAAATTGATTTATTTAATAATTGAGCCAATTTTGTCGAAAAAGTAACAAGTGTTTCACCAATATATTTGTATTTTGATTTTTTATTGTGTGCAAATTTAGGTGCAGTTTCAAGATTTTCAATTTGAATAAAATCTTTGCCGTCTTGAATTTCGGCGAAACCGAGACAATTGCCGTTTCTATTTTCGATAGAATACATTTTATATCTTTTATCATGCTTTAACATAGGCAATTCGGATATAGCAAACTCAAGAAAATCAGAATTTTGCCAGTTTTCATCATTCTGTAATTTTTTAAAATAATCTTCATCTTCATCAGGTAAAATCCGGTATATGGAACAAGGTTCACTTTGTGCATTATTATTTAATACTGCACAGTTTGCCGCTAATCTCTTTTTAAATGATATGTTACTGAAATTTACCTGCATAATAAATCCTTTTACAATGTTATAAATCCATAAAACATATCAAGATATAAAATTGCCCCCTATGCACTTTATTCGAATTCTATTACATTAATTTCAGGTACACAGTTAAAACGGAATGGTAGAATGCTGACACCTATCCCACGTGTTACAAATAGAGTTTTAGTATATGTAGATAATTGAATCGGTTTTGAAGTATCAATATTAATTGATTTATTGTTATATTCCTGTTTCCATCCTTTTGCATATTTGTCATGATAACGTGATGCTGTAAATATAGGACCTAATAATGGAATTCTGACTTGTCCGCCATGAGTGTGTCCTGCAAACATTATGGTAATACCTGTCGGCATTTTGGTAAATAAATCTGGAGAATGAGAGAGCATTATTACGGGGTTATTGTATTCGCCTTTTTCATCAGTTTCAATACCATTTAAGGCTTTTGATATATCAGGCTTGCCTGTATCATAATCTTCAATTCCCACAATATAAAATTTTTGTCCGTCAATATTCAGTTCAAAATTAGAGTTAGATAATACTTTTATATCATTTTTCTCAAGATTTAAGGTGATTTCATTAACTCCATACCATCCATCGTGATTTCCAAGCGAAGTATAGAAACCATATTTTGCTTTAATTTTTCCCAATGTTTTAGCAATATCTTCAATAGGCATAGTTGAACGACGAGTGTGGCTACATACAAAATCACCCGTAGATACAACTAAATCAGGCTTTTCTGCATTAATTTTTTCTACAATCATATTTAGTCTTTTTTGTCCGTATGGTTTAATGTGAAAATCACCTGCAAAAACAATCTTTATGCCTTTTAAATTAGGACTATTAACAACATAGCGATTAATCTCAAGTTTGTTTGGTTCTATAAAATACGAATAGCCGGCAAGTACCAAAATTATAATTATAAAAAATATTTTATACCATTTTTTCATTTAATCACCTCATTTCAATAATATCATAATCGATGTATATGACAGATATGGACATAAAAAATATGGCGGGACTTTATTTTTTAAAACTTCTTTAGGCGGGACTTTGCCTGAGCGTTGGCGAGGATATGGAATCCGAGCCTTACAGCGAAGGTATGCCGACTTGTCGGCTGAACCCCATATTTTGCAACATTTTTTGCAAAATATGCGTTCAAGTTCCCTTGGTATAAATAAAAGGAGTAATGGCTTTCTGTCATTACCTCTTTTATGGTGTCGATGATGTTACTATTTTGGAACCCTCTGACAATATCTATAAAAAAATTGTTTTTATCATGAAGCAGTCTACACAGCGGATTTCTGTACGGCAGCGACCGGATAGCGAACAGATTGAGCGGACAGGCTTGCAATGCCGAAAGCGAAACTCTGTGAGCGTGGAAGAAATCCAAGAGAGGAATACTACAACATGAGAATGGTGTTAGGGTTAAAGTGTGCATAGATTAGTACTAAATAAAAATTTTTATTTTAAATAGTCGAACAAAAATAGTTCTAATAGCTATAAAAATATAGCCACTTGGCTAATTTAAAAATATTTAAAAATACATTAAAATTTATACGTAAGTTTTAATTATGTTTTGAATTTACATTGTGTATCTCATTAAGAAATAAAAGAATAAGAAAGGGAGTAAAATGGTCTGGGACGAATCTAAACATCCGAGAGATGATGAGGGTAAATTTACTTATAGTAACGGAGGCAACTCTCCATCAAAAACTGTATTTGAAGGTCAAATTGAAAAAACTGTTACTGCAGATAATTCTGCCGATATGAGTTTCCCTGAAACAACAAAAAAAGAAAATGAACTTAAATTAAGGAATAAACTGCTTGATGTATTAGGGGATAAAGCAACAAGAGAAGAAATTTTATATGCAAATATTAAAGAATTGGAAGATAAAATAAAGAAAATTGGTCTTGAAAAAACATCAAAATTTAAAAAAATTGCTGCTGAATTTGGACTTGGTATTGCATATAATACTTTAGGTCATTGGTACGCTAAAAATAAATATGGCGAAGACACAGTAGGAATGGTAGATTTAGCACATGGAGAGCCAATGAATCCGAATTATGCAGTAAATACTATAGAATTAAATAGTTATAAAGATATAGAAGATTTATCAGACAGAAAATATCTTGAAGATAAACTGAGAGAACAATTTAAAGATTACGGGTTTGACCCTAAAACAATAAAAGGACGTATTTTTAAAAGTAATACAGAACCTTCACAAAGAGTTGCACAGGATAAAGATTTTCTTGAAACAATAAAAAATAATAAAGAGAAAATTATAAATGGGGAACAAATAAGTGGTAATTTCCCGAGGTATAAAGATGATAAAGAATCAAACTGGCATTTTGCAATAGGTCATTATGATTTAAGAAATGGTTATTTAGATAAAAGAGGGAATCTGCATATAAAAATGTATGATACATATGATTTTAATAAAGATAATAAAACATCTTTAAATCAGGCAGGCAGAAATCAAATGATGAAAGGAAATTTAAAACCATCTTTTTCAATACATGATATAATT
>JAEELO010000121.1 GCA_016282705.1 Candidatus Gastranaerophilales bacterium | reverse complement strand
TTAAGAGAAATAATTAAGGTTGCTCAAGAACCTTTATCATTAGAAACTCCTATCGGTAAAGAAGAAGATTCAAGACTCGGTGATTTTATAGAAGATAAAGATGCTGATGCTCCTGTTAAGACAGTTGCTCAAGAACTTTTAAGAGAAGACTTGGCTGAAGTGTTAAGCGGTTTATCTCCGAGAGAAAGAGATGTTTTACGTTTAAGATTCGGTATGGATGACGGACGTCAAAGAACTCTTGAAGAAGTTGGTCAATTGTTTGGTGTAACCAGAGAACGTATCAGACAAATTGAAGCTAAAGCTTTAAGAAAATTAAGACATCCAAACAGAAGCAAACGATTAAAAGAATATATTGAAGTTTAATAATAAAAAAAGAGGGTTTTTAAAACTCTCTTTTTTATTACCATTTTTTAAATATAAAAAATACGGCAAGTATTATAAATACAAATCCTACAAGATAATTCCATCTGAATTCTTCTTTTAAATACAAAACGGAAAATACACTGAATACTATCAATGTAATTACTTCTTGTATTGTTTTTAATTGTGCTGCCGTAAAAAACTCGTGTCCTATTCTGTTTGCAGGTACCTGGAAACAGTATTCAAGTAGTGCAATTCCCCAACTGACGAGGATTACTATCCATAGTGCGGTGCTTTTATATTTTAAATGCCCGTACCACGCAAATGTCATAAATACATTTGAAATTGTTAATAATATTATCGGTAAAAATTGTCTAAACATAGCTTTATTATAATACAAATCCGATTAGAAAAGTTAAATATGTGGCATATATAAAAAAGGTGACAATTTGGGATTTAGAATTATATAT
Source organism: Candidatus Gastranaerophilales bacterium (assembly GCA_016282705.1). Taxonomy (GTDB): domain Bacteria; phylum Cyanobacteriota; class Vampirovibrionia; order Gastranaerophilales; family Gastranaerophilaceae; genus Avigastranaerophilus. The sequence continues at coordinate 107,442 of JAEELO010000121.1, read as the reverse complement.
TAATTATGAGTGATTATGATAATTTAATTACATATATTCGTTCATCTTTTAATATCGGGATTGATGCAGATGCTGTTCAGTTTTCAGAAAACAGCAGATTGAAATTGATATATAAATCTCCTGTAAATGTATATGTTGCGCCTGTTATCCTTCCGTCATTGAAAGACAGAACGGCAAAATATTTACACTATGTTCGTTTGGCATTAGATATGTATTCTGCGGCATTACTGAATAAGATAGAATTTAATATAACAGAATATGGTGAACCTTTTGATTTTGAAATAAACTGGGGGAAAGTAAATCGTAAATATGCAGGAAAATGTTATCTCCCTTTGGATTGGTATCCTAAACAAAGTATGGTTATAGGAATTGTTGATATGGATAATAATCCTGTTGATGATGCAGATGTTTTTCATGTAATAATTCATGAACTTGGTCATGCTTTAGGACTTGGGCATAGTTCTGATAAATATGATGTAATGTCATGTTGCGGGGAATATGCAACCAGCCTTTCATCTAATGATATTTTTGTCTTGCAGCTATTATATTCAATAGGCAATAAACGAAGTTTTAAAGACGAAGAAAAATATATTCATGACTGCATAGATGAATATTTATTAGAAATCAAGAAAAAAAGCATTCGAAAAAAAGAAAATATTTCGGAAAATCCTATAACTCCAAATAAACAAAAATCGTTAATAGAAAAATTAGACAGTATTTCAGATGTTAATAAATACAGAATATTATTACAGGACATAAAACTAAATGCACTTGTAAAAACTTAATTATTCTTTTAGTGTCCTGAGTGAATTCAAAACAGCGAGCAATGTTACGCCTACATCGGCGAATACGGCTCCCCACATTGTCATTAAACCGATACCGCCTAAAATTAAAAATAAAAATTTTATAATTATGGCAAATGCAATATTTTGTTTGACAATGTTCATCGTTTTTTTAGCAATTTTTATTGCTAAAGGAATCTTCTCAAGTTTATCATCGGAAATTACTATATCTGCTGCTTCTATCGCTGCATCTGAACCTAATGCTCCCATTGCAATACCTGTATCAGCTCTCATTATAACAGGTGCATCATTTATTCCGTCACCAACAAAAAATACAGACAAATTATTTTTATTTTTATTTATTAAATCTTCTATTTTTTGTACCTTGTCATAAGGAAGCAGGGAATAGTAATATTCATTAATACCTGCTTCTTGTGCAATTTGTCTTGCTGTTGCTTCATTATCACCTGTTAACATAACTATTTTGCATGATAACTTTTTTAATTCGCTGATTATAGATTCAGCGGAAGATTTTAATGAATCAGCTATTATTATTTTCCCGATATATTGATTGTTCTTTGCAATATATACAGCATTATCAAGTTCTTTGTCGTTTAACTCAATTCCGCTTATTTCTAAAAGCTTTTTACAGCCTGCAATTATATAGTTGTTGTTTATTTCTGCTTTTATACCAAAACCTAAAACTTCAGTCGTTCCTGTTATTCTGGAAGAGTCAATTTCTTTCGTATAATAATTTACAACAGATTTTGCAATAGGATGGTTTGAACAGCTCTCGGCATATGCTGCAAGTTCTACTATCTCTTCTTTACTATTGCTGCCGTTTGGAATAATTTCTTTTACGCTAAAAGTGCCAGTTGTTAGAGTGCCTGTTTTATCAAATGCAAGAATGCCGGCTTTTGATATCTGTTCAAGATAATTACTTCCTTTAATTAATATACCGTGTCTTGATGCACATCCGATTCCCGCATAGAATGATAACGGAACGGAAATGACGAATGCACAAGGACATGAAATTACAAGAAAGGTTAATGCCCTGTTTATCCATTCGTTAATATTTTCATAACCGAAGATAATAAGCGGGATTATAACTATCATCAGTGCTAAAAAAACAACAATTGGCGTGTATATTTTCGCAAATTTAGATATATAATTTTCTGTTTGGGATTTATTTTTATTTGAGTGTTCAACTAGTTCTATTATTTTCGATACTGTTGAATTTTCAAAACTTTTTGTAACTTTTATTCTTAATAATCCTGATATATTAACTGAACCGCTCAAAACTTCGGAATTAATTGAAACATTAACAGGAATACTCTCTCCCGTTAAAGAAGAAGTATCTAATTCTGAATTGCCTTCAATTATAATTCCGTCAAGCGGGATTTTCTCTCCGGCTTTTACCAGTATTATTTCTCCTATTTTTACCTCTTTGGGATTTACCTGTATTATTTTGCCGTTTTGCTCAATATTTGCATATTCGGGTAAAATATTTATTAGCTCAGATATTGAATTTCTGGCTTTATCAACGGCTTTATCCTGAAAATATTCTCCTAACAGATATAAAATCATTACCATTACGGCTTCGGGATATTCTTTTATACATAAAGCTCCGATTGTAGCAATACTCATTAAGAAGTTTTCGTCAAAGAATTTTTTATTTTTGATGTTTTTTAATGATGAAATAAGGACATTATGTCCTGCTATCAGGTACGAGATTATATATAATATCGGTTTTAAAATTTCATTTGAAATAAAAAAAGCTGCAACTAAAAATATAAGGGCAATATATAATTGTTTTAAGTGTCCGTTAGTGTCGATTTCTTCATGATTATGTGTTTTACAACATTCACAACAATCACAATGATTACTCATATAGCGCCTCAATGCAAATTTTACTGATTTTAGTATAGATTATTAGAAAAACAAACGCAATAATAACATATTAAATATTGGTTTCTTCTTCTTATATTTGTTATAATATGAGCATCTGACACTTGTGTTTTTATTGATAATACGGTTATGTTTGTGATAAAACATATGTGTGATAAGTTTATTAACATAATTAAGAATAAAAAATATGCCGCAAATAAATGTATGTTTAGCAAGTGATGATAATTATGCACAACACGCAGGTGTTGTAATAGCTTCAATTTTATATAATTCCAATGAAGATGACTCCTTATGCTTTTATATATTAGACGGGGGAATTTCTTCCGAAAATAAAAATAAAATATATTCTTTATCTGCTATAAAAGATTGTGATATTAAATTTATTAAAATAGATGAACAAGATTTTACGGAATATAAAAAAGTTCAGACTCATTATTATATTACACTTCCTACTTTTTACAGATTAAAACTTCCGTCGTTACTTCCTGATGTTGATAAAATAATATATTTTGATTGTGATTTTGTTGTTTGTACATCTCTGGCTTCTTTATATTCTGTTGATTTAGATAATAATATTGCAGCAGGTGTTCATGATAGGAATAAAAAACGTGTAAGAAATAATCCAACTTATATAAATGCAGGCATGATATTGTTTGATTTGAATCAAATGAGAAAAAATAATACAGAAAAAGAATTTTTGGATTGGACATTAAAAAATATTGAAACAATAAAACTAGGCGATCAAGAAATTATAAATGAAGTATTAAAAGGAAAAATAAAAATTGTCGCAGATGAATGGAATGTTCAATCAAGTAATTTTATAAATCGTTCAACATTTACTAAAAATCCTAAAGCTATACATATTCTTGCTAAACCTTGGATATACGCAACTGCAAGTATTCATAAAAAAGAATATTTTAAATATCTTCAAATGACACCTTGGGCTTTAAATGATGAAGAATATAAACATTGGACAGTTGATAATGAGCGTGATTCGATAGTCGCATATATAAAAAGACGTCCCCTGTTCTTTTTAAGACCGGATTTTTATATCGCTATATTTAAAACTTATTTTAAAAATTAATAATAAAAAATTTCGGAACGACAAGATTTGAACTTGCGACCCCTACCACCCCAAGGTAGTGCGCTACCAGGCTGCGCTACGTCCCGAAATTTATTTAGTTTTTAATTTTGAGCCTTAGCGCACTACGTGCTACCTCTCGTCGAATAATATTTAATTATTCTCCTCGGCAGAGTCAGGCTGCGCTACGTCCCGAATCTCATTTGATTCCCAATAATTCTACCACCTAAATAATCATTTTTCAATAAAATATACACTGGTATCTTTAAAAAAACTTATAAAAATTTTTAATTAGAATCCATTTTTGTCATGGAGATGAAATATTTCTTTATGTAGTTATATTAAATTAAAAAATAGCTTACATTGTAATCTGTTAATGAAAAATTGTCTTTTTTCTCATTTATTTTTAAAATAATACTTTTTTGCTTTATTAAGATTTATAAAGTTTGATTTCTTTAGTCATAAAGCAATGTTTATACGAATTTTATGAAAATTTATAAAAATGATTTTGTTGCAATTTATATTTTCCTGTTATGATAAAGGCTCACACTAGCAAAATATATTTTTTGCATTTTTAAAACAGATGTAAGATGTATGGAAATATGAATATGAAAATTAATTCTATTACAACCAATAAGGCATATCTGAAAGGCAGGGCGTCCGAAGCCTCTCCTGAAAGACAAAGAGAGTGTGCAAAAGAGAGATACGAGTTACAACAAAATAATAATGACCAAATAAACACGACCATCAAGAGAGATTCTGATGGTCGTGTGAGTTTTAAGGGGAAAGATCCTTCTACTTGGTTGCACAACGTAGCTCATTTCGCCGGAGATAAACCTCTACTTGCCGAAGCCTTATTCGCAATATTAATTACGTGCGGTGCAAGACCAATAACAATTATGGCTACTGCAAAAACGGAAGAAGACAAAGAAAAATGTCAATATCAGGTAGCTAAATCAATTTCTTCCGGAATATTAGGTCTGGCAGCTACTGCTCTTATTAATCCTCCGATTTCAAAAGCAACTAAAGCAATGGAAAAATCCGGTGCTTTTAATAAAATACCTGAATATGCCGCAAAATTAATATCTAATTTTAAAGGGGAAAAGGTCGCTAAGGCAAGCGGAAATTATGCAAAAACATCTAAAAATGTTATGGATAAACTATTGCAGCCGATATTTATGCCTTTAAGAGCAAAATTAACGATTATGGCTGTTCCTGTTATACTTGGTGCATTAGGTTTAAAGAAATCATCTAAAAAAGCAATAGAAAATTCAAAAGTTAATACAAATTATAATATGTTCCAAAATGCAGATGAAAAAGTCTTATTTAAAGCCTTTTCAACAACGGACAAAAATCCTCAATTATTAGATTCTTTAAAAACTGAAAAAAATACAGAACAAAAATTAAATTCTGATAATCAGGAAAAGAAAACTGAAAAGAAAGGAATCTTGAAACCACTGCTTCTTGGGGCGTTAGGTGTTGGTGCAGCTACACTTATGATTCCTAAATGTTCTAATAAAGCTTCAAAATTACTTTCTCAAAAATTATATCCATCAGTTGCAAATTCAAAACCTTTCCAATGGATTGCATCTCAATTGAGTAAAACCGATAAAAGCTTTACCGCGCTTCTAGTCGGAGAAAGTTTCTTATTATCAGGTTTCTATATGTTCAATACTGCTAAAAATAAGAAAATTAAAAAAGAACAAAAACCTCAAATGTTAATTAATGATGCAATGACTTGGGCATTTTCAACAGCAGGCGCATTAACTTTAGAAGGCAGAATTAGTGATTTTGTTTCAAAAGGTACAGAAAAATATATAGCAAACAGAAAAAGTTTTTATCGTGATTTAGCAGGTAAAAACGGAATTGAAACTCATTTGAGTGATTTGGTTGAACAAGTAAAAACTGTTGCAGGAAAAACAGGGCTTGATAGAGTACAAGGTGCTGAAGCTGTTAGTGAAACAATAGGTAACCATTTAAAAGATTTGGTTGGTAATAAAACATTCCAAATCTCTAAACAAAAACTTTCAGAAGTTCAAGCTTCTGTTAAAGGAGTAATAACATCACCTGATGCCTCTAAAGATCTTGTTGAAAAAGTACAATCTCAGGTTAAAGCTTTATATTCTGATTTAGCAGGAAGACTTGAGGCTGATAAATTTGAAGCCGGTATGAAAAAAGTTAAGACTCTCGTAATATTCGGAATTATATACAGATACTTAGGACCTGTTCTTATTACTCCGATGGCTAATAAATTAAGTTCAAAATTGTTTGGTAAAAATAAAAAAGCTGATAGTGTAAACAAAAAATAAGCACGTTAAATATTAAAATAGCACCATCTTTAAGATGGTGCTATTTTTTATGTTGATTTTTATAAATTAATCATTAATAAGCAAACAGGTAAGTAGGAATTCATTTTGCTATTTGTTAACATAACTTTACAAAACAAAGTTAAAAACTAAAGTCTGTATAAAAAAGGTCGATATACAGGATAGGATAACAAATAACAATTGGAGAAGAAAAATGGGCTTAGCAGCTTCACAAGCAAGATTCTTAGGTATAACGGCAAGAAAGTCGAACATAGAATATGAAGGTCAACAAGTAAACCAACAACGTACTGCATTGGCTGAAGAAGTTAATGCTTTATATAATAAGCTGTTGGAATTGAAAAAGCCTATTCCGCCGGAAGAAACGGAATTCTATGAGTCTAATTATGCATTTAATTTAACAAATACACAAGGATTAGACGGCAGCTATATTGTAAAAAGTTATTACCAAAATAATGATGGTTCGTATTATTTAAATACTAAACGTACTTATACAAAAGACATTGCTGTTGGTACAAAATTAGAAAATTCCAAAATCGTTTATGATGAAAATTACGATTGGGGTCCTGATGCAGACAAAGGTGCAACAGTTATATCTACTCCACAAGGTGAATTTCTTATTAACTTCTTAACAGAAGATCAAAGTTCTTCTAAAATTGCGTTAATAAATGAAACTTATGGTGAAGGTACAGTTACCGATAATATGTTGGTTTATTATGTTGATAATGCAGGTCAAACACATTATTTCCCAATTAGTCAATCTGCTATCGGAAACACTGATATTAATTCTTACATAATGACACAAAGTGAAGTTTCTGAAGATAAAGTATTTGAAAAAGCTGAAGTAACATTAGATGCAAATGGCAGATTTTCTTCATTATATGCAATAGATCCTGCAACAGGAGATGAATTATTTGGTGCAACTGATGTAAATACAAAGAGAACAAATAATACTGAAGCATATGATGCAGCATTAAGAGACTATACAATGAGTCAAGATGAATATGATAAAAAGTTTGCTGATTTAAATGCTCAAACAAAATCATTACAACAAGAAGATAAAATCTTAGAATTAAGATTAAATCAAATAGATACAGAACAAAAAGAACTTCAAACGGAATTAGATGCTGTTAAGGCAGTATTACAGAAGAATGTTGAAAATACATTCAATACATTCTCATAGTACAAAAGGGAAATATTTCCCTTTTGTATAGAGAAAAAAGGTTAGTGCAGGCATAAATAAACACGTAAGGAAAGTAAGAGATGAGTTATAAAAATGACAGTTATTTGGTAATATCAAATAAATACGGCGGATTAAGCAGTGATGCAAAAGCGTTATTATTTGAAACGTATGACTTGTTAAGAGATATAACGGTATCCGGTTCAGCCTCAGATGGCGGTGGATTTGGTACAGCCGGCAGTTTCTTATGGAAAATTGCCAGTATGATTTCACCAAGCTCATTTATGTCAACAATGGGTGGCGGAACATCAATTAATATACCGGGCACATCTTATTGGACTCCTTCTAATATGACAAGCGGAATTAATTCTTCATTCGGTATTGGTTCTTTATCACAATATAAAGGCTTTACCGGTGGTGCAAGTCCTATTATTCAGGGGTTCGGTACAACAGGTGAAACCGGATACTTAACAGGAGGTGCTTCATCTTTAACTTCTGTTGCTGAAGTTGCAGGCTCTGCTGGTGTAAATGCACTTGCTTATACTGCAGGTATGGCATCAGGTTTTGGTTTCGGTGACAGCTTTTTACTTCCGGCTGCAGGTGTAGTCGCAGGAATTGGCGGTATCTTACAGGCAATGTCTCCATATTTGGGTTCATTCGGTGTAGGAACAACAATGATTGGTAATTTACTGCAAGGTGTATCAAGCGCTCCTCTCGCAGCATATCAAAAAGTTACAAGTAATATATTGTCAAATGCCGATACTATTTTACAAAACAAAGTAAAAAACATAGAAACAGTTTGTAAAATGTTGGATGCACAAAACGATGTTGTTAAGAAAATGTTAAAGGACGACATGGACGGTATGAAAGATAAAATTCAAAATATGTAATATAATTCCTTTCCTTTCCATTCTCAAGTTCCTTTCCTTGTATTTATAAATCGGTACGCCTTCCTTTATAAGGGAGGCGTACTGTTATCTATTTCTTATTTTTAATTTATTTATTTTTTGTAAATATGTAGCCGCTCGTTTTATCTTCTTTTGCAAATTCCGCACTTACATATTGAAAACCTTTTACTGTTCCGTCTTTTTTGTATTGCGGTTTATAAAATACTCTTAATTCAAGATTACCTTCTTCGCTTGAATGAAGCTGACGACACATATTATTTATAAATTTTTTTACTTCTTTAAAGAATAAGTTAGAAGTGTCTTTTACTTCAAATGATTTTGTATTCCCAATTCTGTTTATAGATTCTTTTTTTGCAACTCCGACTTTTTTTGCCATATTTTTGATGTCATCAACATCAACACCTGAAATCATATATATATCGGGAGAATCTAAATCATATACCGAATGTACTTGAGGACAATAGCGATAGTCCGAATCATTTGCAGAATACAACTTAACAAATCCGTCATTTCTTAAATTTTTAGCTGTACCGTTAAGGTTTCTGACCACAAAGCTTTGACATTTTCTTAAATTATCTTTTTTAGTAACTCTCCAATATCGATTGTCTCTGGGGTTTAATGCATAATGTTTTACAGGGACAAAACCTTTAAAGGATGTTTGAGAAGTAATTCCGTTTAACATATTTAACCTCACAATTCAGCAATAATAAAAATTCAAAAGATTTTTTTTGCTATGTGAACTTCTATATATTTACATAAATTATTCATTTTCAGAATTGTAATCTAGCTCAAACTGAGTACCTTTCCTATTTATATAGAAATCTACAGGAATTTGAACAAAATTTTCACAAGCATTTACCGTCCAAATTTCTTTCCAATATCCTTTTATATATTTCCCTTTTTTACTTTTCTTTACATTTTTCGGATATTGAAGAATTTGAGTATCTTTTATACTGAAATCAGTACAAACAGGGTTTTTTAAACTGGCAACATGAAAAACTTTTCTTATAACCTGAAATTGCAGTTCTTCATTGGATATAGTATCTCCTGCTACAGGAATTGATACATCATAATTTGCATTAGCCGGTATATTTATTAATAAACTTGTTGCTAATAAGAAAAAAGCATTTTTTAAAATTTTTATTTTCATATATTAAATTATAAGATTTTTTTTATTTTTAGCAAACGGCTAGCAAAAAATTTTACAACATTGTTTTAATAGAGAAGAATAAGTGTATAAATGTACATTATTAAGGAATGGAATGAAATGTTTACATCAGGCTTTCTGACTTCTCCGGAGGCCGGGGGAAGGGCAATGATGCAATGTTGTATAAAAGATGAAAAGTCGAAACAAAAAAATAATGCAACATTGTACAAAATAAATAAAGATAAATTGGCCGAATTTGACGAAACAGCGAATTATAATAACACAAGAAAAATATTAGATGCTTATAAAAATACAATTTTTAAAGGTATTACTCCTAAGGAAGTATATGTTCTTGTTGATGACAAAACGGGTGAAATCGTTTCATCTGCAACAACTACTCATCATTACAGAAGTATTGATGAAAAAAATCCGGGTTTGTGTACTTTAATTGAAGATTTCTGTACTAATGATGATTATTCTAATGCGGGAGAGGCAATGCTTGCTTTTATCGTCAGAAGAGCTCAAGAACGGAATGATAACAGTGTTTATTCTATTCATACTTCTTTTGACATTCCTGAAACTATTAAAAGAGCATTTATCGGAACAAAAAAGGAAGGAATTTCATATATGCCTTCTAAAAAATTCTTTTCATTTATTGATAAAGCAGAAAAACGTTCTAAAATTAATTATTAATAACAATATATCAGACTATATTTAATATGCAATTTTTCCCATAATAACTTCTTTTGAAGCACCTGTACATTCGGGAATATTATTTGTTTTTTTATTCAAAGTATAAAATCCAAGATATGCAAATGCAATACATTCTTTTAATTTGTCCGGAATGCCGTAATCATTGTGAGTTTTTAATAAAATATTCGGCATATAAGAGTTTATATATTTTATAAGTGTTTTATTATAAGCACCACCGCCGCCTATGACAATTTCATCGATGTTAGTTTTAGGCAGGATAAAATTTTTATATGAATCTGAAATTACTTTTGCTGTTAATGCCGTTATGGTAGAAATAATATCATACTTGTTCTTTGGTGCTGATTTATATATTTTTTCAGCATATGAATTATTAAATAGTTCTCTGCCTGTTGTTTTAGGCGGAGGAATTTTATAATATGGCTCCTCTAATAATAAATTAAGCCAGTTCTCATCTATTGTTCCTTTTGAAGCTATTTCCCCATCTTTATCGAACTGCTTATTGAAAAGTTTTGAGACAAAATAATCAATCAACATATTCCCGGGGCCGTTATCAAAGGCAAATATATCACATTGATTGGTTAAAACAGTAACATTTGAAATTCCGCCTATATTTTGTATTAATCTGTTTTTGTCGGTGCCGAACAAAATTCTGTCAGCAAAAGGAACCAATGGTGCTCCTTGACCGCCTGCTGCCATATCCTTTGTTCTGAAATCGCCCACTGTTGTGATGCCTGTTTTGTGTGCAATTACAGATATATCACCGATTTGAAGAGTGCTTTTAGTCGTAACAGTTCCTACTGTTATTTCTTGTGGTATATGAAATATTGTCTGACCGTGAGATGAAATAAAATCTATTTCTTTTCTGTCTATACCGCTTTTTTTAATAAGAAAATTTGCTGTCTCTGCAAATAACTCTCCTACTACAAAATTCATAATACAGACATCTTTTACATTAGCATTATTGTTTGCCAGTGCAAGTATTTTTTCTTTTGTTATAGCATCATATTCCTTAGAAAAACTTTCTATTACTTCAAATTTTAAATTATCATATATTCTAAGCAGACAGGCATCTATTGAATCAACAGAGGTACCTGACATCATTGATATAATTGTTTTATAGTTTTTCATACAAAAATTATACGCTTACAATTATAAGAAGAAAAGATTTTTACAATTTCTAAATTTATTTAATTTATTGTATAATCAAAAAGAATAGAGGATTTTTATGACTTCGGTATATTGTATAATATTAGCAGGTGGCTCCGGAAGCAGATTATGGCCTGTATCCAGAGAAATGTTTCCAAAACAAATGTTTAAACTTGGCGGTGATTACACCCTTTTTCAAAAAACATTTTTAAATATAGCAGATTTTATTGATGATAAAAACATAATAACAGCTACTAATGTTAAATATATATCTTCAATGAAAGAGCAATTAAAAGTTCTTCAAAATAAATTTTACAGAAAAAATGAATATAAAATTGTATCAGAACCTGTTTCTAGAAATACTGCACCTTCAATTGCATTAGCAGTCAAGTATATTATTGATAATTTGAATCATTCTGTTAAATCTCCCGTGATTCTTTCTGTTCCTGCAGATCAATTAATAACTAATCGCATAGAATTTTCTGAAATTGTATCAAAAGGTATTAAATTGGCTGAAGCCGGATATATTGTCTCCTTTGGTACTGAAACATCTGAGGTAAATGAGAATTTTGGATACATCAAAGCACGTAAAAATCAAAGTATTACTGAAATAGAACCTGCTGCTTTAAAAACTTCTAAATTTATAGAAAAACCTTCAACAAAAATTCAAAAAGCCGGTTTAAAAGGTAGATTTTATATAAATTCAGGGTTATATATGTATACTGCAGATACATTTTTTGCGGAATTAAAAAAATATTCACCTGAAATATATAAACTTTTAAATAACAAAAAAATTACAGACTCTATTCCATCTATATCAATGAATGATTTTGAAAAAATGCCAAATATTTCTATTGATTATGCAGTGATGGAAAAAAGTAAAAAAATGGCTACGATTCCTTTAAATACGGCATGGAAAGATTTAGGCTCTTGGAGTGCCATATATGATATTTCACCAAAAGATAAAAATGGAAACTATTTTACCGGAAATACTATTGATATGGATTCTAAGAATTCTATGGTTTATTCAACTTCAAAGTTAGCCGCAACTATTGGATTGAAAGATACAATTGTTGTTGAAACAGAAGATGCAATTCTGGTTAGTGATAATAAATCTCTGAAAAGTGTAAATACAATATATAAAAAATTGAATGGTCAAAATGCATCTAAAAGAGAAATTCATAAAACAGTGTATAGGCCTTGGGGATATTATACAGTACTCGAAAACGGTAACGGCTTTTTAACCAAATGTATAACAGTTAATCCCAATGCAAAATTAAGTGTTCAATTACATCATCACAGAAGCGAGCATTGGATAATACTGGAAGGTACAGCAACAATTCAAAAAGGTGATGAAATAGTTACTCTTAATGCGGGTGAGAGCATTGATATTGGAATAGAAGAAATTCATTCCTTACAAAATTTCGGCAAAGAACAATTAAAGGTTTTGGAAGTCCAGCAAGGTGATATCCTTGATGAAAATGATATAGAACGACTACAGGATATATATGGCAGAGTATAAAAATGGTTAAACGGATTGCTATTTTAGGTTCAACAGGTTCAATAGGCACACAGGCTCTTGAAGTTATTGATAAATTAAAAGATAGGTTTGAATTAATAGGAATATCAGCCGGTTCAAATATTCCTTTATTAATAGAGCAAATAAAAAAATTTCATCCGATGTTTATCTCGGTAAAAAATGAAGAGGATAAAGAAAAACTTCAGAAAATGTTTCCTTCATTATATTTTTTTAGCGGAGATACCGGACTTAATAAAATTGCAGAATTGCCAATGGTTGATATGCTTTTGGTAGCAGTATCCGGTAAAGTCGGTTTAAAACCTACAATCACGGCAATAGAAAATAAAAAAGATATAGCTCTTGCTAACAAAGAAACTCTTGTAATGGCAGGTGATATAGTAATGAAACTTGCAAAAGAAAATGAAGTTAAAATATTACCTGTAGATAGTGAACATAGTGCTATTTTTCAATGTATAGGCGAAAATAAGAATGTAAAACATTTAATCATTACTGCTTCCGGTGGGCCGTTTAGAAATTCCACAATAGAAGAAATGAAAAATGCAAATTTAGATGAAACACTGGCACATCCCAGATGGAAAATGGGAAAGAAAATTACGGTAGATTCCGCAACATTAATGAATAAAGGATTGGAAGTAATAGAAGCACATCATCTTTTTAATATTGATTATAATGACATAAAAGTTGTTGTTCATCCTCAAAGTTATGTACATAGTGCTGTAGAGTATGCTGATGGGAGTATTATTGCTCAATTAGGTATTCCCAGTATGCATATTCCTATTCAATATGCTCTTACATATCCTGACAGAGTTGAAGGCATAGAAACAGAAAGCTTTGATTTTATAAAGGCATCAAAACTGGAGTTTTTTGAACCCGATTATGATAAATTCCCTTCTTTAAAACTCGCAATAGAAATGGGGAAAAAGGGCGGAACATATCCTGTTTGTATGAATGCCGCAAATGAAGAAGCAGTTTTTGCATTTTTGGAAAAGAAAATAAAGTATCTGGATATATATAAAATTACTGAAAAAATATGCGATAATTATACAGGAATAATAAATCCTACTATAGATAATATTATTGAGGAAGATGAAAAAGTAAGAACTCAAGCCGGAAAAATAATTGAAGAAATGCAGGTAAAATTATGAAAATATTGATTTTAAACGGACCTAATTTAAATTTACTGGGAACAAGAGAACCTGACAAATACGGGAATCAAACTCTTTCGGATATAGAAAATTATGTTCGTTCTATTGCTTCAGAATTAAAAGTTGAAGTTGATTTCTATCAATCAAATATAGAAGGTGAACTTGTAAATTCAATACAAGGTGCAAAAAATAAATATGACGGTATTGTAATAAATCCTGCTGCATACACACATACCAGTGTCGCAATCAGAGATGCAATACTTGCTGTTCAAATTCCTGCTGTTGAAATTCATTTGTCAAATATCCATACAAGAGAAGAATTCAGAAAAACTTCACTGACAGCACCTGCTTGTATCGGACAAATAACGGGTTTTGGTGCAGCAAGCTATAAACTCGGGTTAATTTCTATTGTTGATTATCTAAAACAAAAAGGAATAAATTAACCTAATTTTGAATGAAATGTCCTTGAAATAACATCATCTTGTTGCTCTTTTGTTAATTTTATAAAATTAACAGCATACCCTGATACGCGAACGGTTAGTTGCGGATATTTTTCAGGATGTTTTTGTGCATCCAGAAGCGTTTCGCGATTAAAAACATTAACATTTAAGTGATGACCGCCTTTTTCAACATATCCGTCTAACAAATTTATTAGATTTTCTTCTTGCATTGATGTCATATTATTTCCTTTTTTATATTAAACTTTTGTAACTTCTTCTTTCTTTGGAGAAGTAATATATTTTGTTTTTTCAATAGGTGAAGATACAGGATTTATACGAGATTCCTTAGAAAAATATGTATCACTGTTGCCTTCACAGCATCCGCAGTCAAGATTTATAGCCAAATCGCCTATAAATACTTCATCTTTTCCGAGGGCATTAGGGATAATAGAAAATGTATTAGAAATTCCGTCTTGTGCATCGCTAAATGGCAATTTCGCAACTGAAGACAATGAAGCAACGGCGCCGTTTTTATCACGGCCATGCATAGGATTAGCCCCCGGCGCTAACGGAACACCTTCTTTTCTGCCGTCAGGCGTATTTCCGGTTTTCTTGCCATATACAACATTAGATGTAATTGTCAAAATTGACATTGTTGGGATTGAGCCTCTGTATGTATAGTGTTTTCTTATTTTATTCATAAATGAGTGGACAAGATTAACCGCAATTTGGTCAACTCTGTCATCATTGTTGCCGTATTTCGGGAAATCACCTTCTATATCGTAATCAACAACTATACCGTTTTCATCTCTAATTGTTTTTACTTTTGCATATTTTATAGCAGAGAGTGAATCGGCAACAACGGAAAGTCCTGCGATACCTGTTGCGAAATACCTTTTTACATCCCTATCGTGTAGAGCCATTTGAACTTTTTCATAGCAATACTTATCATGCATATAGTGAATAACATTTAATGTATTTACATATAAGCCTGCAAGCCATTCCATCATATCATCATATCTTTCCATAACTTCATCATAATCAAGATATTCAGAGGTTATGGGTCGATATTTAGGGCCGACTTGTTCTTTTAATCTTTCGTCGACACCTCCGTTTATTGCATATAAGAGACATTTCGCCAGATTTGCTCTTGCGCCGAAAAATTGCATTTCTTTTCCTATAACCATTGATGATACACAGCAAGCAATAGCATAGTCATCACCGTGTATTACTCTCATCATATCATCATTTTCATATTGAACTGATGATGTTTTTATTGAAATTCTTGCGCAATATTCTTTAAATCCTCTCGGAAGTTTAGTAGACCATAAAACAGTCATATTTGGTTCAGGTGCTGTCCCGAGATTTTCAAGAGTATGAAGATATCTGAAAGAATTTTTAGTAACAAGCGGTCTGCCGTCAATTCCCATTCCGCCGATTGATTCGGTTACCCAAGTCGGATCGCCTGAAAACAGAGCATTATATTCTGGAGTTCTTGCAAATTTTACCAATCTTAATTTCATAATAAAATGGTCAATTAGTTCTTGGGCTTCCTGCTCGGTAATAATTCCTCTTTTTAAATCACGTTCTATAAATATATCTAAGAAGGTTGATGTTCTTCCTATACTCATTGCTGCACCGTTTTGTTCTTTTACTGCAGCTAAGTATCCGAAATAGAGCCATTGAACAGCTTCCTGTGCTGTTTTAGCAGGCTTAGAAATATCACATTCGTATTTCATAGCCATTTCTTTCAGTTCTTTTAATGCTCGAATTTGTTCTGCAATTTCTTCTTTCAGTTGTATTTTCTCAGGTCTCATTTCTCCGTCAAGTGAAGAATGCTGCTCAACTTTATCTTCTATGAGTCTATCTATACCGTATAAGGCAATCCTTCTGTAATCACCAATTATACGACCTCTGCCGTATGCATCCGGTAAACCTGTTAATATTGCAGCATGTCTTGCTTTCTTCATTTCAGGCGTATAAACATCAAAAACCCCTTGATTATGAGTTTTTCTGTATTTCTTAAATATCCTAGCAACATCTTTATCAACTTCATATCCGTACGAATTGCAAGCGCCTTCCGCCATTCTTATTCCGCCAAAAGGCTGCATTGAACGTTTTAACGGTTTATCTGTTTGTAAACCTACAATTTTTTCAAGTGCTTTATCAATATAACCTGCATCGTGAGAACTTACGGTAGATACAATTTTTGTATCCATATCAAGAACACCGCCATTTTCACGTTCTTTTTTAAAAAGCTCTAAGCATTCATCCCACAACTTGAGGGTATTTTGAGTGGGTTCTGTTAAAAAATCAGCATTACCTGTATAAGGTGTATAATTTCTTTGTATAAAGTCTCTGACATTAATTTCTGTTTGCCATTTACCGGAAACAAAATCACTTATTTCATTATTAAGTTCTGACATAGAACCTTGCATGCCCAATTCTCCAATCCCTAATCTTTCTTTAAATATAAGTATTTGAAAGTATAACACAAATCAAGTTAAAAAACTTATTTGTGTACATATTGTAATCGAAATTTTACATTAAATTAATATAATCGGTAAATTATTCTCTTGTGCAAAATTTAACAATTCATTTGGAATGTGAGAAAGCGATTTCTCTTTTGCTATTACACCTTGAATTTTGGGGATATAACCCACAATTTCATTGTGTTCTGTACCTTTTTTATCAATCAACGAATCCTGATAATATTTTATTGCTTTGACTAATTCTTTTCCCGTAAAGGAATAATCCCCCAAATTATATATTGTTTCAGGATTAATTTGGTTTAAGGAGGTTTTAGATGCCAGAACATTCTCATAAAAATCCGCATATTCATAATCATCTATATCTTTAGGGTTTATGCTTAAAGCTCGTAAAAGTTCATTTCTAAAATTTTGTCTAATTTGTGAATAATCATATATAAGCGACATTATATTACTAATATCTTTTTCTCTGCCGGAGCCTTGGTTATGTTTATGTTCATTAATTATATTCGTATTGATATGAGACAGAAGCAGTCCGTATTTTCTGTTACAGTATGTTCTGTTATGTTCAGGAGTAATTATTGATTCTGATAATACGCCGCCATTAATTGGTGAAGTTAAGATTTTTACGGTATTCAAACTCTCATATAATTTATTTTCATCGACCATGTGAACAAGTAAAACGGCATCTTCTTTTTTTGTTCCGCTGTCAAATCCATATTTGCTTAATTCTTCTTGTGGTTTTATATTATGGAAATTTACAACTTTGTATTCTTTACCGTCTTTTATTTCAATATGATTGGCAAGTTTTGAAGGCATAACAAAATAATCTGTAAATAAAGCATTACCATTTGAGTATATTATATCCAGATTATCCGAAATATTATCTATACTACTATCTTCCAAAGCTTGTTTATGTTTGCTGTAAAATTCTTCACTTACACCTTTTAAATCAGAATCTGCCATAATTTTAGCGATTTCAAAATCATTAGGTCGTCTGAATCTAAAAGCAAGTTCTTTTGCCATCTCTTTTTTATCATTGGAATTTGCATATGAAGCGAGCCAATGATGGTTATTAATCATTTCATATATTCTGTCTGTGTTTTCCGGATTATTAACAACTTTTTGTAATATACTTCTTGCATACATTGAAGAAGGATATTGATGTCCGTTGTCTATAACATTTTCTTGTTTCATAACATCATGGAATAATGTAGAAAGCTTTAATACAGCTTTATCATGAGCATTTAGATTATTTAAATAATCAGGATTATTCATAGAATATGCCAATACTAAAAGTTGATGTATATCAAGAGAATATTTGTGAGTAGGATGCTGTTTCTTCCCTATTGTATTTATAAATTCAGGAAAAGCTTTAATGACTCTGTTTAACTCTATATCAAGTTCTTTGTTTCCTGTCCGGACTTCATTTTCATATAAGAATTTATATAAACAATCATATATTTGTTTTTCTGTTTTATCATCTTTATTAAATTCATTAAGACTTATAAGTCCGTTATAACCTGTTATATTGCCATCAAAAATAAGTTCTATACCTGCTTTCTTTTGAATAATCTCTATTGCAGAAGGGTTTTCATTGCAAATTTTTGACAAATCATTTAACAAATTTTGTCTTGAATATTTAATTTTTAATCCTGTTATCATTTTTTCCAATTCGGGAATTGATTCTGTCATGATTTTTTCAAATGGTGTAAGTTCTTTTTTATTCGTTGAAAAAAGAATATTTCTTATAAAATCAGTTCTGTATTCGTCTTTTACCGGCATGTATTCTTTTGTTACGGAAATACTGTCATTAAGGTCGGTTATCATTTTAGACAAAAATTCATATCCTTTTATTCCGTTTTCAGTATTGTATTTATCTACTGAAATAATTGCATTTAGTGCATGGATTTTATCTCTGAATTTTAATTTTGATATATCCAAAGTGTTTGTAATTATTCCTATATATGTTTCCGGTGATAAATTACCGAGATTTCTGGTTTTGTTTTGTACAATGCTCATAAAATTAATTGTTTTATCAAATAAATCTTTATCAAAATGAAGTTCTTGAGTATTCTCGTCTTTTTTCATACAAGCATTATACAACGGTGCAAAATATGAAATAGAAATATTCTTTTTTGTACATTCTATAATATTCTCTTTAACAAATTGCGGAAATTTGTTATTTTCATCTTTAAATTCATTGTATATAAAAGTTAATGGCGTAATAAACAAACTCGATGAAGAGGGAATATTCTTAGAAATTTCTTTTACAAATTCCATATTGTCATCAGATTCTCCGCACATTTCAAAAAAGCTTTCCGATAATCCGTATATATTGTGTTTAGACAATATTTCTTGGACAAAAAGAATTCTTTTATTATTTTTATTGCCCTCTTTATCGTATATAAAGTTTATAATATCAGGCTCTATATTTCCGGTTTGTTTTTTATTAATTTTCATATTTAATATTGTAGAATAAATTTCATTGGCTTTTTCAGGCGAATATTTTGACAATATTTGATGCATTTTGCAAGCTGAATATAAACTATTAAGTTCTCCTGCAATTTTTTTGAAGTTTAAATACTTATTTATGTCCACAATTCCATTTTCATCTTTTATTGTTTCCATAATATCAGGTAATGCTTTGTAATTTTTGTATGTTGAACCGGATTTAAAAGGCAGGAATATTATTTTTTTCAAATATTCTAAATTCTTTTCTTCAAAATGCCCTTCATTATTTTTAAGGCTGTTAACAATTTGAACTAATATGCTTCTATCATTGTTTGTTTCTATTTGATGAAGCATTGACAGTTGTTTTGTCATAATAAAGCCTGATTTCATCAATGTATTTTTAATGTTTTTTTCATCACGTTTTACAAAGTGGAAAAAATCGTCTGCTATTGGGCTAATTTCGCCTGTGTCAATATCTACGCATTCTTTAGATATTGTATCAGCATAGTATGACTGCATTTTAAAAATAGATTTTAAATAATCAGCATAATCGGCTAATTTAATATCAAATTTTTTTGTCTTCGGATTAATGTAGTTTTTTGCATAATCATATGCTTCACGTTCACTCAATCCTTTTGTTTTTTCCATAAAATTATTTATATTATTTTCGTCAATTATAGAGGACAATAAAATAAAACTTATTCCGTTTGAAGGATTATCAGGACGTTTTTTTAAATCATCAATTAGTTGTCTGCATGCATATGAATTACATTTTAAAGGTTTTATCATATCCGTCGACTTAAAGCATAATCGTTCCGGATAAATATGTACAAGTTCTTTAAATAATTCAAGTTTTTCTTTATCATCACAAATCATATCTACAATGTCATTTGCATATTTTTTTAATGCAAATGAATTCCCCCATTCCTTTTCCCTATAATATTTATTAGTGTGAGCAAAGTTGTATAAAGTTTTCGGTTCCAGCTCATTATTATCCATTAAAAAACTTAAATCCTGCATTCTGTTTTTGCTTAAATTCATTTGAGAAACAGCATCTTGCATAAATCCAAAATTAAAATGACTTATAAATTTCGAATAAGCCGAATAATTATTTAAATAATCCGTAACTAAAGCTGCTGTTTCTTCGTATGCTTTGTAGTCGATAGGCATGTGAAAAGAAATCCAAGCCATTTTATTGTCATCATTGGAATTATCTGAAAGAACGGCACTAATACAATCTTTTACTAATTCATAACCTTCGTTGTCTGTGCAATTTATTTCATTAAAAAACTTTTTTAGCGGTTCTGTACAATCAATCGAGAATTTAGGAATTTTATCAAAAATCATATTTGTCATTTCGATTATTCTTCCTGCAGGATAATGATTTTTAAATGCGCCGGATACAATATCCACATAATTTTTTAATGCCCTTTTCCCATGTTCGGATATTTTTTTTGCGTTCTCAATACATTCATTTATTTCTTCGGAATTATCATTATTGATTTTATTTTTAAGAATATCAAGCATTTCACTAAGAAATGCTTCATCAACAGGTTCATCAGATATTGCCGGTATGTTATTGAAATTTATACCTTTAAAAGAAAGCTGTTTTTTTATACCAACAGTATTCTGCCAATACGAAGGATTAATAGGAGAATTCTCTTCTATCTCCTGCTGTTTAATTTCAGGCACAACATTTTTAGACTTTTTTTTATTGCTTTTATCAATAGAAGTCTTATCAATGTTTATTTTGTTGATTTCATTAAAATCCATATACTTACATTCCAATAAATTTATAGTCGGTCTAAATGAAAAAAACTTAAATAATTAATGCTTTTACTTTATAAAATATTACAAACTTGTAAGAAAGATTTGTATAGTTTTTTTTTTATGGTAAATTATATATAGCGAAACAATAATAGTGGGGGGATTATGTTGGAAATGCCTGAAAAACAGACCATGAACGTTAAATTTGAACATTTTGTAGATACATTGGAAGGCGAAGATTTATTTGATAAAGCAACGCGTTTAGACAAACTGCTTCATAGCGGTGTATTAACCGGAAATGAAGCTCTTGGAATGGTTACTATGAATAAGGTTCAACCTGATTCTAAAATAAAGGAAAAAGATGGTTCTGTTCATGACGTAATAATGCTTGGCTCTAATTCGTATTTGAATTTGTCAACTCATCCGCAGGTAATGCAAGGTGCAAGAGAAGCGCTTGAAAAATTCGGATACGGTATGGGTGCGGTTTCAAATTATGCAGGTATTACTGATATACATAAAGAACTTGAAGCAAGAATTGCAAAATTCTATGGCGCTGAAGATTGTATAGTATTCCCCAGCGGATATGGTGCTAATGTTGGTATTGTTTCTGCTTTATGCGGTAAAAATGATGTAATCATTAATGATGCTGCAAATCATGCATCTATATATGATGGTTGTGTATTATCAGGTGCTGAGGTAAAAGTATTCCCTCACAGGGATATGAAGTATTTAGAAAGAATATTATCAAGAATTCCTGCAGAAAAAACAGGAAGATTAATTATAACTGACGGTGTATTCTCAATGGATGGGGATATTGCTCCGTTAGATGAAATTGTAAGACTTGCTCAAAAATATAAATGCAGAATTATGATTGATGATGCACACGGAGTAGGTATAGTTGGTCCTACAGGTAGAGGTGCTGCAGAACACTACGGTGTTATGGATAAAATTGATTTGCATGTAGGTATGCTTTCAAAAGGTCCGGGTGGTCTTGGCGGATATTGTGCCGCATCAAGAAAAATAGTTCAATATTTAAGATTGTATGCAAGAAGCTATTTCTTCTCTACCGCACTACCTGCTTCAGTAGCAGGCGGTCTTAACGAAGTATTTAAACTTTTGGAAGAAGATAAAGCAGGAAGAAAAGAATTATTAGAAAAAACCGAATATTTAAAGAGAAAACTTGTAGATGCAGGATTTGATATTGCACATACTCAGTCTGCAGTTGTTCCCGTAATGATATATAATGAACCCGTTTTATTGGAAATGTATGATAAATTAAGAAAACGCGGTGTATATGTTAATATCGTTACTTATCCTGCCGTAAGAAGAAAAGAATGCCGTTTGAGACTTTGCACAATGAAAGATTTAACATATGAACAAATCGATAGAGCTGTTGCAATAATTTCGGAACTTGGCAAAGAATATGGACTTATCAAATAGAACTGTACTTGTAACAGGTGCAGGTGGCTTTATAGGTTTGAATGTAGTAAAAGAATACGTGCATTCAGGCTGGCATGTATATGCTATGGTTCACCATAATATTCCGGATGAATTAAAAAAACTTGATAATGTTGAAATAATTCAAGGTGATGTTACTGATGAAAATTCTGTTAATTCTTTAAAAATTGAGCCTGATGTAGTTGCTCATGTTGCAGGACTGGCTTCTGATATTGGCTCTGATGAAGCTTTTTGCAGAATTAATTATGAACCTATAAAATTTTTATCAAGACTTGCAAGAAAAAAATTTATTTATGTATCATCCAGTGATGTATACGGAATACGTGATTTGAATAATGCGGATGAAAATTCGGAATTGATAGAATTTCCTAAAAATCCGTATCCGAAATATAAAATAAAATCTGAAGAATGGTTGAAATCAAATTCAAAAATACCATACGTAATAATCAGACCTGCTGCCGTTTACGGCGAAAACGATAAAACATTAGAAAAAAGATTTGTTGATTTTTTACAATGTTCGCCTTTTATAATTCATTTTGGTAAATGGAAAGGACAAAACCGCTGGCCGTTATGTAATGTAAAAAATGTTGCTATGGTAATAGCAGCTGTGAGCGAATTTAATGATTATGACTATCAAGCCGTTACTATAATCGATTCTAAAAAGACTACTATAGATGAGTATTATAGAGAGCTTGCTGAAAAATATTATCCGAATAAAAAATATATAAGCATAACATTACCTTTTTGGATAGGAAAATTTATAGGATTTATTTCTACTTCTATTTCTAATATGCTCGGATATAGATATCCGATTTTTGACCCGACATATTATGCTGTTCATCACGTAAGTTCAAATCTGGATATGTCGTCAGAAAAAATGAATGAAATAATTAATAAATATAAATATATCCACAAATAAAAATACTTATTATTTTAACATTAAAAATGATTTTAATTTTCTTCCCTGACCGGCTTCTTCTGATATTATATGAAGTTCTTTAGAGTCAAAAGAAGTTGAACCTCCGCCGTCAAATGCCATAGCTTTTTCCATTCCCCAAGCTTTTGCAATTTCCGCAACTTCCGCAAGCGTCATTGCAGATTGACCTGTTATTATAAAGATATAGACTTTATTATTTTTTATACCGATTGCAGTTCTTGCATATTTATGCAGGCATGATGCAGATTCGCTTATTATTAAACCGTCGCGTTCCAATACAAAAAATTCTTCCGTTAATCTTAAATTCGGAACCAATAACGGTCCTGCTTGTATTGAATGAACTAATGTTAAACCTTGAGGTATTTTATCATTATGTGTTGCTATATCATATATATATTTACCCTTATTATTTTTTAAAATGCGAAACTCACTTCGGTTTAATATTTTGTTCATGTATGGTTCAAGAGCATTATTATTCATTAAATTTTCATTGTTTTTAGGATCCAATACAATGTGTCCGTTTTTATATACGTAAGAAACAGTTTGCTGATTCTTAGGGTCAAAAAATCCCGCATTGACTATAAATTTGGGATGAAGTCTGTTGTATACATCGGCATTGGATTCTAATGCCGTTACAACAACAGGTTGAAGTTTGTATTTCTTTTTTGCAGTATTGACTTCTACAACATATACACCTTTTGGACTTTCTACAATTTTATATGGTGCAAAAGAAAAAGCATTAGCATGTGAATTAAAGATTATAACTAAAAATATCGTTATTAAAAGATTTGATATTATTTTTCTCATTATAAATCCTTTATCTTTTTAAGTATTACTATTAATGCAATACATGTTACAGGTGCTATCATTGATGTTACGATAGGAGACAAAACATCTTTTTCTGCAAGTAAATCAAAGAAAGGTATTGTAATGTAATAGCTGAATATAATACCTACTGCAATTAACATACCGATGAATTTTTGTTCTCTCGGCTTTGAAAAACCTAATATACAGCCAAGAATGGCAAAAATAATACACATAAATGAATGTACAAATCTTTGAATATATTTATTTAGCATAAATCTATATTCATCATCCATTTGCTCTTTTTTCAATAGTCTTATATATTCGGAAATTTGTGCATTTGTTAGTTCTCTGTCTCTGTATATAGAATATTTCATAAGCTTAAAAGCATTAATAGCACTTTTACCTTTAAGAACTTTAACATTTTCTACATCTTCAATGGATTCAAAAATTCCTTCTTCTGATATTAAGTATTTTTTACCTGAATTAATAGTCCAATCATTATAATTGTATTTAATAAAATCTGATACTATTATGCTGGATAGTAAACTGGAGCCTTTTTCCTGTTCTTTTTTATAAAAGTTTAATACAATAACATCTTTAATAATATTTTCGTCAAAATTCGGAACAATCAATATTTTATTCATTGAACCATCTTTGTATTTAACCGGAAATACAAATTGAGAAATGCTGCTATCCTCTTTTATTGCTTTTAATTTAACTGCAGCATTAGGAAGAATTTTTGAACCAACAATAAAAGTGAAACCTGTTGCAAATATACTTATTATTATTACGGAGGCTATAATTCTGAAAAACGGAAAACCTGAACCTCTCATAACTGTTATTTCTGAATCTTTACTGAGTTTTTCAAATGTTAATATACTTCCTAAAAGCATACCGACAGGCATTGCTATATTTAATACTTTAGGAAGTTCGTATATTAATATTGAAACGGCTGTTTCTACCGTATAGGTACCATTTATTGTCCTTTGTACTGTTTTTAGAAAAATTTCGGGCATTATCCAAATTATCATAAAAATGAATATACATCCTATGCACGCAATTAATACCTGAAAGAATATGTATTTATCTAATAATTTTATTTTCATTATAGCGAGAAATCCTTTCCTAAATAGAATTGTCTTGCTATATTATCGTTTGCAATTTCTTCTCTTGTACCTTCTATTTTAATTTTCCCGTCAAATATAACATAAGCTCTGTCTGTAATAGAAAGAGTAGCTTTGGGGTTGTGGTCAGTAATTAATACGCCAAGACCTTTATTAGATAATATCTTAATGTTCTCTTTAATTTCACCTATCGCAATAGGGTCTATGCCTGCAAACGGTTCATCAAGAAGAATGAATTCGGGACTTGCTGCTAATGCTCTTGCAATTTCAACTCTTCTTCTCTCACCGCCTGATAAAGATACTGCAGATGTGTCTCTTAGTCTTTTTATACTAAATTCATCAAGAAGTTCTTCCAATTTAGTAGCTTTTTCTTCTTCTGAAAGTTTCTCATTAAGTTCTAATACCAGTTTTATATTGTCTTCTACTGTTAATTTCCTGAAAATGGACGGTTCTTGCGGAAGATACCCGATGCCGTGTTTTGCTCTTTTATCCATTGTTAAGGTTGTTAAATCTGTATTATCAATATAAATTTTGCCCGCATTAGGTCTTATTAATCCTACAACCATATAGAATGTTGTAGTTTTACCTGCTCCGTTAGGTCCCAGAAGACCAACTACCTCACCTTTATTCACTTCTAAAGAAATATCATTTACAACAGTTCTGTCGTTATATATCTTGACTAAATGTTCAGTCCTTATTTTCATAAAATCTACCCCTATCTTATTTTACTTTAAATAAAAAGACAGGTGATGTCAAAGATTTTATGATATTTTGCAACAAAAAAATACGCTCTGTAAAGAGCGTATTTTTAAATTTTTTGTTATTAATTAAGCATTAACCTTTTTGGCTTGAGTTTCGTTAACCGGTTTCCAGTTTGCAGCCATAATTTTCTTAAAGGATTTTAATGCGGTATCTTCCAATTCGCCTAATTCACTTGCTTTAACAATTAATTCTCTAAGCGGTAATAAAGCTCTTTGATCACGAAGTACACCTAAAGCTGCTGCTGCACCTGCTCTTACTAAATCATTTTCTTTTTCATTTTTCATGACTTCAATTAATGCTGGAACAGCTTTTGTGTCATTTAGCTTTCCTAAAGAAGTAACTGCATAAATACGAACGTTAACCCATTCGTCGTTAAGCATTTTAATTATGTGATCTACGGCTTTGGGATTGCCTATTTCGCCTAATGCTCTTGTTGCATCGCATCTTACATTAACTTTTTCACTATCTAATGATTCTATTAATGAATCCGTAGCTACATCACCAATTTCTATTAATGCATCAGTCGCTGTGATACAAACTTGCGGATTTTCATCATTTAATGCTTCAACTAGCGGTTCAACAACTTCACGACCGCCTAAACGACCTAAAGCTCTAGCGGCACGAACACGTACATCAACATTTCTGTCTTCACGTAATGATTCGATTAACGGAATAGTTGCTGAAACTTCTCCAAGTTCACCTAACGCTCTTGCTGCATATAATCTTACAGAACCGTTTCTGTCATTTTTTAATACATCAATTAATGGCTCTACTGCATTAGCATCGCCCATTTCGCCTAGTACTCTCGCAGCATTATATCGAACCTTTTCAGAATTACTTGTTCTTAAATCATTCAATAATTCATCAAAAGATTTCTTTGCTTGCTTTTTTCTAGAGTTCACACTTATTGTCATTCTTCCTCCGACAAAAATTTACTTACTTACCATCACTTATATATAAAAACAATTTTTTTTTAATCAAATTGCTATTTATTTTCAAAAAATTACAATTTGTTAACTTCTTTTTATAAAGTGTACAATTAACACTTTGTAATTCATTGTTTTATCATTATAACATATTTTTTGTGTCTTTTACACAATTTTTTTCAATTTTAAACATATCTTTATTAATTGTTTTTATAATAATAAATCATATTGTATTATAGCTGGTTTTATCTTGTAACAAAAATTAACATAAAAATTTTATTTTTGAGTTATGCTTATAGTATATTGCGGATATATGTGTTGTTTTTTATTATTTATCCGTTTAAACGGTAAAAAATGTATATAATCGAGAAATTAATAAAATTATATTTCAAATTTAAAAATAGGGATGAAAATATTAAAGTTTCTAATGGTATAAACAGTGATGAGTTAGAAGATGTTGTTACTTGTAATCATAATTTTATGCCAATAGATTCTACAGGCAGGATTTTAGCGTGTTCTAAATGCGGTTATTTAATCACTAAGAAGCGTGCTTCCGGTAAAATTAAAAATAAATAATATTATTTATTTTTAATATGGTGTTCTTCTGAAAAGCAGTGTAAATTTATCTTCGCCGTAATAAAAAATTATTATTATGTACTTTACTTCCACATCTACGTGTATAAGTGATTTTGGCGGTTCCATTTTCATAGAATCTTTAGATATATTATAAAACTTCTTTCTTATTGCGCCTGCAGCTTTTTGCATTTTTGTTTGTTTAATTTTGGGCAGATTTGCGTTATAAAAGTTTAACGGTGTTGCTTCTTTTTTAGCTATAGGAATAATAAACTTTACTTTACCGCCTTGCTTAAACAGTACATAATATTCACCTTTCAACTTTCTCGGAACTAATGAATAGTATCCTGCATCTATTGTATAATCCTTAAAATAAAGTGTTGTTGATGTCCTGAATAAAGGATATGGTGAATATGCATATTTTATTGCATCTTCGTCTTCAAACGGATCTATGTCATTATATAGTTTTGAACCAAAAGGCTCTGCCGCATTATATAGTGCATCATAATCTTCTGCATATACAGCAGAAGATAAAAATAATATAAATATTATTATTAAAAGCTTTTTCATATTTAATATAATAATAGTTTTTGTTTATATGTCAAAATTTTCACTATTTTTCTTTATGATATAATTTTTTCATAGGTTAATTAGGATTTTGTATGAACAAACGTTTTGTTTATATAGCCGCAGCAATAATTATAGGTTTATTTGCTCAAACTGCTTTTGCTATACAAGATGATGAAGATAAGATATTTCATCCTATAGCTATAAAAGACGGTACAAATATTACTGTTATTGATAGTGTCGCCGCAGCATATAAAAATAGTCCGATAATTAAACGCCGCAAATATAATTTAGATATTGCAAAAAGTAATGTCGGTATTGCAAAATCTCAATATTTCCCTGTTATTAATGCCGGAGTCGGTTTTTATAATGAAAATAATTCAGATAATATATATTACGATAATCATATAAGAAATCTGCCGTCAGTTGGTGTTAGTATAAATCAGTTGATTTATAATTTCGGCAAGACCACTGCTTTTATAAAAATGAATGAGTTCTATAAAATCGGTGCCGAATATGAATTTATGGACAGTCTTTGTTCTACGCTTTTTAATGTTAAAGACAAATATTATAAAGTATTAAAAATGCAGGCTCTTTTGGAATTGTCACAGGATAATGTTGCAATTAACAAGCATATTTTATCTTTATCTATGAAAGAACCTGACAAATCAACTGCTGAAATATATTTAAAAGAAGCACAATTAGAATTATTTGAAGCTGAAAAAACATATAATGATGCTCGTTTGGATTTAACAAATGCTATGTATTTAGGTGATAATCCCAAGTATACTTTGCAAAATACCGAAACATTTTCAATTAAGCATGATTTTGATTATTCAAAAGATACTTTAAAAATAAATGATTATATCCCTTTAACCTACGATTTCCCCGTTGAAAATGCGGTAGAAATTGCTTACGAAAACAGTCCTGATTTACAGGTCTTAATTGCATCAAAAAAAGCTATGGAAGAATCTCTTAAATATGTAAAAAGAACATATTTACCCGATCTTACGGGCAGTGTCGGATACGGATTTAATAAAGACCTTAATACCTCTAATAACAGTTTAAATGCAGGTGTTAATTTAACAACATCAGTTAATTTAAAGGAATTAAGGCACAGTATCCAAGGTGCTCAGGCACAATTAAATCTTGCAGATAACGAAATAGACTTATTCAAAAAAGATTTGTATTATGAAGTTAAACGTGCTTTTAATAATGTAGATAAATGTATAAGTCAAATCCCTGTTGCGAAGTCGCAAACGGAAGATGCATATTCCACGTTAAAACTTGTGGAAAAGAAATATAAAGCAAATACACAACGTTATGGCGATTTACAAAGGGCAAGAAATAACTATATAAATGCAAGAAAATCATACATTACAAGTATTGCGGATTACAATTTGGCTTTAATACAATTAGAAATGGCTATGCACATTCACATTTTTGATATACACCATAAATCTGAACATGCTATGCATCACCATTCGGAAGAATTAATTGAACATTTGAATGAAGCATTAGGATGTGAAAATGAAAATGCTGCACATGATAAAAAACATAAAAAACAAAAAGCAAATAAAAAACATAAAATGAAAGAAGATATATAAATATGATTATTGAATTAATAAACAGAATAAATGATTTTAATGAAGGTTTATTTTCATCTTTTGATAGTATTATTGAAGGACTTGGAATGCCTGATTGGCTTGCTGATGCAATAATCGACAGTATCCATATTCTTCCGTTTCTGTTTTTTATATTTTTATTAATAGAAATCATAGAATACTTTTATTCCGAAAAAATCAATAATTTTATGAAAAAATCCGAGAAAACGGCACCTTTAGTCGGAGGACTTGCTGCAATTATTCCTCAATGCGGATTTTCTATTATTGCAAGTACTTTATATCTGAGGAAATTCATAACAAAAGGTACTTTAATTGCGATATATCTTGCTACATCTGATGAGGCAATTCCTATATTACTTACTCAGCCCGATAAAATTAATTATGTATTGCCGATAATCGGTGTAAAAATTGTTATTGGTGTATGTGCCGGTTACCTTATAGACATTATATTAAAGGACAAAAAATACATTGTCGTTGCAGATGTTGAGGATTGTCATTTGCATCATGAAGATGACGGCTGCTGTAAACACAGTGTATCAAAACGCAGAAAACGTGATTTGATTTATCATCCGTTAAAACATACATTAAATATTTTTATATTTATATTGGTAATAACAGTTATATTGAATTACTTAATTGAATTATACGGAAGATTTGATATTTTGCCTGTTATATTTAACAAAGTAAAATTTTTGCAGCCTGTTTTTGCCGCAATAATTGGTTTAATTCCGAACTGTGCAGTATCAATTGCAATAACAATGATGTTAATAAAAGGTTCTATAACTTTTGGTGCTGCAATGGCAGGACTGTTATCTAATGCGGGACTTGGTATTCTTGTCCTGTTAAGACACAAAGATATGTTTAAGGATACGTTAAATATAATAGGTATAATACTGATAGTAAGTATTCTTTCGGGATACCTGCTGCAATATACCGTAAAAATTTAATAATAATTAAAAAGACATAACCTTTTGGTTATGTCTTTTGGTGTTGTTATTATTTATTATTTAAAAAATATTTCTTTAAATGCTTCTTTAAATTTTTGTTTGAAATCTCTAACGTCAGTTATTGTTGTCAGTCCGCTTTCATCAATCTTTTCAATATAATCAATTTTACCGTCTGCGTTATCATCATATTGAACAGTTCTTGTTTCGTCTGCACCATATTCGTAAATTACTACAGAATCTATTGTACCGTCGTGGTTTTTATCTCTGTATACTTTGTATATTCTTCCTGCATTATCATATTCAATGAAAATCTTAGAATCAGCCATATTATCGCCGTCAAAATCTATGCTTAGTTCCACAATTCTTCCTGATGAATCACGTTTATAGCCTACAATATTGTCTAATGCTCCGTCTTCATTATCATCAAGCATAAAACCTTCTAATGATTTTATATCTTCAATATTCAACTCCATTATTTTCTCCTTTTCTCTTAATTCTATAATAATATATATATTTCCCGGTATAGTCAAATATAGTGATAATTTTTATTATAAATCACTTAGCTTACATAAATGTTTGTAATTGCAATATTCACAATTTCTTTCTTCTTTCCTTGGCGGCATAAAGTTTAATCGTGATATGTTTTCATAGGTCGATAATATCTTTTCTTCAATAATTTTGTTATCATCTTGTGTTAAATTTATATAGAAATTACTGTCAGGCTCTTCGACAAAGATAAGACCTGCTCTTGATACTTTCTTGTTCGGATTTTTAAGTTCAAGTGCGTATTTATAAAATCTTAATTGGTTTAAATAATTTTCATTTTCTTTTCCGTCTGCAATTTGTGTTTTTGATTTTGCACCGCCCGTTTTGTAGTCATAAACTTCCAGCGTGCCATCAGAATTTTCTTCTATTCTGTCTATAAAACCTTTTATGTAGTTGTTCTTTACAGGTATGTAGTTAAAAGAGTATTCTGTTGCGGATATCCTCTCCGGCGGTGTTTCAAGCATTTGTTTATAATATTTGTTAATGCATTTGAGACCTCTTGCCTCAATTTCGTCACGTTTGTTTTGTGATTCAAATTTCTCATTGCTTAAATACTTTTTAAAAACTTCTTCTATTTTTTGTATTTCAGGATATCTCGAATTTTCTTTTGCATATTGAATCGCATATTTTAATGTTTTGTGTATTGCATCTCCGTAATTAGCAGAGGAAACATCCTTATCTAAAATTGGTATTTTGAGAATGTTTGAGTATAAAAACATTCTTGGACAATTAATGTATGTTGAAAGCGAACTGTGGCTTAATGTGAATTTTTCTGTTCTGGCTTTTAATTCGTCTTTAAAAGCTTCCGCATAATTAAACGGCTCTTTTTTAATTGATTGCGCTATTTCATTTATAAAATCTTCTTTTTCTAAATCGTGATTGTATGTTTTAGTTATTTCTGTGTTTTTTAGCGGTTCTTCCAAATAAGAGGTTAACTCTTGCGGTTTTGCATCAATAGAATTTGAATATGAAAGGGTTAAAGAATGCATAGCACGTGTTATTCCTACAAAAAGTAACCTTAATTGTTCAGAACGTCGTGCATCATCTTCATTTTCTTTCTTATCATCTTTGTCTATAGGTAATGATGATGAATTGTTCACCCTTTTACTTTCCCATTTTTTAGCAATTAAATTGGGGATGAATACGTATTCAAATTCTCTTCCTTTAGAACCGTGAAGTGTTAATAGTTGAACTGCGTTTTGTGTGTAGTCCTCTTTATCTATATTGATTGGAATATTGCTTTCAAATGCGGTATCAATGTGTTCTAAAAAGTCGCCAAGCCAAGCACCTTTATTTAAATACATGTAGCTTTGCGCTTCATCTATAATTTTCTTTAGAGCATAAATATTATCACTTCTGCTAATATCATTTTCTACAAAGTAATTTAATATTCCGGTTCTGTTTATTACTTCAATTACAAGAGCTTTTAAATTTAAAGAACTCTTATATCCCGAAAGCAAATCAAAGGTTTCCATAAAGTTTTTTATACGAATGGGAGATGCCCACTGATGTGTTTCCAGATTATTTTTAATGTTTGTTATAAGGTCTTTATTTGTTAATCTGTTTTGCTCAAGAAGAAAAGTGTAGTCTGAATTGTCAAAATTAAAAGGCTCTGTAAGTAACAGACCGAATAACTTATCTCCGTTATATTCATAATTGTATAATGCTTTTAAATAAAAGTATGTTACAAGCGAAGATTTTATATCAAAGATGCTTTTTGCTTCTTTTAATTGATATTTTATATTATTTGCTTCAAGTAAGTTCGCAAAATTATTAAGCTCGCTGTTCTCTCTGGTAAGTATTGCTATTTGGGATAAGTCAGGTTGATTTTCTTTATTTAACGGCAGTTCTCCGGATTTTATAATCTCCTGTACCTTGTTTATTATAAAATTATTTTCCTGCCTGATATCGCCAAATCCGTGAATTTCTATCGGCTTATTTTTTACAAATAATTCCTGCTTCTTAGCGGTAAGTTTTTTGTTTATATTGTATTTGTTGAATCTGGGATTAAATTCCAGTCTTGTTTTATCTTGTGAAATTATGTCATAACTGAAATCAAGAATGTTTTGTGTTGAGCGATTGTTTTCATTTAAACAAATTACTTTTGTATCCGGATATTTTATTAAAAATTTCTCAAGCGTATCTGTTTTTGCACCTTGAAATTCATAAATTATCTGGTCATCATCTCCTACAACAAAAATATTATTACTGTTCGCACCTTTCGCAAGATAAAATACAATTTTGTTTTGAGAATAATTCGTATCCTGATATTCATCTACAAGAAAATACTTATATTGTTTTGATATTGTTTGTAGAAAATCTTCGTTCTTTTCAAAAACATCTAAAACCATATTTATCATATCGTTAAAGTCTATGAAATTATTCTTTTTTAGCTGAATATCATATTTTTCATATATATCCCAAGCCTCTTTTGCTTTGCCGATTTTTTTCTTATGACTTTCGTACGAGCTTAAAAATGTTTTTACAAGTTTGCCCTTCTCTTCTCTGTCCTTATATTCGGCTTCAAGCATATCCATCTTGCCCTGCCAGTCAGGATGAGTATTTAATGTATTAAAATATTCTTCTTTTGTTACTTGATTTGATTTTATTTCATTTACAGCCTTTAATAATTCAGGAATGAAATAATAATAATCTCCCCATTTTGTTCTGTATATTTCAGGTTTTATTTCGTCAAGAACCTCACCCATAATTGTTCTTTTTGTTATTTCATCAGCAAGACTTACCCCGTCAAGAAGTTCAAATTCATTTGGGTATTGCGTAATAATTTCATTACAAAACGAATGATACGTATTTACAGAAACAGCTGCCGCAACAGTTCCTATTTCATCTACTATTCTTTTTTTCATTTCATTTGCAGCGGCTTCGGAATATGTTAAACATAATATTGAAGAAGGATTAATATCTTGTTTTAACATATGCTTTATTCTTTGTATTATAGTGAAGGTTTTCCCTGTGCCCGGTCCTGCAAGTACCATAACAGGGCCTGTTAGTGTATTAATACATTCCAACTGCTTTTCATTGGGTAAAAATTTAGGTTTCATTCCTGTTCCTTATTCTTCTCTCGTTTTAAATGTTTAAAAACAGCTAATATGCTGATTATTGTTAATATAATACCTGCAATTTCAGATGTTTTGTAACTTAGTCCAAATCCTATTGGGGAATTTAATATAAATGATGAGGTTATGAAAATATAAAATAATCCGGGGATAAGTGTTATATAATAATTCTTTCCTGTTTTGTACAAATATACCGTAGCATATAAAAATGTCGGTATTGCTATTAATTGATTAACAAAATTAAAATAGCGCCATACAAGAGTGAAACTTCCGTCATTCATTTTTGCCCATAATATTATGGAAATAATAATTACTGCTATTGGTATAATGATGATTAATCTGTTTTTAATTGCTTTTTGGTTTAGATTAAATGCTTCCGCAAGAATCATCCTCAAACCTCTCAATGCAGTATCTCCTGATGTTATAGGAAGTACTACTACAGCTACAGTCACTATGAACGTAAGAAAAGGAAATACAAATACATCAGCTATCGAATTTATTACATTAACGCTTCCTACCATATTATTAGGAAGTATATTCATTGAGTATACGTGCATTGCACCTGCTGCCCATATCATTGCAATTAATGATTCTAAGCACATCATTCCGTAAAAAACTTTTCTGCCATCTTTTTCTGTGTTAATTGTTCTTGAAATAATAGTTGCTTGTGTTGAATGAAAACCGGAAAGAAGTCCGCAGCTGACTGTCATAAAAAACATCGGAAGTATATGGTTCTTCAAAGGATGTTCGTTCAAATGGTGAAAGTTTAATTCTTCAAGATTAATTCCGTGTGTAAAAAACCCGAGTAATACCAGACCTGTACCGGTTAATAACAGCAATCCGAATAACGGATAAAATCTGCCTATAATTTTATCTATCGGAAAAAGTGTTGCAAGAATATAATACAATGCAATTGTGCCATATAAGGATATAACTATAGGATTATTTAATGAAAAATCCGTTTGTTTGAAAAATCTTTCCGCTGTTAAATCGCCGGCAGTATATACAAATACTGCTGCCAGCAATAATAACATTATTGATACAATTACTATAAATAATTTATAACTTAGTTGACCGAGATATTTTTTTATAAGTTCAGTTATTTGTGCTCCGTTGTTTCTTACAGAAAGCATTCCTGCAAAGTAGTCATGAACTCCGCCCATTAAAATACAACCCATCGGAATGAGAATAAAAGCAATAGGTCCAAATAATATACCTTGTATTGCACCTAAAATGGGTCCTAACCCTGCAATATTTAACAGATGAATTAACATATTTTTATTGGTTGAAAGCGGAATATAATCAACTCCGTCATTAAGCTTGCTGGCAGGTGTAGGTTTATCGGCTATTCCGAACTGCTTCTCCGTGTATTTTGAATATATGAGGTATCCCGTAAGTAATATTAATATGCCAATTAAAA
This sequence comes from Candidatus Gastranaerophilales bacterium, assembly GCA_016282705.1. Classification (GTDB taxonomy): domain Bacteria; phylum Cyanobacteriota; class Vampirovibrionia; order Gastranaerophilales; family Gastranaerophilaceae; genus Avigastranaerophilus. Next base: position 71,648 of record JAEELO010000121.1, on the reverse strand, counting down.
ATGTATACATGATATTTATAATTATACTTTTGCTTGTTCGATAAGGCAAAAAAATTACGATGTATTGCATCTTATAAATTTTTTTTGTGCTAATATATATAGAAGAATCAATGATATATCATGGGTTAATTTATGTTTATATCAGAATTGATTCAATTAAGCCGAACTTTACTTAGTTAATTAATAATAACAGTTATATAAAGGAGGAAACAATATGGAAACATATGGTATCGAAAGAATGGGTATAATTGGTCCAAAGGCAGTATACCGTAATTTAACTCCGGCTCAGTTGACGGAAGCCGCATTAAGACTTGGCGAAGGTACTTTAAGCAATACAGGTGCTTTGGTCGTTACAACAGGTAAATATACCGGTCGTTCGCCTAAAGATAAATTTATTGTTGATACAGAAACTATTCACAATGATATAGCATGGGGAAAGGTAAACAGACCTATTTCAAGAGAAAGATTTAATTCTATAAAAGGCAAAATCGCAGCATATTTGCAAAATAGAGAAGTATTTATATTCGACGGTTTTGCAGGAGCTGATAAAAAATATACACAAAAATTCCGTGTAATCAATGAATTAGCAAGCCAGAATATGTTTATTCATCAATTATTAATCAGACCTACTGCAGAAGAATTGGCTAATTATGGTGAACCTGATTTCACAATTCTTTGTGCTCCGGGATTTAAATGTGATCCTGAAGTTGACGGAACTAATTCCGAAGCTTGTATAGCAATTGACTATGAAGCTCATACAATAATTATTTGCGGTTCACAATATGCAGGCGAAATTAAAAAATCAGTATTTGCTACTATGAACTATGTAATGACAAAGAAAAACGTATTACCAATGCATTGCAGTGCAAATATGGATCCTGTAACAGGTGAAACAGCAGTATTCTTCGGATTATCAGGAACGGGTAAAACAACTTTATCTGCAGATCCTGCTCGTAAATTAATCGGTGATGACGAACACGGTTGGTCTCCTGATGGTGTATTTAACTTTGAAGGCGGATGTTATGCAAAATGTATTAATCTTTCTGCTGAACATGAACCTGATATTTACAATGCTATTAAATTTGGTTCATTAGTTGAAAATGTTATTATGAATCCTGAAACAAGAGAATTTGATTTTAATGACGGTTCATTAACCGAAAATACTCGTGTAGGATACCCGATTAATTATATTAATAATGCACAAGTTCCTTCAATGGGCGGAATACCGAAGGTTGTTATTTTCTTAACTGCTGATGCATTTGGTGTATTACCTCCAATCTCAAGATTAGATAAAAATGCAGCTATGTACCACTTCGTAACAGGCTTTACATCTAAACTCGCAGGAACTGAAAGAGGTGTTACAGAACCTCAGCCTACATTCTCGACATTGTTCGGTGAGCCGTTTATGCCGATGGATGCTTCTGTATATGCAAAAATGTTAGGTGATAAATTAGATCAATACGGAACAAAAGTATACTTGGTAAATACAGGTTGGGCAGGCGGAAGTGCTGCTTCAGGTGCTAAACGTATGAAATTATCTTATACAAGAGCTATGGTTACTGCTGCTTTAACAGGTGCTTTTGATTCAATTGAATTTAAACACCACGATGTATTTAATGTTGATTATCCGTTGCATTGTCCGAATGTACCTGATGAAATGTTAGATGCAAGAGGTTTGTGGTCTGATAAAGCTGCATATGATGATGCTGCTAATAAATTAGCTCAAATGTTCGCAGATAACTTCTCTGCTAAATATCCTAATATGCCTGCTGAAATTGTTGCTGCAGGTCCTAAAGCTAAAGCAGCTGTATAACAATATAAATATATAAAAAGACTGATTTGATATTTTCAAATCAGTCCTTTTTATTAAAACAAATGTAAATAATTCTTTGCAACATATGCTATGGCAACCATTAATATAAAAAATACAATTTGTTTTACCATTCGCATTGTATCTGACTCTTGTTCTGTTTGAGTCTTCTTCTTTTCCTTTTTATTTTTGGGTTTATCCGGTGAATATGAAATCCCTGTTCCGGGGATAGAATATGTCGTTTTTACGTCGCCCTTTGCACTCCTGCTTATTCTTGCACCGGGAATGCCAAAACTGTATCCGATTCCGGATTTGCTGAAATTGACTCTGAATAATTTACCAATATTTATACTTTTTCTAAATCTTAAACCCATTAGTTTTTCCTTGTTTTCTTTATGTTACTATTTGTTTTGATATTTTGCAAATTTATTTTTTATTTTCCGGAACTTGTTTGTTTAGTGTTATATAAACTGTTTGTAAATTATATTCTATTCTGTAATTCATATGATATTCTTTTGATTTTTTTATGAAAAATTCTGAAAGTCTGTATAGTTTGTTTATAATAATATCTTTTTTTTCGGGATTGATAGGATTAATGAAAATATTATTATCGGCATTTAAAATAAGCATATTTGCATATTTCTTTGATTGCTGCATCCATAATTCTATTTCTTCTTCCGTATCATTTTCTCCCGGAACCAGTACATACTTTAAATTTATAAAATTTGAAGTTGATGGGTTATTGTATGAAGCATATTTTTTTATATTCTTCCATACTTTATTGTATGATTTAACTCCTTTAATTTTTTCGTGAGTTGATTTTTTCCCTGCATCAACGGAAATACAAAGGCTTACTTTCCCTCTTTTTATACCTTCTGCTATTGCTTTACTGTATAATATTGCATTTGTATGAACTAAAACACTTTTTATATCTATATTATTTAATATATTAAGCATTTCTTCAAAACGATAGTACATAGTAGGCTCACCGCCGGCAAAATCAAATTCCGTGTTCTCCGTAACGTAGCCTCTTGCTATTAAGTCTTTAAGTACCGGCAGGGAATCATATGTGTCATCTGTTGATTTTTTGTTAACTGTTCTATGGTTCCCGCAATATATGCAGTTGGAATTACAGTTTAACCAGTGGGAAAATTGTATGTATTGAAATTCCCATCTTGTATTTATATCATTCCATTCTTTGCATGATAAAAATTGGCAATTTTGACAGGTTTCAGGCAGTTCGCCTTTTTCTGCTTTTTCTTTTATTTCTTTGCGTTCCCATAAATATTGGTACCAATCAATAAGTTCACCGTTATAGTGTTCTTTTATTACAGGAATTATTTGTCCTTTTGTATTGTTCCCTACTGTGCAGGGTGATATATAATCCCTATTAAAACATAAATGTCTGTCAATTTGTTCGCAAAAACTGTATTCCATGGCATATCTCTCATAAGCTATAAAAATATTATACATAAAATTTTGTTTTAGGTTTTTATGTATATTATAAATACTTAAATTTCAGGTATTTCCTTATATATATTTATTTATTATCCAAAATATTATTTATTCCGTCATAAAGCATTTGTAAATCTTTAGAAACTGTTATGGACGGACATCTTCTCATATGATTTCCTTTGTTATAATCAAAAATAACATTATTTAATTCTTGTATAGGCTTAATAAAAGTTCTATCCATCCTTTTTAACAGAGCAATTCCTATCAGCCAAATAAAAATTGATGGAAACAGAATAATCCATATTCCTATGGCTTGTTGTTGTTTAGCTTTTATACCTGCATTTTCCATTGCTAATCGGTTAATCTTTGCAAAATCAGTTATTTTATTAATTGTTTCTTCTTCTGCTTCTTTGTCTCCGTTAAATGCAGGCAAATAATTTTCAGCTATTTTATTTATTGCGGCTTCTTCTCCGTCCTCTGTTATATTTTGTTTTGCTAAATCTAAATTCTTTTCAAAATTTTTTAAATCTTTTCTTGAGGAAATGCTTGTCAGCATTTGCTCCGCATAATATATAGATTGAGTATTACTGCTGTTTAATAATTTAATAGAAGGTTCAAGGCGTTGAAAACCATATATGCCTGCTATTGTAATTATAGTAGAACAAATTAAAAGAACTATAAAATAAAAATAAATTTTTTCTGAAAAATTCATTAATTGTTCTCCTTCATTATTTTTTCAATATCTTCATTTGTGCCTGTTACTATTAGCCTGTCATTAGGCTCAAATTTTTCATCAGGCATTGGTCTTGTGTATTTATTGTTTTTCATAATGCCTGTAACTATTACATTATGTTTATCAGGTAATTTGAGTTCTTTTAAACTTTTACCAACCATAAAAGGTTGTACCGGAATTTCAAATAATTCAAGTTCGTCAGAATAATTATCAAAAAACAGACTTTTAAATATAATTTTATGTGCAAATTTTTTACCATATTCATATTCGGGATTAATAATACATTTTGCACCAATGGCTTTTAAAATTCTTGCATGAATAGCTTCTGAGGCTCTTGCTATTATATTCTCGCATCCCATTTGTTTTAAAAGAGCAACTGCTAAAATGGATGGCTCCCTTGTTCCAATCGAGCAAATAATTAAATCTCTGTTTCTTGGAGAAAGTTTTGAAAGAGATGTTTCATCTATTGCATCTATACATATTGCATCAGTTGCATAATTTGAAGCTTCATTAACAAGTTTTTGGTCTATATCTACAGCTATAACTTCATAACCTTTTTCATAAAGAGTTTTAGTCAATGCCATACCGAATTGTCCCAAACCAATTATTAAAATCTGTTCTTTCATATATTTTCTCCTATGTTAATGAAATTTTTGCTTTAGGATAACTTAAATAATATTCGTTAGTCCTTGAGTTTAGATAATAAATAATCATTGCGGGGAATACCCTGCCTAAAAACATTGTCAATATTATGACTATCTTTCCGAAAGTATCAAGTTGTGAGGTTATTCCCATTGAAAGTCCAACTGTTCCCATTGCTGAAACAGCTTCAAAAACAAGTTTTGTATGTGGAATAATTTGAGTTGTTAATAATAATAAGCATGAAATTATCAATACAAATATATATATAAATATTAATGCAATAGCCTTATAAATTGTTTCATGAGGAATTTCTCTGTTCCTTATAATGTTTTTTCTTCCTGTAAAAATGTTATAAGTAGTAATTATTAATACTGCAAAAGTAGTTGTTTTAATTCCACCTGCTGTACCTCCGGGGGAACCGCCTATAATCATCAAGAAAATTAATGTTAAATAACTTACGCATGATATATTGCTTAAATCAATTGAACTGAATCCTGCAGTTCTTGCACTAACAGATTGGAACCAGGCATTTAAAAGTTTATCTGCAAAACTCATATCTTTTAGTACACCGTTATAAGATGAAATTAAAATAAAAAAGGTTCCTATAAAAAGTAATGCGATTGTTGAAGTGAATACAATTTTTGCTACGGGTGAAAGCTTTTCTCCTTTAAAAATTTTGGGCAGAGTTATTGCAATAACAGGAGAAATACCTCCTAAGATTATCAAAAATGAAACGGTTAAAAGAATAGTTGTATCATTATTGTATGATATTAAATTATCGGAAATTAATGCAAATCCTGCATTACAAAATGCTGATACTGCAATAAAAATACCTTGTTTTAAACCGTAAAATATATCATTAGTCAGATGGGAAAATCTTACGGCAAGAATAATAAATCCTATAAATTCTAGTAAAAAGGTATATTTAAAAATCAGTAATAAAGATTCTTTAATTTCATCTTTGCTTTCTGCATCAAACATGCTTCTTGCATTTTTTTCGTATGTAACAGACATTTTTTTACCTAATAAAAGAAAAATTATTGATGAAATACTCATAATTCCGAGTCCTCCGGCTTGAATTAGCAGCATAAGTATAATCTGTCCGAAAAAATTTAATTCCGTGCTGATATCCTGAACGGATAAACCGGTAACACACACTCCGCTTACAGATGTAAACAAAGCATCGATGAAAGACATTTTTCCGCAACAAGGCAAATCCAGTATAATACCACCCAAAATACATAAAAACAGAAATGTAACAGGAAGTATTCGAACAGGAGATTTAACTATTTCATCATATATTTTACTTAAAAATGAACTGTATACCCTTTTGAAAAACTTTTTCATAACAAAAATATATTATCATATATTTATTTATTATTATTCTTTTAGCCGGTTACACTTTTTTATATTTAATTTATTTCTTTTTCTTATTTTTTGTCAAGGATTTGCGCTTCCCGTTTAATTTAATTTTTTAACAATTTTGTAAAGATATGTAAAAATTATAAAAATTTTGAAATTTGAAATAATGAAAAATTTTTACATGTATATGTACGAGGAGATTTTTGGAGAGTAGGATATGGCATTTAACAAAATTGATTTCAATTATTCAGTAAACAACGGTAAATTAACTGTTAGTTATACTGATGAAAATGGCAAATTAGTTACCAAAAGCGGAGATGAAGCAGCAAGTATATTTACTGATAACAAATTCAGTCAAGAACAAGCTGATCAAATCATAGCTGATTTATTAAGCAGCCAATCAGCTTATGATAAAGATCATAATAATATTTTATCTGCAGATGAAATTGAAGAGGCTCTTGGTGGCTCAGAACAAGCACAAGACGGCGGCGGAACGGCACCTGTTAACGGTCCTGGTGCTTCACCGGCAGATCCGGGAGCAGTAAATCCTGATGGTACACCCGTTGCACCGGAAAATGTTCAACCAACCGCTGAAGAAACAAAAACAAATGACCTTAGAAACAAAACAAATTCTGATTTAGCAGCATCTCAAAAAGAAGCTCAAAGTAATTATGATACTTCTAAAACTGATATGGATACCGCAAAAACTGGTGTCGGTGAAGCTAAAGATGCTTATTCATCAACAGTTACAGCGCAGGATGAGTTAGTTGCTGAAGCTGAAAAAGAATTAGATTATACACATGATAAATATGATGAAATTAAAGAAAAATATGGCGAAGAAATTGCAAAAGCATTAGATGATGTAAAAACAAAACAAGAAGCAGAAACCGAAGCTCAAAATAAAGTAAATGAATTAACAGGTGCAGTATCTGATGCAACAACTGCAGTAAGCGAAGCAACCAGTGCATTAGCAGATGCTAACGCAAAATTAACAGATGCACAAGCAGCACTTGATTCTGCTCCTTTGTTTGTACCAACCGGTGAAGTAGATGAGCAAGGCAATCCGAAAATGCAACAGAATCCCGAATTGCCTGGTCTAAAGGATGCTGTAAAAGAGGCTGAAGCTGCTGTTAAACAAGCTGAAGAAACTCTTGCAAAAAGAAAAGAAGAACTTACTCAAAAAGAAGAAGAACTTAAAGAAGCTGAAACAGCTCTTGATGAAGCTGTAACAGCAAGAGATGAAAGCCAAAATGCATATGAAGAAACAGTTAAAAATTCCGAATTTGCTGAAGACGAAGCTCTTAAAAATATTACAACAGCTCTTCAAGGAGTAAACCAAGCTCAAGATAACAGAAAAACAGCTTTAAATGATGCAAGAGAAGCTGTAACCACAGCAAATACGAAGTTAAAAGAAACAAGCGAAACATTTAAAAACAATCAACAAGCTTTCCATGATGTCAGCCGTGAAATAAATACAAGAAAAGCTAAAGGTATTTGGGATGCAGCAAGCGACAAAACTCCTGATGAAATTGCTGCTGAAGAAGCTGCAAAAGCAGAAAAAACTGAAGACGGAAAAGAAACAGGCGAAGATGGATCTGATGATGCAAACAAACCTGAAGATGGTGACAAACCTGAAGATGGTGACAAAGCTGACGGTAAAGAAACTCCTACAAAAGGAAATGCGGCTGATGCTAAAAAAGATTTAGGAAAAGATGTTATTACTTATGCAATGGTCAAAGACGAAATCAAGCTTGCAGAAGACAACGGAGTTAATTTAAAAGATTATGTTTATGCAAAAGGTCAGGACGGTATTTTCCACATATATAATGCAACTACAGGAAAATCTATCGCAAGAGAATACGGCAAACAAGGTTCTGGTCTTGATGTTTGGGGCGGCGGCTATGATATAGTAGGAAACGGCAGCGGATATTTAAAAGATTCACACGCAGAAAATGCTGAATGGAAAACAGTATATTCATACGGCGATGAACCTGATGAAATTAATGTATCAGAAAGACAATATACAACAAGTTCTCCTCTATCATTTGATATTGACGGAAACGGTATTAATACAACTGATGAAATGATTTCTTATGATATTGACGGTGACGGCAAATTAGATAATATCTTTAACTCCGCAGATGCTGTACTTGTATTTGATAAAGATGGTGACGGCCTCTCTGGTGAAGATGGTTCAGAATGCTTTGGTGATAATACCGACTTAGACGGTGACGGAAAAGCTGACGGATATAAAAACGGATTTGAAGCTTTAAAAGCATTAGCACAACAGAATCATTTAATAGGCGGTGACGATACAACTTTAGATCAAAATGATATTGCATTCTTAGAACAAAAATTCGGACTCAGAATTAAAGCAGGCGGTTATACTTCAGATGCTACTTCATTATTCGATCTTGGTATCACAAGCATAAATCTTGCTAATACTGATAAAACTTCAACAGAGTATAACTTTGACGGAAAAGGAAACGAATTAATGCATCAAGAAGGCGCAACCTTTGAAATCAATGGAGAAGAAAGAGAATACGCAGATTTATGGCACAGAAAATTTGCACATTAATCAATAATAAATTTTAAATAACGCGAGGGTGGGTCAAGAGAAAAGAGTACCCACCTTTTTTATTGCTTTCATTTTTATATAAAAAATTCTTTTAAAGCATTTGATATAACCAAAAACAAAACTTCGTTTTTGTCGGGTTCTCATCCCCTCTATAGTTTTATTTATAAACACAAAAAAACGGAGAAGGTGGGATATTCTTGGATTTTGCTCCACGATGTTGTGGCGTTTTCTTCACTTCGTTGTCGAAAACTATCAACATCGGTTTTTTCGGGTTCGCTCAGCAATGCTTCGACTCCACCCTACGCAAAATCCGCTCGAACCAAATACAAAACTTCGTTTTGTTGGGTTCTCATCCCTTCTATAGTTTTATTTATAAACACAAAAAACGGAGAAGGTGGGATTCGAACCCACGGTACAGATTACTCCATACAACACCTTAGCAGGGTGCCGCCTTAAACCTACTCGGCCACTTCTCCAAAGCGATGTTTTAATATTATCATAAACTTATTTTCTAATTCAAGTATTAATAATACTTAAATATTTTATTTTTTCTAGCAAATATTATTTTGACATATTTTATAAAATTGTAAGAGAGGTATTTTATTTTGAAAATTTCATCGATAAACAGTTCTAAACCCAGTTTTGGCTATGATAAAAGATTAAATAAATCACTTCAGACACAATTGGGAAAATGTAAAAATACGGTTATGTCGCAAACTATTGCTTCATTGAATGATTATTGTAATTTAGTTGAAGATAATCTTAGAGAAGAAGAAAAGAAAAATGGTCCAAAAACTTCTTTGTATCAAGATTTGCAAGACATGCTTTCAACTTCAAAACAAATGTTATCAGGCTTTGTATCTTTTACCTTCCCTAAACTAAGATATCCTGATAGAGAATATGCTCACTATAACAGAGAATTTGTAAAAAACGGTTCCCAAAAAGATGATTGGCGAGCTGATGTTATGGAAGCTTTATCCGAATGGACAGAATCAGAACTCTCAAAATCAAAAACCGGTCAGTCCAATAATCCTAAAGATGAATTATATCAGCCTAAATTTGATGAAGATGGGATGGAAATAACCGATGACCCTAAAAAAGATTTAATAAATAAAATTTCAGGTGCCCTCTCCGGTAAAGATAAATCTTTATTGGAAGAATTTAAACCATCTGCAACTTCTCCTAAAGGATTTCAAGATGTCGCAGGCATGGATAAATTAAAAAAAGATTTAAACAACGGAATTATTCAATTTATAAATAATCCTGAGCAGGCAAAAATTGATTTTGAAGAATACGGAAAATCTATTCCCAAATCATTGCTTTTATATGGACCTCCCGGTTGCGGTAAAACATACATAACTCAAGCATTGTCCGGAGAAATTGATACTCCTATGTATATGTTAAACATAAGTAAAGCCGGTTCCGAATATATTAATATGACAGCAAAAAATTTAAAAAGTGCATTTGATGCAGCTATAAGAATTTCTGAAAAGCAGCAAAAACCGGTTCTTGTTTTTATGGATGAAATTGATTCTCTCGGTTTTGATAGAGGTGCTCAAACTTGGCCTGAAGATATTAAACAGGTTGCAACAATGCTGCAATGTATTGATCAGGTAAAACAGTCTAATGTCATTATTATTGGTGCAACAAATAAATATAATATTTTAGACCCTGCTATACGCAGACGTTTTGATTCTAAAGTATTTGTTGATATTCCCGATAAAGATGCAATACAGACATTATTAATAAAAAATCTTGCACCTTTATCTAAAGGGCAGAAATTATTATCATCTCCCGATGATTTAAAAACTATTACAAACCAGTTATACGGATTTTCAAACAGTTCTATATGCATAATTTCAAAGCAAGCAGCACTTAATGCAATGGAACGTGACAGAGCTGATATCTCCGTCGACGATTATTTAAAAGCAATAAAAGAAACAGGTGAAGAAAAACCTGACAGAAAGCAATATTTGGCTGAAACTAAAACAAAATCGGCCAAGATAGGTTTTGGCAGTTAGCATAAGTGAGAATGGAATGTAAAAAGAGGAGTAATTAATACTCCTCTTTTTATATTTATACTCGTAAGTGTTTCTTTATTGATAATAAACTTCCGCTTGCGCTGAAAAATATTGCCATTACAAATAAACAGAATACAACGATATTCATTGCAAAGTCAGATTGCGGAATTGTTAAGAAATCATGAAGCTTTAATAATCCTTTTTGCACTGTGTTTAATGGAATTAATGATATTACTGCACCTAAAAATCCATATACTGCACCTTGTAATATTAACGGAATTTTTATGTACCAGTTACTTACTCCCATTAATCTCATTATCTCAATTTCTTCTTTTCTGGACTGGATTACGAGCTGAATAGTAGCATTTATTATTATTATCGTGAGCATTGCAACTGTTATTAGAACAAATAATGTGACAGTATTAAATACATTTGTCAATGTCTGCAATTTTTTTGCTATTTCCTGCGCATATGACATATTTTCAATTCCTGAAACTTTCTTAATTTCATCACACACCGAAGTAATATTTGCAGGATCGTCTACCGTGATATGAAGCGTGTCTGGTAACGGGTTTTCCATTCCTGATACGTCCATATCTTTATTCATTTCTTCCCAAGCTTGTTCTTTTGTGACTATTGTTATTTTCTTTACATGCTGAACTTCTCTAAGCCTTGTAGACATATATACAGGGTCTGTATTTGGTTTTAAATATACTGAAATTTCAAAAGCATCACCTAATTTATCTACAAACGAACTCAATGAAAAACTTGTTCTGAATAATGCACCGAATATTGTTAATATTGCTGCCATAGCGGCTATAATTGCTATATTTATTAAACCGGTTCTTTTTATTCCGTAGAAAGTTTCCATTGCTATTCTGTACATAATCCTAACAGAAGCTAAATGTCTTTGCGGGATATGTTTTTTTACTGTTTCTTTTATTATTTTTTTTCTATCACTCATAAGTACCAGCCTGTACGTCTCTAATAATTTGTCCTTGTTCCATTGTAATTACACGTTTTCTGAAATAGTCTACTATATCTCTGTCATGAGTTGAAACAATAACTGTAATACCTTTTTCATTAATTTGTTCAAGTATTTGCATAATTTCCATAGAATTTTTTGGGTCTAAATTCCCTGTTGGCTCATCCGCAATTAATAACGGAGGACCATTTACAATTGCTCTCGCAATACTTACTCTTTGCTGTTCTCCGCCTGATAATTCACAAGGTCTTGCATTCATTTTATTTAGTAAACCTACTACTTTTAGTGCGCCTTTGACTCTTTCCTGAATTTCTTTTGAACGCATGCCTAAAGTTCTTATTACTAATGCAATATTGTCGTATACACTAACATTTTGTAATAGTTTATAATCTTGGAATACTATTCCCATACATCTTCTGATATTTGGTACTCTGTCGTTAGGCAGTTTTGCGATGTTTATATTCCCTATCATGACAGTACCGGAAGTCGGAATTTCCTCTCTGTATAATAGTTTCATTAATGTTGATTTCCCTGCTCCCGATGAACCTGTCAAAAACACAAATTCGCTGGACATAATATCCAAATTTATGTTTTGGAGAGCATAAATATCTTTATATTTTTTATATACATTGCGTAATTGTATCATTTGATTAGTCCTGTTATTCTTCTTGAAAGTTGCTCGGCATTTAATCCGTAGTATGCCATTAGTTCTTTTGCTGTTCCTGATTGTCCGAATTCGTCATTTGTACCGAACCTTGTAACTTTTGTCGGATATTGGTCGCTTAGTACTTCGCATACAGCACTTCCGAGACCTCCGATTATTGAATGGTTTTCAATAGTTACTACTCTGTTTGTCTTTTTTGCGGAATTTATTATTGTTTCTGTATCTAATGGCTTTACAACCGGAACATTAATTACTTCAGCATCTATCCCGTAATCTGATAATATTTTAGCACAATCTATTGTTTCTACCAAAGTTTCACCGTTTGTTATAAGTGTAATATCTTTACCTTCTTTAATAATTTGTGCTTTTCTGTAATCAAATTTGTAATTTTCATCAAAGATATCAGGAAGATTACTTCTTGCAATTCTTATATAAACAGGACCTTTGTATCCTGCCGCAAAAATTATAGCTTGTCTTGTTTCCTGTGCATCAGCAGGAACTATAACTGTCATATTCGGGATATTTCTCATTAAAGCGATATCTTCCAGTGCTTGATGGCTTGCACCGTCTTCGCCTACCGTAATTCCTCCGTGTGTTGCTGCAATTTTTACGTTAAGGTTAGAATAACATATTGTATTTCTTACCTGATCCCAAGCTCTGCCTGTAGCAAACATTGCAAATGTAGAAACAAAAGGTATTTTACCTGTGCAAGCAAGTCCTGCGGCAGTTGTCATTAAGTCTTGTTCTGCTATACCGACATTAAAAAATCTGTCAGGAAATTCTTTTGCAAAAAGCTTTGTCTGTGTTGAACAAGATAAATCCGCATCAAGTACTACTATGTTTTTGTCTGCTTTACCAAGCTCTACGAGAGTTTTTCCGTATTCTCCTCTTACTGATTTATATTCCCTTGTCATATCTTAATCCTATTTTAGTTCATTAAGTGCTGTTTGAAGTTCCTCATCGTTTGGAGCTTTACCGTGCCAGCCGGCATTATTCTCCATAAATGAAACGCCTTTCCCTTTTATAGTATTTGCAACTATTAAATACGGTTTATCACTATTTTGTGCATTTATAATAGCATTATATATTTCATTTATGTCATGTCCGTCTATTTCCTTTGTATTCCATCCGAACGCAGAAAACTTTTCTTTTATATTCCCGATGGATTTTATATTCTCTGTAGAACCGTCTATCTGCAATTTATTTCTGTCTACAAAAGCAATTATGTTATTCAATTTGTTATGAGACGCATTCATTGCAGCTTCCCAAACGCTGCCTTCCTCAATTTCTCCGTCACCCATATAAACGTATATTTTACTGTTTATCTGGTCTAATTTTAATCCTAATGCCATTCCGCAGCCAATTGATAGACCTTGTCCTAATGAACCTGTTGAAACTTCAACTCCTCGAAGTAAGCGGCTGCTTGGGTGTCCTTGTAATTTGGAACCAAGTTTCCTGAATGTGAGTAAATCTTCTTCTTTAATATAACCACATTCAGCCAAAACAGCATATAAAGCAGGTGATGCATGCCCTTTAGAAAGAATAAATCTGTCTCTGTATTTATAATTAGGATTAAATTCTCCTTCGGGATAGTGTCTCATTACTCTTGTAAAAAGTACATTAAGGATATCTACACTTGAAAGTGAGCCTCCGGGATGTCCTGATTTCGCATTATGAATCATCATCAAAATGTTTCTTCGCATTTTTTTTGATGTATTTTCAATTTCTTGAATATCTTTTTCATTCAGAGTATTAAACATTTTTATCCCTTTTATACAGATTTATTTTCCTTGCTTCAATTATAACCTTTATTAAAAACATAGGCAAAGTTTTATAAATTCTTTTTATTCTCTCCGGCTGTTTCATTGTTCTGTATAACCATTCGCAGCCTAATTTTCTGAATATTTTCGGTGCTCTCTCTACACTTCCTGCCCAAATATCAAAAGAACCGCCAACTCCTATATATATTGCGTTATTTAATTCTTTTCTGCATTTAAATATAAACTGTTCTTGCTTAGGTGCTCCGAGAGCTGCCAGAACAAGTTTCGGTGATTTATCTTTAATATCATTTATTATTTGTTCTTCATCATTTTCTGAAAAATATCCGTTTCTGAAGTAGCATATGTTAAGATTTGGAATTTCTTTTTGCAAATTAGCTGCAGCTTTTTGTACAACTTCTTCTTTCGCACCGATAAGTGCTACCGGCAAATTATTCTCTGCAAATTTTTCAAGTATCCTTCTTGTAAAGTCTATTCCCGGAATTTGCTCTTGCTTTATTCCTTTTAATTTTAATGCTAATTTTATTCCCGAACCGTCAGGAATAACTAATTCCGCATTATTTAAAATATTTGCGTAATCTTTATTTCGGTTCGCAAGTTCTATCATTTCGGGATTAATTGTAACTATTTGCATACCGATATTATTATTTACAGATGCTAAAACATTATTAATTGCTTCTTCGAAGGATAAAATGTCTACATTATATCCTAATACTTTTTGTGTATTTCTTTCCATACTGATATTTTAACACAATCGTTTTTATAAATTAATTATAAATTTTTATGTTATTATTAGTCTGTTGTTAATATTTTGCTTTGAGGAAATAAAATGAATAATTATCGTTATTTAAAAGCAGGTTCTGAAGTTAAAAATCTTTTAAGTGATTTAAATGAAGAATTTTATAATCTTTCCGAGATGGAGTTAAATGAAACGGAATTTCTCTCTCAGTTAATTTTAGATAAAAAACCTAAAAAAATATTAGAAATAGGTGTTTCAAGTGGTACTTCTTCATATATAATATTGAAAACGATAAAAAATATTCCTAATGCAAAATTATACAGTATTGATTTAAATACTCAGTGGTATCGTGATTTATCTAAAAAGTCAGGACATTTTCTTGATAATTTTCCGGATTTAAAGTCTGATTGGACGTTATACACAGGTGATTTATCATATAAATTTATTGATGAAATTGGTGGTGATATTGATTTCTGTTTGTTTGATACCGCTCACCATAATCCGGGTGAAATATTGGATGTACTTACTGTATTACCATACGTAAAAAATGATGCGATTTTTGTTTTTCATGATACTAAATTTCATTGCTCGTTATGGGAAAAAGATAATGTTGAATTTCAATATACAAATAATCTTTTGATGAGTAGTATTTACGGCGAAAAAATATTAGATGGCGGGTTTGTTAAAAACTATTCATCTCTTTTTTGGTTCCCAAATATCGGTGCAATTCAATTAACAAAGGAATCAAAGGAAAAGGTTTGGGAAATATTTAATTTATTAACATTAAGATGGCAGTATTTATTGAGTAAACAGCAGTTCAGTGAATTAATTCAACACTATGCACGTTTCTATAATCAAGATTTAGTGGAATATTTCTCTGATGTTGTAAAAATACATGAAGAATTTTATTCCAAATATATTGAAAACATTGTAAGTGATGCATTGAAAAAAGGTTTGCATACTCGTTTGGAAGCACGTGTCGATGCATTATTAAAAAAGAATATTGATAAATAGAATTATTTATTTTTGTAATTTATATTTGAACCGATACAGATAACTTTTCAGCCAGTTCGTTTGCTGAATCTTCATATCCTACTCTGCCCATTAGCGCATATGTATAATTTTTTGATTGTTCAACTCCCGGCTGATTAAATGCATCTATATTATATAAAGCACCGGTTATTGCTGTTTGTACTTCAAACATATACAATAATTGCCCTAAATAATAAGGCGTAACTTTAGGAATGGTTATAGTTACATTCGGACGTTTATAGTCTATTAATGATGCCATAGTTGAATCAGCTTCTGCATTAAATAGTTGATTCATTGTTTTTCCGCCCAAATAACTAATTCCAGTGTATTCAAATATATTAGGTATTTCCAAATTTGTATCAAATTCTTTAACTCTTAAGAAGTTGATAATTTTATCGTTCGGTCCTTCATTATATAACTGGATTTGTGAGTGCTGATCAGTTACCCCGATTGCTTTAACCGGAGTTTGTCCTGTGTTAACAATATTATTGTTTCTGTCACGTTCTTTACCTAAAGATTCTGCCCATAACTGGCAATACCAATCAGCAACAAAACGAAGTCTGTTTGAGTATGGCATCATTACTGAAATCTTTTTGTCACGTTTTACGTCCATTAAAAAGTGAATCAATGCATTTTGCGCAGCTATGTTATAAAATATATCCGTATTTTTGAGTGCTAAATCCATATCTTTAACACCTTGTGCAATTTCATCAATATTGATTCCGACTAATGCAAACGGCAATAAGCCTACTGCTGAAAATACAGAAAATCTTCCTTCCACATCATCAGGAATATAAAATGTTTTATAACCTTCTTGGTCAGACAGCTGTTTTAAAATGCCTATATTCTTATCGGTTGTTGCAATAATATTTTTTCTGTAGTCATCACCGAGTTCTTTTTCCATTAATTCTTTTATGACCATATATTGAGCCATAACTTCGGCTGTTGAACCTGATTTTGTAATTACATTTACAAGTGTTTTCTTTAAATCCAAAATATTTAAAAGCGCATTCATTTGGTCAGGGTCTATATTGTCTAAGAAAAATATTCTCGGATAATTATTTCTTTGTTCTTTTGTTAAATAGTTCCAGTATGGAGGTAAAAGTGCTTCGCATACTGCCTTGCCGCCAAGCGCCGAACCGCCTAAACCCAATATAAGAACATTATCAAAACGATTTTCAACCATTGCGGCAAATTCTTTTATATACCACATGGTTTCTTCACTATAGCCTAAATTCATCCATTGAAGTTTTTGTCCGGGTTTATCTTTATTTGAATTTAATTCACCTATTATGTGATGAATAGTTTCTTGGTAGTTATTAAATTCGGCTTGGATATCCAATCCGTTTTCTTCCCCAATTACGTCTTTTTGTACGTTACGATAGTTAAGTTCTATCATTTTACCTCGCTTTTTATATGTTCGGCTATAAACATATATATTGTACATGCTTACAAGATATTTTAAAGAGTTTGTATATTTATATGTTACATATTTTTTACTTTTGTATGCTACAATCTCTATATGAGAGAGTTACATTTTTTAGAAATAATAAAAAATACATTAAGCAATTCGTCTTTTATTGGTGATGATTGTGCTTATTTAGATGATTTGGACATTTATGTTACTCATGACACATTAGTAGAAAATGTTCATTTCTCTCTTTATACAACTTCTCCATATTTGCTGGGAAGAAAAGCAGTTAGTGTCAATCTTAGTGATTTGGCTGCCGCACTTGCTATTCCCAAATATATTACGGTTTCTCTTTCAATGCCAAAACTCACAAAAGATTCTTTTGTTTCGGAATTATACAGAGGTATTAATGACGTATGTAAAGAATATAATGTAAAAGTAATTGGCGGTGATATAACAGGTTCCGAAAAGATTGTTATTTCTGTCTGTGCAATAGGCAAAAAGAATTCAATGTTCTCTGCTTCAAGAAGTTATGCCAAAAAGGGTGATGTTGTTCTTGTAACAGGAGAATTCGGAACAAGTGCCGCAGGTTTTCATGCTCTTTCTTCTTTTTTATATGCTGATAATGATATAATTAATGCCCATCTGAATCCTGTCCCCAGAATTAATGAAGCATCAAAGCTTTCCAATATTATTGATTCAAATATTGCTGTTATGGATTGTTCGGACGGACTTGCAGATGCATTATATAAAGTATCTCTTGCATCAAATCACAGTATTAAAATTGATTTCAACAAAGTTCCTGTTAATCCGAATGTAAAACAGTATTGTACTGTTAATAATCTTGATTATAAAAAATTAGCTTTGTGGGGTGGAGAAGATTTTGAACTTCTTATTTGTGTTAACGAAGAAATATATTCTAAACTGGATGAAAATATATTTAAATGCATAGGTATTGTCCAAAATAAAGATAATAATCCGTCTGTCGTGATTGATGATAACGGTAACGGTGAAAAAATTACAAAAAAAATATTTGAAGAAAATTCATTTAATCATTTTTAATTTGTAAAAAATATTTTATAAATCAAAAAAATTCAGCAAAAAATTTTTTTTGAGTTTTTGTTCTAAGTGTATAGTCAATCGGATAATAATCATGAACTTATTACCTACTACTATAGCAGCTGGAACGATTAATACTTCAACACCGATTAGTAACGGTTCTTCCAATAATGCGAAAACTTCTATTTTTTATATTAACGATTTACACGGTCAAATCCCTAAAATGGAACGTTTAGTTTCAGCAGGACACCATGCTGAAATTATGGCTAATAAAAATGGCGCGGATTTATTAAAATTATGTTCCGGTGATACTTTTATAGGTTCTGATGAAAAAAGAAACATGGCTGCTGCTAAATTTTTGGATGTTGCAGGTATTGATGCAGAAGCCCCCGGAAACCATGAGTTTGATATAACAGCTTCTATATGCGGAAAACTTTTAAAAGACAGTAAGACAAAAATCCTCGGAATGAATATGAATATGCCGGAATTACCTTCCGAACTTTCTTCAAAGGTCACGCGCTCGACTATACAAACAGGCAAAAACGGTGAAAAGTACGGATTGATTGGCGTACAACCTTCAGATATTCATAAACGTCTAAAAAAACAAGAAAATTTGGGCGGTATAACAATTGATGATAAAGAACAAACAATTATTGAACTTCAGGAAGAAGTTAATAAACTCCAACAACAGGGTATAAACAAAATTATTCTGCTTTCTCACGAAGGAAATGAAATTGAAAAAGAAATTGCTCAAAGAGTTTCCGGTATAGATGTTATACTTGGCGGACATTCGCATGATTTAATTAGAGATGTTGTAGAAGGTAAAAATTTGTTTTATTCTCCTTCAGGTGAGCCGGTCGTTATTACTCAAGCAGGACGCGACGGTAATCATTTTGGAATATTAAATCTTGAATTTAACGAAAAAGGACATATTGCTAAAGTCCAAAATAATATTATGGATACTAACTGGTATTCATCAAACCTTATAATGGCAAAAACAATTGACAGTATTTTAGGGGAATCTCCTGTAATAGGCAGTTTAAAGCATGTAGATACATTACCTCAGAATGCGAATATGGAAGAAAATCCGTGGGCTGATTTTGTATCTGATGCGGTAAGAACTCAATTAAATTCGGATATTGTTTTAATTAATTCCGCAAACTTCAGGGGAAGCGTTGATTACGGTAAGGTAACGGAACGTGATATATCAAGTATCTTCCCGTTTTGTAATAAATTATTTAAAGTAAAAATAAATGAAAAAGATTTGGTTGATGCAATCAAATCTTGCGGAAAAACATTTACCGCTAAAAATCATAAACCGGGTATAATGCAGGTTTCCGGCTTAAATTATAAAATGGATAAATCAGGTAATTTACTTGAAATGTATTATTATAATAATCAAGGTCAAGTAGAAAAAATTGATGTAAATAATCCAAATCCGAACAAAACATACACTGCTGTATATGATGAGTTTTTAATCGGAGGCGGTGACGGTCTTTCTATGCTAAAACGTGAAGACAAAGATATAATCGAACGTTATACATTTGATAAAGATAAAGTTACAATTGATTATATAAAGACTTTAAAACAGCCGTTCGAAGTCAGAAAAGACGGCAGAATTCAGATTGTATAATTATATAAATCTTTATAAATATTTAATTTGACCTTTTTTTTCTTATTTTCTACAATATAATTGTGCATTAGTGCATGTACATATTAATTTGGAGTATAAGAATGAAAGCGCATAATGTTGCTGTTATAGGTTGCGGGATATGGGGAAAAAATGTTGTAAGAAATTTTTACAACCTTAATGCTTTAAATACTGTTTGTGATTTAGATGAAGAAAACAGAAAAAATTTAAAACAACAATATCCTGATGTTAACATAATTGCAGATTCGGGTGAAATTTTTGCAAATCCTAATATTGATGCTGTGGCAGTTGTTACACCAAGCCATACACATTATAAAATAGTAAAACAAGCTATTGAGGCAGGTAAACATGTTTATGTAGAAAAGCCTATTTCTACAGTTGCTGCTGAAGCAAAAGCTTTAGCTGACCTTGCCAATAAAAATAATATGATTTTAATGGTCGGACATTTATTAATGTATCATCCTGCCGTTAATAGACTTAAAATGCTTATAGAAGAAGGTATTTTAGGTGAAATAAGATATGTTCAAAGTGACAGACTTAATATAAATCACTTTAAAAATGACAGAAGTGTTATGTGGGATTTGGCTCCCCATGATGTTTCAATGACAAGTTATATTTTAGGTAAGGAACCTGTCAGAGTAATTAGTGCTGTAGGTGCATCTTCTGATAACAACGACATAATGGATATTACTCACGTTACTATTGAATATGAAGATAACATTATTGCACATATTTCTGACAGTTGGATTCATCCGCAGAAAAGAGTAAATCTTCTTGTGAGAGGTACAAAAGCTACCGCAATATTTGATGATACCGTTCCTGAAAATAAACTCCAAATTTTTGAAAGTTCTTCTCCGACTGTATCTAAAACAGAGGTACTTGATTATATAGAAATAGAACCGTTAAAACTTGAATGTCAGCATTTCTTAAACTGTATAGAACAGGGAAAACAGCCAAGAAGTGACGGACATAACGGATTTAACGTCGTAAAAGTACTTGAGGAAGCTGAAAAAATTATGTTGGGAGAAAAGGTTAAAGCATTAGATTCAGTTAATTTCGCTTTATCAAGAAGTAAAAAACAATAGTATTGGGGATATATAATGGCTAACTTATTGACAATAATTCGTATGATACTTTGCATAATAGCAATTGAGTTTATTTTTTCAGGAAGACCTGATTTGGTAATTTCTTCAATCTTTATAACTCTCTTTGTTATTATATTAGATGGTTTGGATGGTGTAGTTGCACGTGCAATGAATGAACAATCCAAATTTGGTTCTGTTTTTGATATATTAGGAGATAGAGTTGTTGAAAATTTGTATTGGATAGCATTTGCAGTTATTGGCTGGGTTGGTGTTTGGGTGCCTATGGTTGTTGTTACAAGAGGTATTCTGACAGACGGACTCAGAAGTATAGCTCTATCAAAAGGATATACCGCTTTTGGTTCGTCTACAATGATGCAAAATAAATTTTGTCATTTTCTTACTGCATCAAGATTTTCAAGAGCAGTATACGGAGTCGCAAAAACACTTGTATTTCTTATGCTTATTATCGCAAATATACCTAATTTTGAATTTTACAACGGTATGACGGTTGATCAGTTTGTATGGTATTCTGCATATAAACCGCAGCTTCTTTTAATTGCCGATGTATTAGTTTATATTACTGTGGGTATGTGCGTAATAAGAGGTATTCCGGTACTTATTGAAAGTAAAAGATTTATAGAAAATGAAAATAGCGAAGTTTAATATAGTTTTGTTTGAGCCTGAAATTCCTCAGAATACTGGAAACATCGCAAGATTATGTGCATGTACGGGTGCAAGACTATTTCTTGTAGGTAAACTTGGTTTTTCTCTTTCTGATAAATATGTTAAGCGTGCAGGTTTAGATTATTGGGATAGTGTGGAAATAATACAATATAACTCACTTGATGAACTAAAAAAAGAATATTCTGATTCTGTTTTTTACTATTTGACAACAAAGTCAAAAAATGTGTATACTAAACGACAATTCAAGGAAAATGATTTCTTTGTATTTGGACCTGAAACAAGAGGAATTCCTGAAGCTATTTTAAATGAGAATAAAGATTATGCTATTACAATTCCTATGGCGGAGGGACAAAGAAGTCTTAATCTATCCAATTCTGTAGCAATAGTTTTATATGAGGCAGTGAGACAAAATGGTTGAATATATTGATTATAAACTGGTTCACGGGAAGATGCCAAAACGTCCCGAAGATTCAAATAAGGCTACATTCGGTAAAATATTAAATATTGCCGGCTCAAAAAATTATATTGGCGCTGCTTATTTATCGTCTATGTCCGGCTATAAAATCGGTGCCGGCATGGTTACGGTTGCTGCTCCTGATATAATCGTTCCTATCCTTGCCTCAAAAATGACAGAGCCAACATTTATATATTTGAAATCAAATAAAGATGGTGCTATTGCTGCAGATAATACTATTCCTGATCTTCAAAATTATAATGTAGTTTCTGTCGGTTGCGGGTTAACAAATTGTGAAGATACAAAGCATTTTGTTTTTAATCTGTTAAATCAGTTGAATACTGTTCAAAAAGTTGTCATTGATGCTGATGGTATTAATATTCTTGCAAACCATAAAGGAGAAATTTCTCTTAAAAATTCAATAATAACTCCTCATCCAATAGAACTTTCAAGGCTCTTGAATGTTTCTGTTGATGAAATTCTAAATAACAGAGAAAAATATGCCAGAATTACATCTCAAACGTATGAATGTATAACGGTATTAAAAGGGAAAGAAAGTCTTGTTACTGACGGACAAAAGATTTATATAAATAAATCAGGCTCGTCTGCACTTGCTAAAGCCGGTTCGGGTGATGTATTAACAGGAATAATATCAGGACTTCTTGCTCAACATCTTTCTGCTTTGGATTCTGCTATAATCGGGACTTATTTGCATGGACTTGCAGGTGATATTGCTTCTTATGATTTAACAAAGTATTCTGTTATGGCTTCGGATATAATCACATATCTTCCGTTTGCTATAAGTGAAATATTATCAGAGGAGTAGTATTGTATTGTGAGTGAGGATTATATAAAAGAACTTCAAGACAGAATAAAAGAAAATCCGCAAGATTATGATGCCATAGAACAGTATGCAATTGCACTTTCCGATATCGGCGAAAATCAAGAAGCATTAAAGAATTTTGTTTTCTTAAAGGGAGTTCTGCCCGATAATCCTAATGTGTATTATAATATCGGCATTATTATGGAAAAATTAAAAATGAATGATACAGCTGTTTCTGCCTATGAAAAAGCTATATCACTTGATCCCGATAATACGGATATTATGTATAATCTTGCTAATGTGTACATTAAAACTAATGATTATGATAGTGCAAAAGAATTACTGTTAAAAATAGTACAGACAGATAATGAAGATGAAAATGTATTATTTTCTTTGGGAGAAGTGTATTCAAAATTAAAAAATTTCCCCGAAGCAATAAATTATCTTGAAAAATCACTAAGTATAAACAGTTCTGATGCTGTTTGTATGTTTTATCTTGCTTATGCATATAAGGAAATTGGTAATATAGACAAAGCTATTGAATTATACAATGAAGTAATATCTATAAATCCTGATTACAGTTGGGCATATTATAATCTTGCTTCAGTGTATCTTGAGCTTAATGATGAAAATAATGCCATTTTGTATTTGGAAAAAACAATAAATGTTAATCCTGCTGATTTAAATGCGGTAAAATTGTTGACTAAATTGCTATTTAAACATAAAAAGTATTCTTCTGCCGAAAATATACTTCGTCAGACAATACAAAATGTACCTGACGAAGCCGACATCTTTTATTTAATGGCACAGGTTCATAAAGAATTAAAAAATAATAAAAATTATATTAAATATCTAAAGTTAACAAAAGAATATAGCGAAACATTTTCGGGGGATATTGAAACTTTAGATGAAGAAATTGAAAAAATTGAAAATAAAAATGAGGATTCTAAATAAACCCTCATTTTTGCCGTGCCACTACCTATCGTCTGATATAAAAACAATTTTCTGTATAATAATCTACTTTTACCGTAACTACACCCGAAAGTATCTCCTTAGTGCTGCTATGTTCCCATCCTGACACGGTTCGAAGGCTTTCGCCATAGTTAGAGTTCTTATCAACAATTAATATACAGTCCGCTGCCCTTACATGAGTCTCACAGTAGGCTCTGCACCCCGCTTTGCGTTCGGGTCAAGAGATCCGCAATGTCCCCGTGGAGCACGGCTTTATAATTATAGAATAAAAATCTTTTCTCCGCAATTGTCTGATTTCTTAATATAAAATTATGTTATAATAATTTTATTGAAAAGGAGAATATAATGAGAAGTACAAATCCTATATTACGTGATAGTATAACTGAACAAACATATGCATTGGCAGAAAGACCAATGACTGTATCAGGTTCTATGAATAAACTTTTGTTTTTTTCGGTTATAGTTTTAATTGGTGCATATCTTGCTTTCCATTTATTTACATTGCAAAGATACGATATTTTAAATATGGCATTGCAATTTGCATTTTTCCCTCTATTAATAATTACTTTTATTATTGCGTTTAAGCCTAAAACTACACCATATTTAGGTACATTGTTTGCGTTTATCCAAGGTTTCTGGGTAAGTGCTTTTTCTTGTGTAATGGAAAAATTGTATGATGGAATTGTTTCACAAGCTGTTATAATGACATTACTTGTTGTTTTTGTAATGGCATTTTTGTATAAATTTGGTGTAATTAAAGCTACCGAAAAATTTAAAAGTATTGTTTTTGCAGCAACAATTTCTATAGGTTTATTTTATATAATTTCTTATGTCGCAGGAACATTTTTCCATGCAAATATGGCTTTCTTTGATATGTCAAATCCTGCATATTCAAGTCCTTTAGCAATTGGTGTTAACATATTTATTGTAATTTTTGCTTCATTGAATTTAATTATTGATTTTGATTTTATTGAAAAAGGTTCCAGAGCACCTTTACCGGCATTATATGAATGGTACGGAGCATTTGGATTATTAGTTACAATACTTTGGATGTACATTGAAATCTTAAGACTTCTTTCAAGATTTAGAAGCAGATAAGATTTTATATAAAAATAGGCAGATTAATTTTTAATCTGCCTATTTTTTTGTATATGTCTATTTAAAATCCGGCGATATTCTCTTCTCTTGATTTTTCAACTTCGCATTTGACCTGAAAAATCTGCCCGTATAATTCGCAGTTTATACCTAATTCCCAAGCTCTGTGCTGAGTATATTTCATAAGATTGTATATAGGCATTAAATCGCCGTCTACATTTTTCATTATCCAGTTAAAATCTAAATTTAAAACAACACTTTTAATATTTATTTCTTTGCATTTTTCGAGCCATAAACTGATTTCCATTTCATTGTCATTTAATCCGGGAACAATGATATATTTGGCTTTTACATTATCTGCATCTTTAGGCTGATTTTTTGCATATTCCTTAAGGTTATTCCATACGCTGTCATAAGATTTAACTTGTTTGACTTTTTCGTGTACTTCTCTTGAACCTGCATCAATAGAAACAAGAACTCTTACTACACCTTTCTTTAGACCTTTTATAATTGCATTACTTCTTTTAATTGCATTAGTATGAATAATTATTTTTGTGAAATCGTGCTTTATAAATTCATGTAAAAGATCTTCAAATTCTCTGTATATTGTAGGTTCTCCGCCTGCAAAATCTATTGTGCCGTCTTTCTTTAAAATATTATTTTTTATCATATCTTTAATTAACGGCAGTACTTTATATACTTTTGTATTTGCTATTACTTCTTTATCTCTTGGTGCTTCACAGTATATACAATTAGAGTTGCAAGGAACCCATGGGGTTAAAAGTAAGTAGTCTATATAATCATCATCGTCCCATTCTTTATATGCTGTATTTACACAATCTTTGCATAGTTCGGGACAGGAATTCTCTCTGTATTTCTTTCTTAATTCTCGTTTTATATCAAAAAATTCTTTCCAGTCAATTTTTTCGCCGTGGTAATTTTCATATATAACAGGGCGTCCTCCGTATCTCGGATTAAAATTATTACATGAACGTATTCTGTTACAATGGTCTAATACCATCCCATGTTCTATATAACTGCAGCTTTCGAATTTTTCCATTTTATTCCTTACATTAAATGATATTCTGTTGTCAGATATCTGAAATTATTATAATCAATCAGGTTTAAATCTAACTCTTTTGTACGTTGAATTATATAGTTGCCTAAATCAACAAGAAATTGAGGTTTTGGTAAATCTTTTGCTCTTAAATCTCTGCAATAGTCATTCTCAATATCTGCTACAACTGATTTTATTCCGCATTTTACGGTTAAATCAAGCCATTTATCAATTTCTTCTTTTGTTGTATTTACATCAGGTATTAAAATAAACTTGGTTTCTACATTATATTTATTTTCTGATTTTTCTTGAGCTTTTGCGTATTTTTCTGCATTTTCCCAGAATTTATCAAATTTATCAACTCTTTTTACCCGTTTGAAAATTTCCCGAGTACCTGAGTCTGCCGATAAACAGACTGATAATTTCCCCGCTTTTATTCCGTTTTCAATAGCTTTGGAATGTTTAATGCCTGAAGAATGAACAGTAATCCTTTCAACTTCGGGTTGTTTTATAAGAAAATTTGTCAAATCTTCAAATTCATTTAATATTGTGGGTTCACCGCCTGCAAATGTAATTTCGCCTCCCGGTCTGAATAATTTTTTCTTGAATAAATCTTTTATCATAGGAAGAACTTGATAATGTTTTCTTCTTTGATAATTTATTTTGTCCCAAGAAGTATAGCAATATATACAATCACTGTTACAGTGAGTCCAATGATTGAAGTGAATGTAATTTATATAATGTTTATCATCATCCGGCCAGCCTCTGTGTACAAGATTAAAACAGCCATCGCATCTGGGGTCTATTTCTCCGTTTTTGTTTTGCTCAATGAACTTCTCTTTCAGGTTAAAAATGTCTTCCCATTTTACACCTTTGCCATTGTAATTTTCTTTTATATAGAGTCTTCCGCCGCCTTTATGACAACATAAACAACACATTTCTATATGATCATTTTCAAAACTTAAACCGTGTTGAAGCCAATGACAGCTTGTATATTCCTGCATTATTGGCTCTCCTTCTGTTCATTTCTCTCTTTTATGTATTCCATCATATGCTCTGCTCTTTCATATAATACATATTTCAAGCCTAAAGCTTCAGCTTTTTCTTTTGCATAATCAAAAAATTCAAGTATTTCTTTAGGAATTTCTTCATTTCTGTCTCTTCTTGCATAGAACCATTTTGATTCAATTTCGTGGAATACACAATTTATTCCGTTCTCTTTAGACTTTTGAAGCCATAAATCTATTTCTTCTTTTATATCATTTTCTCCCGGAATTAATATATATTTTGATTTAACTGCATACGGGTCTTTTTGATGAGATGCATATCGTTTCAAATTCTTCCATACTTTGTCATAGGATTTTACTTGTTTTATTTTTTCATGCATTTGCTTTGAACCTGCATCAACTGATACGATTAAGTCTACGCAGCCGTTCTTTAATCCTTTTTCTATTGCTCTTGAGTATTTTATACAGGATGAGTGAATTCTTGTTAAAGGGAAGCCTGCATCCATAAATATATGTAAGAGTTTATCAAACTCTCTTAACAGTGTGACTTCTCCTCCTCCAAAACTAACGTGTCCGTTATTTCTTAAAATATCTCGTTTAATCATATCTTTAAGAATAGGAAGGAAGTTATAGTTTTTAAATTTATTATATCGTTCTTTATCGAGCATTGTGTGACAATATGAACATTTAGAATTACATTTTGTCCAGTAATCCAAATTAATCATACTGATTTTTGTATGGTCATCAGGCCAGTCTTTTTCTTCAAGATATATACAACCTTCACATTTGGGGTATGTTTCTCCCCTTTTGTGCATGTCTTTCATCATTTTTTTAAATTCAAAAAACTTATCCCAGTCTACGGGCTCACCTTTATAGTTATCTTTAACTATAGTGTTGCCGCCGCCTTTTGCACTATATAAGCAGCAAACTTTATATGAATCTATATCAAAATTTATCCCTGTTTCTATCCAATAACAACTTCTGTAACGCAAAATTATATCCTCTTTACTGATATAATTTTAGCATAACCATTATAAAAAGTGAAAAACATTACTTATTTTTACCTTTTTTTATGTCTTCTTCAACATGAAATTTTGTTGAACCGAGTTTTAGTTCTCTGTATTTATATACTGCTTTGGGAATTAAATAACCTAAAAACAAGCATGATATTCCGATATTTGCCATTACGGAAGCTACTTTTAGTGCTTTTGTTTTGTTTAGAAAATTTGTAATTGATTCTTTTGAGCTGTTATATTTATTACTTATATTTTTTAAGTTTTCTGAAAGTGCTGCCATCTCTTTCATATCTATATATTTAGAAGTATCAACAGCACCTTTTTTTGCACCTGTCTTTACCGTAGCTACAATTTTAGATTTTTTTGCAGCTTGAACAAGGCTGTTATCAGGATTATTTTTTATAAAATTTAATTTTTCCGTTAAGGTTTTCATCTTATCAAACATTGCTGCATCACTGCTGATTTTCTTGTCTTTAAGTGATTTCGCAAAAGAATCATCCATTAAAACATTTATGGATAAATCTATCGGTTTTTTTAGTGTTTTACCTGCAAATTTGTTTATTCCTTTTTCTATTAAATTGCCAAATCCGTATAAGAAGAATAGGAAGCTGCCTTCTTTAATTGCATGTTCGGCAAATTCTGTTTTATTTCTTGAGCATGCCAATCTTTCTGTTGTTATGCCTGCATCAATAATTTTCATATTGTGTACCGGATTAAACATTATTGCTTCTGTTATATTCTTTGATATACCTTTGAATGAAGGTTTTGTTTGTTTTAATTGAGCTTTTTCTATATCATTAAATACTTCGTTATTATTGTTTAATTTTATTTCTTTATTTTTAGTGTAAACTTCTTTTTGCATATTTTTTATTACAGTGTTTTTTGTGTTCTTTTGTTTTAGTTTTGTTAGTAAGAAATAAACACCCAGTGTCATTGCAGTTGCAGCTATGATTTTTCCTTTAAATAATTTTTTTGCTTTTTCCCCTCCATCTGCAAGACAATCAGTAATTGCCTGTTTTACACTTTGAGTTTTAGAATTAGACATTAGTCCTTGAGCATTTTCTTTAGCCCATTGAGAATATTCTTTGTCTGCAATTATTCTTACGTCTACGCCCGGATTAATTTTTAGTGATTTATATGCGGTTTTATCTATTATTTTCTTAAAAAACGGAATACCGCCAATCCAAATGGCTTGAGTCCCAAATTCATCGATGGCTCTGTCTTTTCCTTCAACAATGCCGCCTTCTTTATATGATTTGTATGTTAAACTGGCACTATCAACGCCGTCTTTTAACATAATCGGTATTAATGATTCTTTATTTCCTAATGTTGATATTATTTTAGATGTTATTGATTGTATCGGCATATTTACCTTTCTTTCTATAAGCCCCATACTAAATTACATAATTTTTTAAATGTTGTATTTCTTATTATTTCTTTTTTGTTACGTCGCATTATTTTCTCCTTATACATAAAAAAGCCTTCTATTTTAATAGAAGGCTTTATATATCTCTTATTGATTTACACCACAAATCGTACGATTATATCGTAAAGCCTCCTTTATTAATATAGCGTCGAATTTGTGTGTACATCATTTTCCTATTTCCTTATGTATTCATTTTAGCATATGCTGAATTATTCTTCAACTGTTGCTTCTTCTTTTTCTTCAATTTCTTCTTTTAATACTTCTGATGCCGTTACGTTAACATCTAAGCTTACTTTTACTTTAGAAGTTAATTTTATTGTCATATGGAATTTGCCGAGTTTATTAATTGGAGCATCAAGAGAAATAGTTTTTCTGTCTACTTCTACACCTGCTTTTGTCTTTATTTCCTCAGCAAGTTTTTTTGTTGTTATAGCACCAAATAATTTACCGCTTTCACCTGCTTTTGCTGAAAATTCTAATAAGCCTACTGCTTCAATTTTTTTAGCTGTTTCAAGTGCTTCTGCGTGTAATTTTTCTTGTTTTAATTTAATTCTTGTTAAATTCTTTTCTCTGTTTTCTTTAGCACCCTTTGTTGCTGCTTCGGCTAAATTTTGAGGTAATAAGAAATTTCTTGCATAGCCGTCTTTTACGTTAACTATATCACCGGCTTCGCCTATGTTTTGTACGTCTTTCTTTAGAATTACTTCCATTTTTATATCTCCTTAAACTATTATTTCCTTATTAGTACTAAAATCATAATAAAAACATAATTAAATGTCACGTTAATATCTTTGTTTTTGCATTTTACAAAATATTTAGTTAAATTTCTTAATATAAATTTAAAAAATAAATTTCTTTTTATATAAAATGTTTAAATAAAACAAAAAAATATTTTTTTGTTTTTTATTTTATTGTGAAGAGAGGTATAAAATGAGAATAAATAAAATTTCTTTTGGTAAAAAAATACCGCATGTAATGAATCAATCGAATAGTAAGCAAGCAACGAAGTCTCATAAATTGAGAAATGTATTAGTTGCATCTTCTGTAATTATTGCATCGGCTGCTATTGCTGCAATTGCGATTTCTAAAAAGAAAAATATGAATTTGAATACAGCTGTTAATACTTTTAAAAATAAAGCTAATTCTCCTGTATCTTCAAAATCAGGGAGTAAATTAACAGATGCTGCCACAGATGCGGCAAAGAAACAACCGGTTCAATCGAAACAGGCAGTTTCGCCAATTATAAGACCGAAAGGCTGGCGATTAAATGAAAATGAAATGAAAAGAATAGAAGCCTTGAGATATCTTCATACATTCGAACAACAAGAAGAAATGCTGAAACTTCGTACTTCTCCCGGCGGTGTAATGGTTAAAACTGCTGATTTAAAAGATGCATTTAAAGCTAATATTGAGCATGTCCCGCAAAAGCAGCGAGAACTGTTTTTTAATTTTAAATAATTTTTAAATAAATTTTCAAAAAAAAATACACTGATTATTCAGTGTATTTTTAATATTCAAAAATAAATAATTATTTTGCAATTAATGCATTCATTTCTTCAACCATTTTATCAGGGTCAACACCATGAACTTTTGCACCTGCTTCTAAGTTTTCAAATCTTGCAGCTGCGCAGCCTAAACATCCGAATCCGTATTTTTGAAATACTTCAACTGTTTCAGGATATGATTGTATAATATCAATTAAGCCCATATCTTTTGTGATTTTTTCCATTCTCAAGTTCCTTTCCTTGATTTTTTAAATATTCTCATTAAAGATTATACATCAAGAGTAAGAAAGGTGTATATGTTTAGTTATATTATTGACATATTTTGTAAAGATACTATTGTAGGTTTATCAGGTTTCTCCGATATAAGAAGAAATACCATTTATAAAAACAAATATTCCCCTCTTTTCAGACAAAGAAGGGAATGTCATAGATATAATAAATATAGTTTTATTGATCAATTCGCTTGTCATCTTTAAGCAGTTTTTCAAAATCGGAAGGCTTAATGCTTTGTATGAAGTTTTTAAATTCTTCTGCTTCTGCCGCATCTTTTTCCGCATCACATGATACACTTCCGTCGGCAAGTACTTTGGCTGATACATATATCGGCGCTTCAGCTCTTATTGCTACAGCGATAGCGTCTGATGGTCTTGAATCTATTTCAATTTCGTTTCCGTTTTCGTCTGCAAGATAAATTGTTGAATAATATGTGTCTTTTTCCACATCATTTATTTCTATTCGGTTTACACTATAACCTGTCTTCTCAATAATTTCCATAATTAAATCATGAGTCATTGGTCGCAAAACTTTGATATTTTCCATCTTTCTTATAATTGCACTTGCTTCTGCAGAACCAATCCATATAGGGAGAGCTTTTCTGTTGTCTTTATCATTTAAAACAATTATAGGTGAGCCTGTTGCCGTATCTATAGCTATGCCCATTACCTTCATTTCTATCATTTTATTTTCCTTATAGTAATTTTGTCATAATTTCCGGACCGTCATCTGTTACATGTACTGTGTGTTCAAAGTGTGCCGATGCTTTTTTATCTCTTGTTACAACAGTCCATTCGTCTTCTAAAACATCAACATCATCACATCCTAAGTTTAACATAGGTTCAATGGCAATTACCATACCATGTTGCAGAATAAGCTGGTTATTTGTTCTGTAGTTAAAAACAAACGGGTCTTCATGCATTTGTCTTCCTACTCCGTGACCGCCGTACTGTCTTACTATTCCCAAATTATACTTTTTTGCAACATCTTCTATGTTCCCTGCAACGTTTTCAAGTCTGTCATTGTGCCGCATGTGTTCCAGTCCCGCAAACAATGCTTCCTCTGTTGCCTTCAATAACATTTTTTTATCTTCGGAAATTTCACCTACAGGATATGTCCAAGCACTATCGCCTACAAATCCTTTATATGTTGCACCTACATCTATACTTATTATATCTCCGCTTTTTAGTATTACATCTTTAGACGGGAATCCGTGTACTACTTGTTCATTTAAGGATGCACATATTGTTGCGGGAAATCCGTGATAGCCCAAAAATGTAGGATCTGCTTTATTTTCTTTTATGATTTTAAATGCTATATCATTTAATTCTTGTGTTGTTACACCTTCTTTTACCGCCTCTTTCATTGCTGCGTGTACTAAAGCAACAATATTTCCGGCTTGTTTCATTATACCTATTTCATGTTTTGATTTTCTGTGAATTGCCATTTTATTTAATAGCTCCTGTTAAATTTTTATATATTGTATTTATATCCAGACTTGCATCTAGTGTTGATAATTGACCTCTCTTTGTATATAACTCTATTAAAGGTTCTGTTTGAGCAAAATATGTTGCAAATCTTTTTACAGCAACTTCTTCTGTATCATCATCTCTTTTTGTTAGAGTTGTTCCGCATTTTTCACATTTTGTATTATCTTTTAAATTCATTGTCTTTATGTTGTATATTGCTCCGCATTTCGGACAAGAACGGCGATTTACAAGTCTTTCTACTAATTTATCTTGCGGAACATCGAAATAAAATACCTGAGGTTTTGTGTCAGTTCCTCTATCAATTTCTGCAAGTATTTTATCAAGAGCTTGAGCTTGTTCCATACTTCTGGGGTAGCCGTCTAATATGAAGCCTTCTTTGCAATCGTTTTTTAGAAGTCTGTTTCTTATGATTCTTGATACCAATTCTATCGGTACAAGTTGTCCTTTTTCCATAAAACTGTTTGCCAGTATTCCTTCTTCGCTTCCTGTCGCAACTTCTTCTCTTAGAAGTGAACCTGTATCAATGTGCGGAAGATTGTATTCCTCCGATAACATCTTTGTTTGTGTCCCTTTTCCGCTGCCGGGAGGACCTATAAAAATAAATTCTTTTTTCATAACTTATTCTCTTTTTTTCTGCATACTGTCTATATTATAGCACATCTAATAATTAATACATAAAAAAATGAGCCTTTTTATAGGCTCATTTCTATTTTTTTATTATTTATTGCTTTAAGAAGCTTTCATAGCTTTTTGGTAATAGATTTGTTCTTACTTGATTAATGAAGTCAAGAGCAACACCAACCATAATGATTAATGAAGTTGCACCTATACCTTGCAAAGTGGTAATTCCTGTAGCTTTACAAGCTAATGAAGGAATTAAGGCAACTGTTGCAAGAGCAAATGCACCAATAAATGTTGTTTTGCTCAAAATTCTATCAAGTGCTTCAGCAGTCGGTTTTCCTGGTTTTATGCCGGGTATTGATGAACCGTATTTCTTGAGGTTGGTTGCTATTTCTTTTGGCTGCAAATTAGGAATAATTGATGCATAAAAGAATGTTAAACCGAATATTAACAAGAAATAAATAATTTCATATATTACACTTGAAGGACTAAGCCAAGTAGATAATGTAACAACTATTGTTCTTAATATTTCATTACTTATATTTGCCTGACCGAATAATTGTAATATTGTTGTCGGGAAAAGCAAAATAGCTATTGCAAAGATGATTGGCATAACACCGCCGGGATTAAGTTTGAACGGAATATATGTATTTTGTCCGCCGTATACTTTGTTCCCGACTTGTCTTCTTGGATTAACTATAATTACTTTTCTTGCCGCTTCATGCATAATTACAATCATAATCATTGTTGCTACAAAAATTAAAAGTAATAATGCAAGTGCAGGTTGTAAGGAAGAATTTCCTCTTACAAGTGTTGCTGTATGATTAGCATAAAATGGTATCTTAGAAATGATACCGCAGAAAATTAACATTGATGCACCGTTTCCGATACCTCTTTCTGTCATTAATTCCGCCATCCACATTGTAAATGCCGAACCTGCCGTCAATATTATTATTGAGCCGATTGCGAATACAAATAAATTAACATCAGGCATTATTGCACTGCGAGCAGTTTTAAGAAGATAAATTACAAAAACTAAAGCTTGTACTGCAGCTATAACTATTGTAAACATTCTGGTGTATTGCTGGATTTTTCTTCTTCCTGCTTCACCTTCTTCTTTTTGTAATTGCTCAAGATGAGGAATTACAACTGCAAGTAATTGCATAATAATTGATGATGTAATGTATGGTCCTATACCTAATGCTATAATTGATACGCTTCCGAGTGCACCTCCTGAAAACATATCAAGAAAGCCTATAAGATTGTTTGTAGAAGCTAAATTTGCAAAATTATGTGAATCTATACCAAACAACGGTAATTGTGCGCATAATCTAAATACAAATATCATTACAAAAGTAAATATGATTTTAGGTACTAAACCTTCAATATTTAGGTTTGATAACATTGCTTGCAAATTTTGCTGGTTTGCCGGATATTGTTGCATTATACTAACTGAGCCTTTCCACCTGCTTTTTCGATTTTTTCTTTAGCTGATTCTGTAAAATAACAAGCATTTACAGTAACGGCTTTTTTGATTTCGCCGTTGCCTAATACTCTTAGACCTTCAGCTTTTGATGAAACTTTGCCTGCTTCTTTCAGTGTTTCTAATGAAACTTCTTCTCCTGCAAATTTTTCCAAATCACTTACGTTAACTGCAGCATAGCAGATAGCGTGAATGTTTTTAAATCCTTTTAATTTCGGCATTTGTCTGTATCCCGGCATCTGACCGCCTTCAAATCCTCTTTTTGAAGATCTTCCGGATCTCTGTCCTTCACCATTATTACCGCGGCAAGATGTTTTACCCCAGCCTGATGATCTGCCTCTGCCTACTCTTTTTATTTTTCCGGTAGAACCTTCTGCCGGTCTTAAGTCTTCTATTTTAATTCTTTCTGCCATTTTAAGTGTCCTTCCTTACTACTCGGCTACTTTCAATAAATGAGGAATCGCATTTACCATCCCCATAATTACCGGAGTATTTTCGTGTTCTACTGTTTGATCTTTTTTTGTTAAACCAAGAGCTTTTGCAACTCTTCTTTGTTTTTCTGTTGAGCCGATTAAGCTTTTAACAAGTGTTATTTTTATTTTTGAATTTTTCTTAGCCATTATTATTTTTCCTCTTAGTTAAGCATGTTGTTTAATGATATACCGCGTCTTTTTGCAACAACATCAAATGTCTTTAATGATTTTAATGCTTCTAATGTTGCATTTGCAGCATTTAAAGGTGATTTTGAACCTAATGATTTACTCAATATGTTTTCAATACCTGCTAATTCTAATACTGCACGAACAGCACCGCCTGCGATAACCCCTGTACCTTGTGAAGCCGGTCTTAGCATTACGCTGCCTGCACCTGAACGTCCTGTAATAGGATGAGGTATAGTTGTTTTAAATATAGGAACATTTATTAAGTTCTTTCTGCCGTCTGCTACAGCTTTTTGAATTGCAATAATAACTTCAGCTGCTTTTGCACATCCGACGCCTACTTGTCCGTTTTTATTTCCTACTACAACAATTGCTCTGAAACTTAATTTCTTACCGCCTTTTACAACTTTTGTTACTCTGCTTACTTGAATAACTTGTTCTTTCCATTCTGTTTGTTGTTGAGGTTCTGTTGTAGTTTCAATTTTTCTCTTTTTTGATTTTGAAGCTTTAGGCTCTTTTACTTCTTTAACTTCTTTAACTTCCTGTGCTTCATTAGTGTCTTTAGTTTCTTCCACTTTAATTACCTTTCTTTGTATTTGTTATCCTAAAAAATAAAAAAAACATGCAAAAATGACTTAATTTAATAAGTTCTATTCATGTTTTGTTTGGATTAAAATTTTTCTGACATATTTATCTTATTATAAAAATATTTTATTGCAAGCATTTATTCTTCAAGATTTACATATTTCACTTTCTGCCATGATACATCTATGTATTTTGTGCGGTTTTTTAATCTTATAATATCAGGCGAAGATAATATGCCTTTTAATGATTTTATTCTTTCAAACAAGGAGACATCAAGTTCTCCCAGTTTTACTTTAACTGTTTGCAATTGTACAAATGCATTATGGGGTATTCTTAAATCAATATATTCTATTTTTTCTTCCGAATATTCTTCTATTGATTTTGCTAATTTATATAAATAGTTTACTTTTTCCGTATCCCATTTTTCGTAATCATCGCCGTTAGTGCCATAGCTTAATACTTTGTATGTATTTACATTGTGGTTAAACGGTAAATATTCTCTGCTTATTATTTCTCCGCCTTGACCGAAAGCTGCAACATCAGGTGCATCTTCTGAAGGCGCAACTGTTATAATCGGATTGACTTCTTCTACCATTACAACAAGACGTGCAGGACACCAGTATCTTCTTATAAATGCCTTTTTTATAGGTGATAACTGCTCAATTTCTCTTGCGATTTCTGAAGGATTAATTTTATATATAGGTTCATTTGGTATTTCATGTTTTTGCATTTCCGTAATTATTCTATCGCTTGATACAATCCTATTTCCCAGAATTTCAACTCTTTTTATATCTTTTGAATTGTATATGTTTGAACTTAAATACCAATAATGTGAGCCTGCCAGTCTGTGTATTAGATATATTATAAAAAGAAGAATTAAAAATCTTATAAATTTGTAGATTCTTCTCAACATAATTTCTCCGCGTCTTGCTTTTCTGCGAAGTTTTTGTTGTTTCATTCTTCTTTCTATTATATATTCATCAGACATTATTTATTAAGTCCCGCACTGTTTAATATCATTAAAACAAGATGGTCGTAGTCTATTCCCATAACTGCCGATTGCGCAGGTAAATCGCTTGTGTCTGTCATACCCGGACTTGTGTTTATTTCAAGAAAATATGGTTTATTATTCATAACCATAAAATCTACTCTGGAAACTCCCGAACATCCGGCGCATTCGTGAGCTTTTACAGCAATTTCTTTTATTTGTTTTGTTTCATCTGCCGAAAGTGACGTTGATGGAACTATAAAATCAGACATACCTTTTGTGTATTTTGCTTCAAAATCGTACCATTCGTTTTTTGGTCTGATTTCTAATATTTCTGTCGCAAATGCTTTTCCGTCTTTTTCTAAAACACCTACTGTTATGAAAAATCCGTTTATAAATTCTTCAATTAATACATCATCATTAAACTTTAGTGCCTCATTATATGCTGCTTCCAGTTCTTCAGGCTTATTTACTTTAGTCATACCGAAACTTGAACCCTCACATACAGGTTTTGTTATTATCGGATATCTTAAATCTTTGCAAGCTGCTTTTACATCTTCACCTTTTTTTACGAAAACTGATTTTATTAAAGGTATATCTTTACAAGTTGAAAGCACTCTCTTTGTATATTCTTTATTCATACATATTGCGCTTGCCATTACTCCGCTGCCTGTATACGGAATTTTTAATATTTCAAGAATTCCTTGGATGCAGCCATCTTCTCCGTATTTGCCGTGAAGAGCATTATATGCCGCTATATACTTGCCTTCTGCAAGTTTCTCCGCAATATTTTCGTCTACTTCAACTAGTTCTGCATTATTATATCCAAGTCTTTTTAGTGCAGCCAGTACATTTTTGCCGGAACGCATTGAAACTTCTTTCTCGCTTGATAATCCCCCACATAGTACTGCTATTTTTGCTGTATCTTTGAATTTTCTGTTATCGTTTCCCATAATCTGTACTCTTCCGTTTTTATATCCCCAATATATTTTATCTCCGGTATTAATTCTATTGTATATTTTTCTTTTACTTTTGAATACATTTTATTCATTAATGTTAATACATCTTTAGATGTTGCATTGTTATAGTTTATTATAAAATTAGCGTGTTTTTCAAATATCATTGCTCCGCCTTCTTTTTCGGATTTTAGATTACATAAATCAAGAAGTCTTCCTGCTGAATCATTTTGAGGATTTTTGAAGATACTTCCTGCATTGCCGTATTTTAAAGAAGGCTGTCTGGTTTTTCTAAATTCTATATTTCTGTTTACAAGTTCTTCTATTTCTTCTTTATTGCCTTTTTTTAATTCAAAAATTGCATCAAGTACAATATATCTTGATGAATTTATTATTGAATTTCGATATCCGAATTTCATAGAATCTTTATCAAAGTTTTTTATTATTTTTTCTTCTTTATCGTATACCCGAGCACAAACAAAAGTATCTGCAATTGATTGATTATGTGCAGAGGCATTCATACATATCATCCCGCCGAAGCTGCCGGGAAAACCTGCTAAAAATTCAAAACCGGTTAAAGAATTTTCTAATGCTGATTTCGCTGCAATAGGACCTTTTGTTCCGCATTGTACGAGTATTTTGTTTCCGTCGATTGATAATTTATCAAGTTTTTTTGTTAAAATTATTTTTTTATTAATATATTCTGAAGAAAAAAGCACATTGGAACAGTTTCCCAGTACAATATCATAATTATTAATTATACTTAATAATTCCTCAATAGTATCGGGGAAAGCAACAGCCTCGACAATTCCTCCGATTCTAAACGTAGTGTCATTTTTTATGTTGTAATTATTATGTACTTCCACTTATACTTTAGCCTTTTTACTTTCTTCCAGAAGATTTTTACCTATTTGCGTAACTGTTCCGGCGCCTAATGTTATTACTATATCATTATTTTTTAATAGCGGATATATTTTTTTTGCACATTCTTCAATATCCCCGGAAATATAGTAATGATTATTATGTACAACTTCATTGTTGAATTTTTCTGAATTAATGCCGTTTATAATATCTTCGCCTGCTGAGTATACATCAGTAATAATTAATCTGTCTGCATCCGAAAATGCATGTCTGAAATCGTTCCATAATGACTGTAATCTTGTATATCTGTGAGGTTGGAAAATAGCAACAATGTTTTCTTTTTCATCTTTTGCAGCTTTTGCACCTGCAAGAGTTGTTTTAATTTCACTCGGGTGATGTGCGTAGTCATCAAAAATTTTTATTCCGTTAAATTCACAGACTTTTTGAAATCTTCTACCCATACCTGTGAATGATTCGAAATATTTTGCTATTCTATTTGTATCTATTCCTGCTTCATTTAATGCTGCAAAAACTGCTAAGGCATTATATACATTGTGTTCTCCCGGAATTATAAGCCTAATATCAGCTGATTTATTTCCGTCTTTATAAATACTAAATTTAGAACCAAATCCTTCGTATTCCAAATTTTTTACTGTGTAATTTCCTTGATTTAATCCGAATGTAATGTATTTGTAATCGGGATATAAGGACATGAATTTCCTGTTTCCTTCATTATCAATATTTATAATAACAATTTGTTGTTTTTTATTTGATAAATATTTATTGAAGGTCTCGGCTATATCCGTAAATCCGTTTGTATAGTGGTCAAGATGGTCTTCTTCCATATTATTGATGACTGCGATATCGGTTGAATATTTTTGTATTGTTCCGTCTGATTCATCAAGCTCGGCAGAAAAATATTTTTCTCCTGCATATTCTCCGTTAGTATTTAGTTCCGGAATAATACCTCCTACAACATAAGAGGGTGTTAATCCTGCTTTTGCCAGAATATATGCACATAAACCGCTTGTTGTTGTTTTTCCGTGTGTGCCTGAAAAGCCTATAAAATATGCATCTTCCTTTTGTGAAAATTCATCAGATATCATTTTTAGTATGTCAGATCTGTGATATATTTTTAATCCCAGTTCCTTTGCTCTTATAATTTCTTCGTTAGTGTCTTTTATTGCACTGCTTGCAACTATTATCATGTTGTCTTTTATTAAATTTTTATTATGTCCTATTGTGACTTTTACACCTTTTTCTTCAAGTAAATGTGTGTATTTGCTCTCTTGAATGTCTGAACCTGAAACTTTGCACCCTCTCTCTGCCAGATATTTAGCCAGAGCACTCATTCCGACTCCGCCAATTGCAATAAAATGAAATGATTTATCTTTTATGTCCATGTGTATACATACCCAAACTAACTACATTATTATTTATACTACGAAAAGAGCCAAATTTCTATTTGGCTCTTTATAAATTTGTTTTTAATTACATTCAGCTATATAGATTTAGAATTAATTATTACCAAATATATTATTTTTTAATGCAAAAATTGCGGCTTGAGTTCTGTCTTTTACAGATAATTTATTGATAATGCTTGCTATATGATTCTTTACCGTATTTCTTGAAATAAACAATTTTTCTGCTATTTCATCATTAGAAAGACCGTTTGCTATTTCTTTTAATACTTCTTTCTCGCGTTCGGAAATATTAAAGTCTTCAGCTGTGATTTTTTCTTGTTTTTGAGCTTCTTCTATATTCTTCAGTACATCAAAAATGTATCCCGCAATTTGTGTGTCAACCCAAATACCGCCTTCTGCAACAATATCCATGATTTGTGATAGTTCGTCAATTTTGATATTTTTTACACAGTATGCATTTGCTCCTGAATTGAAGGAATCTAATACTTTAGCTTTTTCGGTATGAGAAGTCAGCATTATAATTTTTGCATCTTTTCTTGTTCTTTTAATCTCTATTGTTGCATCTATGCCATTCATTACAGGCATATCTATATCCATTAAAACAATATCTGTTTTATTCTCTTTAACAAAATCAACTGCTTGTTTCCCGTTTTCAACGGCAGTAACTAAATTGACATTTTTAAGCTTTTTTGTTTGATACTCTAAAGTTTGTCTTGTCAGGGGATGGTCTTCCGCAATTAAAATATTATATTTTGCCATTTCTACCTCTGTTTGGTAATTCTATTACAAATCTTGTGTATTCATTCAGTTTACTGTCAATGTATATTTTACCATAATTTTTGTTGACTAAATCTTTTACGATTGAAAGTCCAAGACCCGAAACAGATTTTTTGCCGGATTTGTTATTAGAAACATATTTATTAAAAATATTTTTTATATCGGCTTGGCTTATTCCGCAGCCGTTATCCTTTATAGAAACAGATGTTGCGGTCGGTAATCTTTGAGCACTTACTTCAATTATTTTGTTTTCGTCTATGCTCTCAATTGAATTTGAAACTATATTCATAATTATTCTGCTTAAAGACATATAATCTGCCCATATTACAAATTCTTTATTTACTTTATTTATTAATGTAATGTTTTTTGCTGTTGCGGCAGGCTTTAATGCTTTAAATATTGTTCCTGTCAGTTCGCATAAATTTATATCTGTTTTTTCTATAGTTATTTCTTTTAGCTTTAATGTTTCAATAATAGAGTTTATTACTTTTAAATAAGATTCATTGTTCTCTATCATTCCTTTTAACAGCGGATTCTCTTCCATGTCTTCAGATAGTATTTCCATTGCGCGCTCTTGAGCTATTACAGGAGCACGCAAATCATGTACAAGGTTTTGTATAAAGTTATCCTGAAGTTTTTCTTTCTCTTTTAGTCCTTGCACCATCATATTTAATGTTCTATAGGTGCTTTTTATATTTTCATTTTCGCTGTCTGTTTTAAAACGAATGTTCAATCTGCCTTTATCAATTTCTTTTATATTTTCCTGTATGTATTCAAGCGGAATAATAAAATTCTTTTCTATATATTTTAAAACTATTGCAGTAAAACAAGAACTGACTACGATTATGATTAAAAATGGTATAGCATGCGAGGGATGCCTGCCTTGCTTCGGCGGAATATCCTGCATTGGACCAATCATATTTCTTTCCATTAACTTTATTTCTTCTATGGAAAAATCTTTATTTGTTTTAGTATTTTTATGTCCGATAAAAATTAATGAGTAGAACATTACAGTTAAAAATAAAACAAATATTATAAACAATTTCGTTGTAAATTTTTTCATGTTTAGTAATATAATTCTTTTTTTTCTTTTAGTCAAAATTTATTATATACAATTCTCTTGTAAAATTCTTGAATTATTATCTAAATAATTGTACAATCAGTTATGCTAGGTATGAATAGAGGTATTTATGAAATTACACGCACAAACATTATTTGTAGCCATTGGACTTGGTATTAAAAGGAATTGGCATATATTTTTAGCTATTATATTAGGTATAATTTTTGGTAATTTCCTTCACGATGTTACTAATACTCAAAATATAAGATTTGTTAAATTCGCACATATTGCGCCGTCTGTTATTAATATTCTAAATATAATAGGTCAGGCATTTATCAGAGTTATCCAAATGGTAGTTATTCCTTTGGTATGCAGTGCTTTAATAGTCGGTATATCAAGTGTTGGTGACAGCAAACAAATCGGTAAATTCGGC
Organism: Candidatus Gastranaerophilales bacterium; assembly: GCA_016282705.1. Classification (GTDB taxonomy): domain Bacteria; phylum Cyanobacteriota; class Vampirovibrionia; order Gastranaerophilales; family Gastranaerophilaceae; genus Avigastranaerophilus. The sequence continues at coordinate 28,994 of JAEELO010000121.1, read as the reverse complement.
AAAAAGATGATTATATACTACGGTATAATAACTATTCTTGCAGTTATTATCGGTGCAGGTCTCGTCCTAATATTCCAACCCGGTATAGGAATACAGCATTTTATCAGCCAACAGGCTTCTGTTGATGCTCAAACATTGGTAAGCGCAGTAATTGAAGAACAAAGAGGCAATATCGGAAATATATTCTTAAATATGATTCCTCAAAATCCATTGGAATCACTGGCTAAAGGTGAAATGATTCCGATTATATTCTTTACTCTTATCTTTTCACTTGCTTTATCTAAATTGGGTGAAATAAACAGACCAATAGTTTCTTTCTTTGAATCTGTATTCGCAGCTACAATGAAAATAACTGATTGGATTATGGTTTTTGCAGCCCCCGGTGTATTTGCATTAACAACAGTTGCTGTTTCTTCTTTCGGATTGAGTATTTTCTCAAAACTTTCATTGTTCCTCGGAATAATCATGCTTGGTTTTATTATACAGTTCTTTGTTGTTTATCCTATTTTAATGAAAATATTCAGCAAGGTTCCGGTCACCACTTTCTATGCTGCAATAATTGAAGCTTTGCTTGTTGCATTCGGCACGGCATCAAGCAGTGCAACACTTCCTTTAACAATAGCATGCTGTGAAAAAAGAGGAATTTCACATAAAGTTTGCAGTTTCGTTCTTCCTTTAGGTGCAACACTTAATATGGACGGTACTGCTTTATTCCAAACAGTTTGTGTTATATTCTTAACTCAAGCATATGGTGTAACTATAGAACCGTTACAAATTATATTAATAATGCTTTTGGTTATTATTTCTTCAAGTACTTGTGCAGGTATCCCTGGTGCAGGTTTGATAACAATTGCTTTGGTATTAAACAGTTTAGGTTTATCACCGCAGCAGCTGGTTGAAGGATTTGCTTTCTTATTTGCAATAGATCGTGTTGTAGATATGCTTAGAACGACTGTAAATGTCGCAAGTGATGCAGTTGTTGCTGCTGTTATTGCGGATAATGAAAATGAAATAGATTATGACCTTTTAAATAATACAGAAGAATATAAAGATATTATATAAAAATTAAATTATAAATAAGACCGCATTTTATGCGGTCTTATTTTTTTTTTCAATAAAAATAAGCCCCCAATTATAGGGAGCTTAATAATATTAATTTGTACTAATCTACCAAAACCTGTTGTATTTCTACGTTAGGTTTACCCAATACTCTCACTAACTCTAATACGGATGCTTTCATTTGGCATTTTTGTGATGTGCCGTTAAAAAAGTCCGTATAAAAACATCCCTCACAAACACAACCGCGTTTGTAACATTCTAATGCTGTATTTGTCCATCTTCTTACAGCTATTGATCTACCCATATCTCTGCTTCTAAGCACTAGAAAATCCTCCTTGAAATAATCCCCAATAAATTTAATGTAATGTTTTTAAGCATGTACATTCCCTAATCTCTAATATTATTATTATATATATTTAGACTTTCATTTCAAGAATTCTCTATTCAATTATTACGTTATGATACAAAAATTAATAATATAATGATTTATATAGTATATTTATTTGTTGTGTAGATATTTTGTGGAAATAAAAATGATATACATTCTTGTATATCCTTTTCGTATTATTAATTATTTGTTTATCTGAAATTAATTGTAGGAAATTTCTTCATTAATCCGTTTCTTATAGATTCCATTTCGTTATTTATTCTCTCATCGGTTAATGTTGTTTCTTCATCCAGTAATGTTATTCTGTATGCCATACTCTTATAGCCTTCTTGTATGTGTTCGCCTTGATAAATGTCAAAGAGATTAGCACCTCTGAATAATTTGCTGTTTGCACTCTTTTTAATTGCAAGTACAATTTCATCATTTGTTATGTTTCTTTCAATCGCAAATGATATATCACGTTGTACTTCGGGGAATTGCGGCAGTTGTTTATATTTTGGTGTGTGGATTGCTGCAGCTTCTAATAGTTTAGTTAAATTTATTTCAAATAAATATATATCTTGATTGATTTTCATTTTATCTTTAAGAATCGGATATATTTCTCCGAAATGCCCTATAACTTCAGGGGTTTTCCCCAGTAATACAACTTTTGCACTTCTTCCCGGATGTAAATATGTACAATCATCGTTTGTATTTAATTTTACTCTTCCTGAAATATTTAAAAGGCTGAATAAAGATTCCATAACTCCTTTTAATGTGTAAAAATCACATACCGGCAGTTTTTTCCATAAATTTTGATTTGTTTCGCCGGTCATGACTCCTGATATCATTAGATTTTCTTCTACACCGCTGTCTATTTTTTCAGCAGGTTTCTTTATAAAATATGTTTTACCCATTTCATAAAGCCAAATATTTTTCTGCCCATTATCAAAATTCATTTTCAGTGTGCTGAGAATATTTGCTATTGTTGTTTGTCTCAACATCGTGTGGTCTTCTGATTGCGGATTTTGAACAAAAACAGCTTCTTCTTTTTTGTAGCCGAGTCCGAATTGATTTAAAAGTGGTTCGCCTATTAATGATGAAGTCATTGCTTCGTTGAAACCAAACCCTAAGAACATTTTATTTATTTTATCCAATAATTTTGCTTCTTGAGACACTTCGGGTGATTGTGTTTTGTTTGGAAGTGTAGGTGCAATTTTATCGTACCCGTATATTCTTGCTATCTCTTCAATTAAATCAACTTCTTGTTTAACGTCGTTAACTCTGAAACTTGGTGTCTTAAATCTTGCTGCTGCTTCATTCTTGCCAAGTAATTCAAATCCGAGATTTTCCAATATTTCTATGCATTTTTCCGATGGAATTTCCATTCCCAAAATTCTTTTTACCTGATTAAATCTTAATGTAATTATTACATCTTCAAGTTTATTAATTCCCGTATCAGATATACCTTCAAATTTTGCATCTGCATATTTAATTAACAGATTTACGGCTCTGATTAGAGCAGGTTTTGTCGACTCAATATCTACTCCTCTTTCAAATCTTGCGCAAGCTTCGCTTCTGTAGCCGATGCTTCTGGCATTTTTTCTGTTAGTTGGAGGTGTAAAGTATGCAGATTCTAATGCAACATTTTTCGTGTTTTCATCAATACCTGAATTTAGTCCGCCAAATACACCTGCAACACATACCCCTTTGTCTTTTGTTGCACATAAGATAGTATCATTTGTTAATTGACGTTCAACTTCATCTAATGTAACTATTGTTTCATTCGGATTTGCACGTCTTACGCAAAGATAATTGTCTAATTTGTCTAAGTCAAAAGAGTGAAGAGGTTGTCCGTATTCAAGTAAAACATAGTTGGTTATATCTACTACATTGTTTATTGAACGAATTCCCGAAACTTCAAGTCTTCTTTTCATCCAATCAGGAGACGGTTTTATTTTTAAGTCTTTTAATACTGCAATTGCATAGTATTCGCATGCATCTTTTGCTTTAATTTCAACTTCAAAATGGTGTCTTTTTAATACGCTCGGTTCAGTCTGTTTTTCAAGTTTTAATGTTTTATTGAATAATGAACAGATTTCTCTTGCTACACCGATAACAGACATTTCATCGCCTCTGTTTGCGGTAGGTGCAACATCAATAACCGTATCTTCCTGTATGTTTAATAATTTTTGAACATCAGTTCCGAGTTCGATATTGTCATAAAGTCTGTTTAGTATTAAGATGCCGTCTTCTTCCTGTAATCCTTCTAACCCAAGTTCATCTTGTGAGCAGAGCATACCTTGGGATTCTACTCCTCTTATTACTGCGGGTGTTAATTCATATTGTTCAAATGTCTTTCTGTTTAGTACTTTTGAACCTACTGATGCATAAGGAATAATTTGTCCTTCTTTTATGTTTTGCGCACCGCATACAACTGTTTTTACCTGTGTTCCCAAATCAACATCAACAAGATGAAGTTTATCCGCATTCGGATGTTGTCTTATTTCTTTTATTTTTGCTGTTATTATATTGGTAAATTTTGCACCGACTTTCTCTATTTCTTCAACTTCAAGACCACTCATTGTTAATTCATGAACGATTTGTTCAACCGTTAAATCTGTTATATCAACATATTCATTAAGCCATTCTAATGATATTTTCATACTGTTATCCTCTTTAATATCTGTATGATTTTATTTTATTATAAAGACAATTTGATGTCACCAATTCTATATTTTATATGCTTGTTTTTTGTTGTATAATGAAACTGTTTGGAGGGTATTATAAATGGTTAATAAAGTAAAATTAAATGATTTTTATATCGGTGCTGAAAAACTTACGATTTTGGCCGGTCCTTGTGCTATAGAATCAAAAGAAATTTTATTTAAAACCGCTGAATACCTTAAAAAATTGACTACAGATTTAGATATTAATTTTATATTTAAATCATCTTTTGATAAAGCCAACAGAAGTTCTATTTCCTCATATAGGGGATTAGGCATTGATAAAGGTTTGGAACTCCTATCTCAGGTAAAAAAGGAATTTAATGTCCCTATAGTTACTGATATTCATGAACCTCAACAGGCATCAATAGCTGCTGAAGTTGCAGATATTATACAAATTCCTGCATTTTTGTGCAGACAAACTGACTTATTGGTTGCTGCGGCAAAAACAAACAAGATTATTAATATTAAAAAAGGACAGTTTCTTGCTCCGCAGCAAATGAAACCTATTGCAAATAAAGTAAAAGAATCCGGTAATGATAAAATTACAATTACTGATAGAGGCGTTACTTTTGGATACAACAATCTTGTATCGGATATGAGAACTATTCCTATAATACAAGATTTGGGATATCCTGTTATTTTTGATGCAACACATAGTGTACAGCTCCCCGGCGGATGCGGTGAAAGTTCTTCAGGTGAAAGAAAATTTGTTCCCGTTCTTGCAAAAGCTGCTGTCGCTGCAGGTGCTGACGGGCTTTTCTTTGAAGTTCATCCTGAACCTGATAATGCTCTTTGTGACGGTCCAAATATGATAGATTTTTCGCAGGCTAAAGAAATATTTCAAAAATGTAATGAAATATTTAAAATCTTAAGATGATTTATTGAACAACATATCTTGCTTGAGCCCAAGGATAACCGTTAATTATTTGCCAGTTATCGTTCATAATCAAGGCTGCACAATAATTTCCGTTTGTATTTTTGTTGCAATTATTTGGATCAATATCAGATATCAAATCTTCACGTAATTTCCCTTCTCCATATGCTCTTAATTTGCCTACGTATTCAGGATGGTCAATATTTTCTATCCAATATTCAAATAAGAAAATATCTCTTGCTACTACATTTAAACGTTTTTTACCGTTAGTATCAACATAAAAATAAACAACTTTGTAATTTTTGTTTGATAATGCTTGAAGAGCAACAAAAGCTCCGTCATTTAAGAAAAATCTTGCCCAAGTTCCATTTAAATTCTTTTCTGTTGCATCTAACTCTTTAAATGAATAATTGCAAAAGCCTTCGGTAGAATTTTTACAATCTCTCATAAGCATTAAATTCGGTCTTAAATATGTTTGAAAAAATTCATATGAGCCTTGATCGCTTAATTGATCAGGGTAGTCCCAAGTATAAGGACTTCCGTTTTCTGCTACTGATTTTTCAAATGCTTGTGATAGTGTGGAATATAATTTTTGTAATCTTACAACGGTCTGGTTTCTGTTGTAATCTGCTACGAATGTACCTATACTTAATGTAAAAACAATACCTATAACAGTCAATACAACCAGCGTTTCTGCCAATGTATTACCGAATTTTTTTCTATTAAATATTGTTTTTACTCTATTTAACAATCAGCTTTCCTTTATTTATTCATATTTGTTTAATACGGAATATAGTTCTTTCTTTTCTTCTTCATCAAGTACAACCAATGGTTTTCTTACGTATTCATTTATTATTCCTGCATGTGCTAATGCTGCTTTAACAGGAACAGGATTTGGTGCCATAAATAATTTCCTGAATAATGGATATAAGTGTAGATGAAGTTTTAAAGCTTCTTCTATATTACCTTTTTTGTATGCTTGTACCATTTGTTTTACTTTTTTACCTTGTATATGAGATGCAACACTTATTACACCGTGTGCACCTAATGATAACATTGGAAGTGTTAAACTGTCATCCCCCGAATATATTGTAAAATCTTCGGGGCATAATGATTTAATATCACTAATTAAATCTAAATCACCGTTACTCTGTTTTACGGCAACTATATTTTTATATTCTTTTGCCAGTTTTGCTATTGTTGCAGGCTGCATATTTACACCTGTTCTTCCGGGAATATTATATAAGATAATAGGTAAATCTACGGCTTTTGCAATTGAGGAAAAATGTTCATACATCCCTTTTTGTGAAGGTTTATTGTAATATGGTACAACTGTTAAAATAGCATCTGCACCTGCTTTTCTCGCTTTTTTCGATGATTCGACAGCTGTTTCAGTGCAGTTTGAACCGGCACCCATTATAATTTTTACTCGGCCTGCCACTGTTTGTTTTACAAAATCAAATAATTTATCTTCTTCTTCATGAGTTAGCGTCGGGGTCTCTCCTGTTGTCCCTGCAACAAGTATAGCATCCGTTCCTGTATTAATTAAGTGATTTACCAGCTTTTCTAATCCCTGATAATCTATGCTTAAATCCTCCTTAAAAGGAGTTATCATTGCTGTTATTACTTCGCCTGCATCATATCTCATACTTTTGTTCCTCTTAAAAGACTTGCATTTCAATAACTTTTTCCGCTATTCTTACTGTATTTAATGCGGCACCAATTCTTAAATTATCCGCAACACACCAGAAAGAAATTGCATTGTCAAAAGCTATGTCTTTTCTGATTCTGCCTACATAAACAGGATTTGTTCCGGCTGCCATTACTGCGGTCGGAAATTCATAATTTGCTGTATCATCAATTACTTTTACACCCCAAGCATGTTCCAGTATCTCTCTTGCTTTCTCGGGTGTTATATCCTTTTCAAATTCTACTGTAACAGCTTCAGAATGTCCTACAAATACAGGAACCCTAACTGCCGTACATGAAATAGGTGTATTCGGATTTAAATGCAATATTTTTCTTGTTTCATTTGTTACTTTCATTTCCTCTTTTGTATATCCGTTATCGCAAAATACGTCAATTTGAGGAATACAGTTATAAGCAATAGGCTTTTTGAATACTTTGTTCTCAAATTCTTTTTTATCATTTACAGCTATTGTGTTTTCTCTTAATTCATTTATTGCTGCGAGACCTGCACCTGAAACAGATTGGTATGTGCTTACAACCATTCTTTTTATTCCGGCATAATCATGCAGCGGTTTTAAAACAAGCATTAATTGAGATGTCGAACAATTCGGATTTGCTATAATGCCTTTATGTTTTCTTATATCTTCATCATTTACCCCTGCTATAACTAGCGGTACATCAGGCTCCATTCTGAATGCACTTGAATTATCAATATATACCGCACCTCTCTTTACGGCTTCTTTTGCTAATGCTAAGCTTGTTGAACCGCCTGCTGATGCCAATACAATATTTACTCCTTCAAAGGCATCCGGAGTCGCTTCTATTACGGTATAATCTTGCCCTTTAAATTCTATTGTTTTACCTGCACTTTTTTTGCTGGCTAAAAATTTTATATCTTCATAAACTACATTATTTTCTTCTAATATTTCTAATATGTGTCTTCCTACAACACCAGTTGCGCCTAAAACTGCAATTACGGGTTTTCTCATAATACTACTACCTCTATTCTATATTTAAATTATCCGATAAAAGACCAATTATTACAAGTTTATACACATATCTTAATTAAATTATTTGCTTTATTTTTATGTTCTTTTTTGTGTTAACAAATATTAAAAAAAATCATTTAAAAATGGAAAAAAACAATAGGATACTTTACTAAAAATAAATTTCGTTGTATAATAATTCTGTTATTAATGTTTCGGCTAGTGTAAATATTGCAAGTTCTTAAATCTTACTTTAAACTTGCATTTTTTTTGTCTTTTTTTATTATGCAGCTGTATTTATACTGCAAGCAAAGTTTTAGCAAAAGAAACAGATTCGTCGTTTATTTCCCCTGCTGCCAATAGTGCGATAGCTTTTATTCTGTTTTCGCCTTCTAAATTATAAACACTTATTTTTGTAGTATCTGTCTGTTGTTTTTTAACGTAAAAATGTGCTTGGGCTTTTGCAGCGATAATAGGTTGGTGGGTTATTAATATTATTTGATGAGTTTTTGCTAAGTTTGCTATTTCATCAGCTACAGATTGCGAAGCTTTTCCTGATATTCCCGTATCTATTTCGTCAAATATAACTGTATTTGTATTATCTGCCTGTGCAAATATTGTTTTTATTGCAAGCATTACTCTTGATATTTCTCCGCCTGATGCAGTTTTAGCAAGCGGCTTCAATTCTTCGGATATATTTGCGGACATTAAAAATTCAACTCTGTCTGTACCTTTTTCATTCATTTCACATGGTTGAATGTCTATTTTAAATCTTGCTTTTTGCATCTCAAGTTTTTCAAGTTCCTTTGTTACTGCTTCAGATAGTACATTTGCAAGTTCTTTTCTTGCAGAACTTATTATATTCGCAAGTTTGTCCAATTCTGATTTTAATTCTTTTATTTCTTTTTCATATTTTATTATGTCATCTTGAGAACATTCAATTTTTTCTAGTTCATCCGATAAATTATTATAAGTATTTAATACGTTTTCTAATGTATTGCCGTATTTTCTTTTAAGTTTATCTAAAAGACTCAGTCTTTCATTAATATAATCCATTCTCTCCGTATCGTTTTCTTTTGATTCCGAATAATTACGCAGTTGATTTGCAATATCTTTTAATGTCTCATATGTATTTACAAAATCTTCCTCAATATTTGTTATACTATCATCCATTGATGACAGCTTCGATATATTTGCTTTTACGATTCCGAGGGCATTTATTATATTGCCTTCATCTCCGTATAGTGTCCAATATGATGAATATGAAAGTTCTTTAATCTTTTCAGCATTAGCAAGAATTTCAAGTTCTTTTTCAAGTTTTTCGCATTCATCAATATCTTCTATATTTGCGCTTTCGATTTCTTGTATTTGAAATTTAAGAAATTCTTCCTGTTGTTGTGTTGTATTTACTATTTTTTGAGCCTGCTCAAGTTTATTTTGAAGCTCAATATATTGATTGTATTTTTTATTGAATGTTTCTATATTATCTCTGTGTGGTTTTAATGCAAAATTATCCAGTAAAATTATATGATTTTTTTGTTGAAGATAATTGTAATTTTGGTGCTGCGTATGAATATCCAGTAAGTTTTCTCTGATTTCCTTTATGTAATCCAGTGTGACTTGTATTCCGTTAATTCTTGAACGTGCGGAATTTGCAGTTATTTCCTTAGAAATAACCAGTTCATTATTTTCAATTTCAATTCCGTTTTCTGTAAATATTGATTTATCAAAATCAGGTTTCAATTCAATATTTAATTCTATATATGCTCTATCTGCGCCTGTCTTGATTACTTCTTTTGAAACTTTTGCACCCAGTGCTGCATCTATTGCCCCGATTATTATACTTTTTCCTGCACCTGTTTCACCGGTAAAAACATTAAAACCCTTATCAAATTCTAATGTAATGTTGTCTATTAATATAAAATTTTGTACTGTTACAGATTTTATCATGCTATCCCTGCCAAGAAAGTCCCCAGTGAAGCTTCTCTTTTAATACCGAATAAAATGAATTTCTATGCATATTTAACAGTAATAATTTTGCGCAATAATCACTTTTCTTAATTTCTATTGATTGATTCGGTTTTAAATCAAGTGTATTTTGTCCATCAGCAGAAATTGATAATAATGGCTTTTTTTGGCTGGATGTTATACTTATGATTTCTGTTGAAGGAATAACAATAGGTCTTGCATTCATAGTATGAGGGCAAATAGGAACAATAACCATTGCATCAAGTGTTGGGAATAATATTGGGCCTCCTGCTGACAGTGTATATGCCGTTGAGCCTGTCGGCGTAGATATAATTATTCCGTCTGCCAAGTAATCACATACTATATTATCGTTTATGTGTACATATAATCTTGATGTTCTGGAGAAAGCTTCTCCTTTTATAACGATATCGTTTAATGCATTCATCTCACCATTCAATGTAGAGAGCATGATTCTGTCTTCAATTTTGAAATTCCCGTTTTGTATGCAGACAATAGCTTCTTCTATTTGAGTTGGTTTCGCTTGTGATAAAAAGCCGAGTCTGCCCAAATTAATTCCTAAAATAGGAACTCCGTATTTTGCGTAATATCTTGATGTTTTTAAAATTGTCCCGTCGCCGCCCAATACAAATGCCAAAGTTATATCTTTATTAAAATTTTTTGTAGTTAAAACTTCACAATTTATATTTTTGTTTTCTAATGTAGATACTATGTGTTGTGACATCTTTTTTGCACTGTCATTTTCTTCATTATAAAATATTCCGACTTTTGATAAATCTATTATGTCACCATTAACTGATTTTATTACTTTTTCCATTATCATATGTGCCTCTATAATTTATATGCCATTAATAATCCGTCAGGTAAGTCTAAAATCTGGCTTTGATATTCTTTATGTTCTGTAATTGCATTTACAAACGGTTTTACTTTTTCTGCATGTGATGTAATATTATCTGCTAATATAATTCCGCCTCTTTTTAATATTGGGTGTACCGCTTCAAAAAATCTTAAATATTCCTGTTTGTTTGCATCAATAAAAACCATATCATATTGTTCGTTTTGCAGTTCGTCCATAATTATGTCATATGCTTGTCCGATTTTAAATGTTACATATTCGGATAAACCGCAGTTTTTTATATACTCTCTTGCCAGACATTGCCTCTTTTCCCAAAATTCTATTGTTGTTAAATGTCCGTTTGTATATTGAAGAGCATCTGATATCCATAATGTGGAATAACCGTTTGAAGTCCCTAATTCAAGAACATTTCTTCTGCCTGATGATTTTATCAGCATGCTTATAAAATTGCCTGTTTGGTGAGAAATATTCCAATATTCTTCTGATGTTTCTTCTAATTTGTCTAATATTGCAACGGTTTTATTTTCCATTTTCTCTTTCCAGTACAGTTATAGAATTAATGTACTCGCTGATTGGCAGAGTTTGTACAGATTTTTCTTTGTTTAAATCATAAACAACATATTTTAAGTCTGCCATGTTTGTTATTATAGCTAAATTTGAATTTGGAACAGGAGTGAATGCCTTAGAAAAACCATCCATCGGAAGTTTGTCGGATTTTAATTCACCTGATGTTATATTATAGCTGTATACTGTATTATTACCTGCACATAAAACGTATATTATGCCGTTATTTGTGTACATATCAATAGGTTTTGAACCGATATCAATGTCATTAGTGCTTGTTGCATACATAAATAAGTCATCTATAAGTTCTGATTCTTCTTCCTGACTTTCATCTATGCTAGCAAATGATGTGTATAAATCACTTGTTGCGTGATCGGCATTTTCTTTTCTGTTCTCTTCTCTTCTGATTTTATCTCTTTTTTTGTCTTTCCAAGTCTTCGTTTTCTTATTATCCTGTAATAAATCAAATTCTACAATTCTTAATTTCGGTTCGGTTCTTGCTATAAGGTATAATACATTGTTACCGAGTATGAGTTTTGATGTGTTTGGGTAATTTGTTATAAGTTTATTTGAATATTCATCAAGAAAATCCATTATATAGATATTTGATGTTTTAATATCAATATATGCAATTTTTGTACCATCCTGCGATATAGAAAGTCTTTGCGGTGCGCCTACGAGTTGGATTTTTTCTTTCATTGTCATAGTATTTAAATCAATTACAAATAATGATTCGTCTTTTAAGCTTGCTACGTATGCTTTCCCTCTCTCCTCATCTACTGCAATTTCGGATGGAATAGCAGTTAAATCAATTTGTTTTGAAATATATTCTTTATCAACATCTATTACATCAATATTTTTCTTATTTGCTGTTGCAACAAGTAAAAATTTTCCGCCCAATACAGGTTTGACATCTTTCATAACACCTGATGTTTTTAAAGAATACAATGGTTCTGATACTGTTGAAGAAAATACTTCAAGGTATTCTGTCTGATAATTATTTACGAAATATAATTTATTTTTTAAATCGGCGGGAATTGTATAGTTTCTGTTGTCTGTTGCGACTCTCTTACCTGACGGTAATGGTGCAGGTTTTCTTCCTGAAACAAATGTCGGTGATTTTGCGCTTCCAACCAGAGGAATCGAAACATCACCCAATATACCGGCATAATTTTCAGGTAGTGTTAAACCTCTCGGAACCATCATGTCTTGCGGAAGCAGCCCTGTCTTTACAACTTCAGGTAAATCGGAAATTGCTTTTGCACCCAATGTATTTTCATTTATTCTGGAAATTTTTATTAGTGAATAATTATTATTAAATACAACCAAATCAGGCAGCTTATCCATCGGCTGATTTGCCGGATATGTTTTAACTATTTTTACGGCATCAACTTCTAATGGATGTGCTGGTATTACCGGAATATACATTGTATTTTTGTCGTATACAACAATTCCGTCATATCTGATTGATGGCACTCTTTTTTGTTCAAGCAAATATGTCCTCATATTTCTTGGATATTGTGTTGCCTGTGCCTGCATTACACTTAAAAATATTATTATTAAACATATAATTATTGATTTTATTTTCATTAACTTCCCCTGTTTAATTATGAAGTACATTTTTCATTTTATCAATGAATTTAGATGATGGCTTTTTGTTACAATTGATTTCATATAATTTCTTATAAAGTTGCTTTTCTTCAGGTGTTATATTTTGAGGTGTTCTTATTTTCACTATGAAATTATGATTTCCTCTTTTTCCTGTATTTCCCAAATATGGTACACCGGCACCTTTCATTTGTAATACTTTATCTTGTTCTATACCTGCAGGAATTACAAGTTCTTTTTTCCCGTCGAGTGTATTTACTTCTATTGTATCACCAAGTACTGCCTGAGGGAAAGAAATATCTACAGTTGAATATATGTCAACTCCGTCACGTTTAAATTCTTTGTGTTCTTTTACATATAAGACAACTATTAGGTCACCTGTTCTTCCGCCGTTTTTTCCGCAGTTACCTTCATTAGCCAAGCCTATTCTTGAGCCGTTATCAACACCTGCAGGAATATTTATGTGCAATGTTCTTTCGGTTTCAAGTCTGCCGTCTCCATGACATTTTTTACAAGGATTAGAATTAATTTTTCCTGTACCGTGGCAATTCGGGCATGTTGTAATTTGACTGAAATTGCCCAAAGGAGTTTTCATTACCTGTTGTATATGACCTGTACCTCCGCAAGTCTTACAGTTTTCAGGTTTGCTTCCTTTAGCTGAACCTGTACCTCCGCATTCGTCACATGTTTCCAAATGTGATATTTTTACTTCTTTTTTTACGCCAAATATTGCTTCTTCAAATTCTATTTCAAGATTTAACCTTAAATCTGCTCCGTTTTGCGGACTGTTTGGGTTCGTTGCTCTTCCTCCGAATCCAAATGCACCTCCGAAGAAGCTTTCAAATATGTCGTTTAAATCACCAAAACCACTTGCGAACGGACCTGATGTGTCAAAACCCGCATTTTGTAAACCGTCTTCTCCATATCTGTCATATGTTGCGCGCTTATTATCATCTATTAATGTTTCGTATGCTTTTCCCAGCTCTTTAAACTTTTCTTCTGCATCCGGTGCCTTGTTTACATCGGGGTGAAGCTGCCTCGCTTTTTGTCTGAAGGCTGATTTTATTTCCTCTTTTGTTGCGTTTTTATCTACGCCCAGTATTTCGTAATAATCACTCATATCTTTTAATCTTTCAATCGGTACTATTGTTGTTTAACCGCTACTGATACCATTGCTGGTCTTAATACTTTTTCTCCGAGTTTATATCCTTTTTGAAGTTCGTTTATTATCGTTTCTTCAGGATAATCATCTGTCGGGGTTTGTAATACCGCTTCATGCAAATTAGGGTCAAACTTTTCTCCCACACATTTTATTTGTTCTAATCCCAATTTTGTTAATGAATCCATTAATTGTTTATTTAAAATGAAAAATGTTTCTTTCATTTTCTCAATATTATCTATTTTTTCAACCATATTAACGGCTCTGTCGAAGTTGTCTACAACTTCCAATACTTTTTTCATGCACTCTTCTGCCCCGTATTTCAATAGAGCTTCTCTCTCTTGTGCTTGTCTTTTTCTGTAATTTTCAAAATCTGCGGCGAGTCTTAAATATTGATTATTTAAATTTTCAAAATCTTTTTTCAATTTATCTTCGGAAGTTTCTTCGATTTCTTCTTCTGTTTTTTCAGGTTCTTTTGCTTCTTCACCTTCATTGTTTGTATCGGATACTTCTTCTGTATTATCAGTTGTTTCTTCTACTATTTCCTGTTCGGGTTCTTTATTTTCTTCAGTCATAGTATTTGTTTCATCTCCTTTATCCATATCCTTTTCATTAAAAGGATTATTGTCTTTTATATCTTTTTTAAAAAAGTTTTTTAGCATTCCTCTACTCCACCGTTATTTTTATTATAAGATATCAATTTTGTTACTCAATAGTTATTAACTATTTCTTAACTTTTGCTTTATCAATATTTATCTTCTTTATTCGATTACAAATTATTTAGATGGTTTTTATTTAAAATTAGGTTATAATTATAAAGTGGGTTTAGTTTATGGCAAAAATAAAAAAGATAAGTTATTCTGATATTATTAATGTTAAAAGGCTTATTTCTGTTGTCTGTAATGATAATGTTATGAGTTACAGACGATTATTTTTTCTTTCTGTTCCCATAACGAATATTCAAAATTTTTTATATAACGTACATTGTCGTAAATTTGCAGAAACATATGTCGTTTTTGATAACAATAATAATTTAAATGGTGTTATTACAGTCAAAGCAAAAAAAGGTAATCCCTATAAGTGGCAAATCAAAAGATTATTTTTAGGCAAAAATGCGCATGAAGAAGGGAAACAGCTTCTTGAATATATTATTGCAAAATTTGGTGCAAGAGGTGTTGATACTTTTTATGTTTCTGTTGATGACAATATGTCTGAGTTGATTGATTTATTTGTCAAAGGCTGCGGTTTCAGGTATTGCTCTACAGAAACACTTCTTTCTGTCTCTAACTTGAATTTTCTTTATGAAAATATTGATGAAAAATCATTTAAACATTTTGATAATACTGATGCACAAAGTGTTGCGGATTTATTTAATGAGTCTTTAATTACACACTACAAATATTCTCTTTCAAGAGAAAAAGAAGAATTTTTTGACGGTATTTTTAACGGAATTAATTCCGCTTCTTCTTTTAAGTATATATATAAGACATCTAAGAAAGAAGCACCAAAAGCCTTTTTGGAAATTAGAACTGCCGATAATAAAAATTATTTTATTGATGTTATTATTTCACCGCAATTCTTTGATTTATTTCCTATGATATTATCATTTGCGGTTAAGAAAATTATTAAAAGAAATAAAAATTTTAAATTATATGTAAAAAACAGAAAATATATGCAAACCGGAGAAATGATGGAAAATTTCTTCCGTGATAATCATTTTGAACAACTTCAAAATAATGCAATTTTGGTAAGAGATTTCTTTAAAACAGTAAAAGAAGAAAATAAAGCATTCAATGAAGCAATTGTATTCAGCGGATTTGAAATCTAATCGTCTTCATCGCTTTCATATTCGGGTACCAGATATCTAGCTCTGTCACAAATTTCAAGCTTGAAGAAATTCATTTCTTTTGCCTTTTTTACTACATAATGCAGTAACTTTACAATTCTCTGGTCTGGTTCAGAATCTCTATATGTATTTAGCCAGCTGTTTTCTATATCTATAACTATAACTTCTATATTGTTTTCTTTATTAAATTTCAACCAGTTATCCAATTCTTCTTCATTGTCATTAACAGTCGGAATTATAATATATTTACTTATAACACCATAATGTGTATCTCTTTTTGCTTTTGCATATTTCTTCATATTATTTGCCACTTTTTCAAAAGCATCTATTTGTTTTATTTGTTTATAGGTTTTTCTTGAAGAACTGTCTATTGATATTACAACCGATAATTGTCCTGTTGATATACCTTTTTCTATCATTTTAGAATATTTTATTCCTGATGAGGGAACTCGCATATTATCAAATCCGTTTTTCAAGAATAGCTCAATAATTTTATCAAACTCCGGTAAAATAGTGGGCTCTCCTCCGCCAAATCCAACGGCACCGCCTTTTCGTATTATCTTTTTATCAAACATATCTTTTATAATAGGATAGAGATTATATGTCTTTAGTGAGTTATATCTCTTCTTATCTTCTTGTGTATAGCAATATGTACATGAACAATTGCATCTTGTAAAATGATCAATAAGAATATTGTCTATGTAATTTTCTTGTGGCCATTCTCTTTCATGTAGAAATACACAACCTCTGCATCCCGGAACTGTTTTACCGCTTTTTTGTATATCTCTGTATTCTTGTTTAATTCTGAAAAAGTCATTCCAATCAATTTTTTCACCATGGTAGTCTTCTATTATCATAGTGTTTCCGCCGCCGGGGGCACTCATATAACAACATAATTTTATATTAGAGCCATATACTCCGTTATCAAAACATACTCCCGATTCAAGCCACTTACAGCTTACATATTTTTCATATTTTACTTCTGACATTTAATCCCTACTTAAAATTACAATTTAATAATCTGCAATTCATTGTGCATTTTAATATTTCTTCTCTGACTTCATCAGCTTCTTTACTATACCATAAATCTTGCGGCAGACTGTCTTTTAAATTTCCAATCGGTCTCATACAAAAACATATTCTGCAATTTCCGTACGGATCTATAGCAAAATTATTCTCACCTACCATACATTGAATATTCTGTATTTCATCCGGTGTGTCAATTAATACTTTAAAAGCTCTCAATTGGTTAAAACCGTTGCAGATAGGATATCCCTCCTGTTTTAATTTTATCATTTCATCTATGGCAGATAATGCAGCTTTCTTAATATCTACTTCATAAATTTGTCTTTCTGTATCAACTCCTGTTGAAAAAGCATCCCCGTTATCCATTAATTGATAGCTGACACCAATTCCTTCAGTTCTGCAAAACTCAGCAATCGGTCTTATTTCAGATAAATTTGAAGGCATAACTACCGTCGATAGAAATAAATTTTTCCATTTATGTCCGCTTCGTGTTTTATTCATGTAATTTAAATTTTGCAGTGCATCCATTGTTCTTTTAAATGCATCTTCTCTTCCTCTGGAGGTATTGTGTATTGTTGGATTTTGCACGGAATTTAAAGAAAATGTTATGTTTGTAAATGCAGAATGAAGTACTTTATCAAGTTTATCAGGCAAAGCAAGTCCGTTAGTGACGACGTTTACCGTATCGCCTAAATCTGATGCATATTGTGCCATCTCAAATATATCTTCGCGAAGAAACGGTTCTCCGCCGGAAATTATGAACTGATAATTGCCCATCCAAGAATGGAGATTAAATAATATTTTTTTCCATTCTTCAAGAGTTAATTCTTTTTCCTGCATGCTTGCAGGAGTTTTCCACCCATTACAGGTTATACATCTTGACTGGCATCGCTCGGTGTTATTAAACGAAAAAGATATCGGTTTTTTATCTCTGGACATCACCATTTTAGTAATCCAAGTTCACCTGTGAGAATAATACTACTTTGTTCTTGCCGCGTTTTTTTGCATTATATAATGCGTGTTCGGCATATCTTATAATAGTATTTGCAGTTTCTTCCACATTATTCATATATGGATATGATGAAATTCCTCCTGAAATTTTAACAGGATGTCTTTCTTCTTCACCTGCCGGTATAAATGACATTTTTTCAACATCTCTTCTGAATCTTTCGGCAAATATAAATGCGTTTTCTTCGCTTGTATCAGGAAGAATAACCATAAATTCTTCATCACCGTATCTTGTTACAACGTCTTCTTTTCTTGCCAAGCTTGATAACATCTCAGCAATTTTCTTAAGTAAAACATCACCCCATTCATATCCGTACATATCATTAATAACCTTGAAGAAATCCAGATCAAATAATATACATGATACTGACGAATGATATCTTCTTGCTCTGGACATTTCTGATTCCAGTCTTTCAAGAAGGAATTTACGGTTATGTAATCCGGTTAGTTCATCTGTTGTTGAAATATTATTGATTTTTTGATTAAGTTCTTTAATTTTTATTAGATTCTTCAAACGAACAGAAAGCTCATATTCATTTATGGGATTAATAATGTAATCAAAAGCTTCACCTCTTATAGTTATATTTTCCGGTGCTTCATTTGCAACAACTAAAACAGGAATCGGAAACTTCATAATCATTGATATTTCTTTGAGTTTTTGTTCTGATATGTCTATTACGGCGACTGTTGCATCTTCTGATGTTAAATCTTTTAATTCATCGGCACTTTTTACCGTTACTTCAAATTCTGTAATCTTTTTGCATAAATCTTCCAATAATGGATTGTTTCCTTCTGAAAAAATTATTAAATTATTCATTAACTAACCCTTTCTGTTTGTTTTTATTCTACCAAATTTATTTTAATTTTAAAAGTCTGTTAACATATTTATGTTTTCAAATTATATTTTATTTATACAATTATTTGTTGCATATTTTAACATAATTGCAGGCATAAATGTTTATATAATATAATGTTTTAGAAGGGAGCGTATAATAAAATTGCCTGAGCCGAAGTACAGCTATAGACCAAATGCGGATTTTTATACATCTATGTATGAGCAGTATTATTTTAAAAATACTCCCGTAAAACGTGTAAAACCGATAAAAAAAGTTAAAAGAAAGAAAAAATCTTTTTTGGCTAAAGTTTGTTCTGTGCTGTTTTTTGCTTTTTTATTATTTTGTGTATTTCCTTATTCTTTAAAATGTTATACGGAAAATATGTTTACATTCAAGGTTAAAGCTCCTTTAAATGTTGATTATGCAGGCTTGCTTTATCCTACACATCATTATCTTTATAAAGATTTATTTTTAGGTAAGTATACCGTTGAAAATCCTGTATATAATAACTTCTTAATGATTGATATATCTGAAAGTTATGAGCGTAAACATCTTAAAAACAAGCTTCTTGAATTAGCAAATGAATATCCTAAAATAACGCCTGCAGTTTATGTATGGGAATATTCAGGTAAAAGTTATGTAAATATTAATGCAGATGTTACTTATCCTGCTGCAAGTACAATAAAAGTACCTGTTTTAATAGAAATGTTTAGGAATATTGAACATGGTAAATTCTCATTAGATGATACTATGGTGCTTGAAGATTATTACAGAGCTCCGGGATCCGGTAAACTACAGTATTCCGAGGGTGGAGTTGCTCATACTCTTGATTATCTTGCAAGAATTATGATTGAAAATTCCGATAATTCTTCCACTAATATGATTATTTCTAAAATGGGTGGTATGCCCGAAATGAACAAAGCTATGAAAAGATGGGGATTAAAAACTACAAGAATTAATACTTGGCTTCCGGATTTAGACGGTACAAACGTAACAACTGCAAGAGAAATGGCAAAAATGTTTTATAATATAGATTCAACATCTTTTGTTTCGACTGAATCAAAAAGACACATTGCTGATTATTTGGGTCATGTTAAGAATAATCGTTTATTACAGGCTGGTTTGCCTGAAAATGCAATCCTGCTTCATAAAACAGGAGATATTGGTTATATGCTCGGTGATGCAGGTATTGTTAAAACAGCAGACGGGAAAAAATATATTGTAGTAATTATGGCAATGCGTCCATATAATAATCTTCAAGGTAAAGAATTTATTGTTAAAGCATCCGAAATAATCTATAATAACATTGCTTTTTAAATATTTTAAATAATAACTTTTGTATCAATTTGTAACCCTATTTAATTAATAAGGCAAAAAATTAGTTTAAGGATATTTTTTTGCTATAATTGTAACGGGAATAATTATTCAATGAAAACAACAAAGTTAACCTTATATATATTTTTAAGTTTAATCGCCGGAGTTATAGTAGGATGGAAATATCCCGAAATCGGCGCTAAAATGCAGCCTTTGGCTCAAATATTTTTAAATATGATAAAAATGATTATAGCTCCTTTGTTGTTTTCTGTTATTGTTACAGGTATTGCTTCGCATGGTAACATAAGTTCTCTTGGTAAATTAGGGGCAAAAACATTAATATATTTTGCTGCGGCTACATCTTTTGCACTGGTTATAGGTCTTAGTGTTGGATTGATTACAAAACCGGGTGCAGGATTTTCATCATCTATTGTTTCTCAAAATATGATGGATGCAGTTTCAAATATGGCTGCTCAAAGTTCGCATAATTCAACAATTGATATGTTTGTTAATATTGTGCCTACCAGCATTATTAAATCTATGGCTAATGGTGATTTACTACAAATAGTTGTCTTTTCTGTATTTTTTGCAATTGCAATATGTACAGTCGGAGAGAAGGCTAAACCTGTTTTAAATTGTGTTTCATCATTATCTGAAATAATGTTTAAGTTTACGCAGTTGGTTATGAATTTTGCTCCGATTGGTGTCTTTGGTGCAATTTCATATACTATAGCCGAAAGCGGTATGGGAATAATGATAAATTATGCCAAAATAATTGCTTCTTTGTATTTGGCTTTATTTATCTTTCTGTTTGTTATATTAAATATTGCTTGTCGTATTGTAGGAATATCTGTATATTCATTATTAAGAGCTATAAGAGAGCCTGCTATTCTCGCATTTACCACTTCTACTTCAGAAGCTGCGCTGCCTCAAGCTATGAAAATTATGGAAAGCTTTGGTGTTCCAAAAAATATTGTTGGCTTTGTAATGCCTACCGGATATACATTTAATTTAGACGGTTCAACTTTATATTTGGCACTGGCAATGTTGTTTTCAATTCAGCTTGTTGGAATTGAACTTTCTACGTTTCAATTGTTGTTCGTTATGGCAACACTCATGTTGACGAGTAAAGGCATCGCTGGTGTTCCGAGAGTTGCACTTGTTGTTCTTGCCGGTACTCTTTCTAATTTCGGTTATCCTTTAATCGGAGTTGCAATATTATTAGGTGTTGACCAAATTCTGGATATGGGCAGAACCACTGTTAATTTGATAGGTAATTGTGTTGCTACCGTTGTTGTTGCGAAATGGGAGAATGAGTTTAATTACACAAAAATGGAAGAATTTAACAGACAATTTGAAATTCAAAGAAGTGATTTCTTTCCTATTATAAAAAAAGAAATATATTCAAAGCTGGATATAGAAGAGCATTCGTTTGTCGGGATAAAAGATGAAAACGAAAATAAATAAAAATTAATACGGAATTAATTCCGTATTAATTAGTTTTGTATCCAAATGCTTTTTATTTTTAAATTATTCTACCTTCTTGAATATAAGAGTTGATTCGCTTGATAGATTAACCGGAACATTATTAACACCGTCCGACTCAATAATTGAGTTGTTATTGTATGCTCCGTTACCGCCGTATCTTTTATCTGCAGTATTTAATATTTCAACCCATTTGCCTTTGGGGAATTTTATGTAATATTGTGCAGCTGTACTGCTTGGATAACTTATAGATGCGAAATTAGTTATTGTATAAATTTCATTTGCTGATTCGTTATCAACCGCGTGATTGGCAAAGACCTGTGAAGCTTGATGTTTTACCGTATTTTCCGGAATTAAATGTCCTTTTATTAATGCGGGATTTTCATCATTTATTTTATTTAAGTCTTTTACCAGATTTTTAAATCTTAGAATATTTGTTCTGCCTTCTTTTGAGTAATCTATATTTCCCATAGTAGATTCTTTAAGTGCAGATTTCCCCGGAGCATAGCCTTTTTCTATATATAAGTTATCTTCTTTCTTGACAGAGTCGAATTCTCTAAAGAATCTGAACGGCGTTAAATCTGCTCTTTCATCGCCTTGAAATACCATTTTAGGACCGGGGGTGGCAAATGTTCTTGCCATAACCATTTTATTCTTATTAAAACTTCTTTTATACATTGTTTTAACTGCTGCATAATTTATGCCTGACGTTAATTTTATTCCGAGCGGCAAAAGAACATCTCTTTTAAATGCATTGTTTGCTTCTTTTTTCCAAGCATATGAAGTCAATTCTGTTGTATCATATTTGTCAAGCATACCTTTTTGAAGCATAATCGCGAGTTTTTCAGCTGCGAATTGAGCTTTTTGTACACTGATTATTCTGATAGCTTCTTCATAGCTTACCCCTTTTAATTCCTTGTATGCTTGTGCTCGTTTTATGTCTTCGGAATTCAGTGTAATGTTATCATTTAAGTGAAGCATTGGAACCATTAGTTTGGGAATTAGCCTTGAACCTTCAAAATTCCCTATTTCATCATGGCTCATAACATATTTAACTCTGTCTTGTGAACAATAACAAGCTTTTTCATATTCATCCATGTTAATAACGCCGTATACGGCATCTTTTAATGTATGAAAGTAATTAAAATCCCATTCACTATCAAATCCCAGTCTTCCGAGAGAACTGCGGTTATTTGATATATCTTCTATTGCTATTGTATGCTGGTATTCGGTTTCTCCTTCGCCCGATTCAAATACTTTTAACGGATTTATAACTCTTTTATCATGAGGTTCATCAGGATTATCCCAGTATATACCGTCAGAATTTGCACTTATATGGCTTCTTGAATCTTCTGCAATTAAAAATGCATCAGGTCTATGATAATTGATTTCTGCTGCAATTTGTTTCATTGTTGAATCTGATTCCATAAATTTTGTCATATCAAGTCTAAGTCCGTCGCAGTGATAGTTTTCTATCCAATTTAATGCTGCATTTACCATGTAGTCACGAACATATCTTGAATTTTCACCTTCAAAATTAAATGATTCTCCGAAACAATTATTTCCTTTTATATATGGTCCTGTCTTTAATAATGAAGCGCCATCAGGTCCTAAATGATTCGGCACCATATCCATTATTACATTTAAACCGTGTTCATGTGCATAATTTACCAATTCTTTTAACTGATCCGGTCCTCCTAAGTGCTCTGATGGAGCCATCTTATCTACTCCGTCATACCCCCAGTTGAATGAATATGTGTTCTCTGCAGGCATTATTTCTATTGCATTAAAGCCTATATCTTTTAAGTTTTTTATTACCCCTTTTGCTGCTTCAAATGTTCCTTTTTGTGTTAATGAAGCAGTATTAAATTCATATATTCTTGCTGCTCTTAAAGGTTGAAGCCCGTTTTCGTTATTAGCTTTTCTTGATATTCTGTTTTTGTTATTTTTGTACCAATTTTCATCGTTCCATTTATATAGTGAATGGTCATAAATTGTGGATTTGCCAAGTAATTGTTCCTGCCTGAATGAGTAGGGGTCTTTTACTTTATCGACATCTCCGTTCCCTTTATAAATTGTATAATAATATTTGTCGCCGTTTGCGACTTCTTCAGGAGATATGGGTGCTTTTGTTTCAAAAATCCCAGAGCCTCTATTAGCAAGTGTATATGTGTGTGTTATCTTGGGGTTATTCTTTTTTTCTACTGTTACTTCTACTTTTTTTGTGTCAGGATATGTTAATATTTTAAATGTAACTTCTTTCGTTTTCGGATTTACTTGCGCCCCCCAGCTTTTATGTTCGGCAACTGTTCTTCCGAATGATATCGGTTTATAATATATATTTGATAATTCGTTTATTTCTTTTTGTTTTGATTGTTTATTTGTTTTTTCTGTTGTATTTGTTTTTGTTGATGAAATATTATTTAGACCATTAATTTTATTTATTTTCACGAGACATACCCCAAATATAATTAAACACAAATATATAAGTATATTGAAGCACAATATGTGCTATAAAATGCTATAAATTTATTAAAACTTTACATAGCTCTTATTTATTATACATCTGAATTTCCGACCTTATTACGACCGGTTTCTTTCGCTTTATATAAACATTTATCAGCATATTCAATTAGTTCTTGTGCTGTTGTGCCGTTTTCAGGAAATGTTGATACTCCTAAACTTATAGTTATATTTACTGCTAAATCCGGAGATAATTCAAAATTATGTGATGAAATAGTCTTACATAATTTATTTGCGGCAACTACGGCATTATTTTTATCTGCATTTATTATTATTGTCATTTCTTCTCCGCCGTATCTGCATACATAATCATCCGAACGTACATTTGCTTTTAAAGTTCTTGCAACGTGCTTTAATACAGCATCTCCTGCTTGATGTCCGTATTTATCATTGAATTTTTTGAAGAAGTCAATGTCTATCATTATCAGAGAAAATATTTCATTGTTTTTCTGTGCTGTTTCAAGTTTATTATTCAATAGTTCTTGGAAGTATCTGTGATTGTATAACTCTGTAAGTCCGTCTGTAGTTGCAAGTTTATATGTATATTCAAAATCTCTGGATTTTATAAGATATTTTATTAAAAATGAGCAGACAAACATAAATGTCGCCATTAATATTGGCACTGCTACCCATACCCACAAATTGAATTTGGACATTATAAATGTCGAAAAATATAAAAATATACCGATTGATAATACAAAGGTTATTACTGATTCCATAACTGAACGCATTCTAAAAACAGTAAATACTGCGAATGCTGATAATACTAATGAAATTAAAATATTAATTGGCAGAGATGCTTTTTTAATTAAATTATTATCCAGTATGTTGTTGAAAAATGTTGCGTGCATTTCTACTCCCGGAAAATATTTTCCTGTAGGCACGGTTTTAATATCAGAAAGAGAAAATACGTTTGTTCCTATATAAACAATTTTATCTTTAAAGAAATTCGGCTCAATAATGCTTTTTTGTCCTTTTTCTGCTGCTTGTATTGATTTAATTATTTCCCAAAATGATACATATTTAAATGAGTTTGGATTTGTAAGTCCGCTTTCTCCGTACCAATTTAATATAGCTTCTCCTTTTTTTGTAAGCGGTATTTTTCTGTTACCAAGTAAAAGCTGGTTTTTTTCGTCAATAGATAATTTTTTGATATTTGCATTTTCATATTTATTTAGATAATCTATTGCCATTTTTAATGTCATATAAAGATAATAATTATTTTTAATAACGGTATAGTCTTCTTTGTTATATTCGGGATAACTTACAATAACAGGTATGGAACGAATAAATCCGTCATCTGATTTTGGTGTGTTTATATGACCGACATTCGCTGTTACATCAATTATTTCTTGCATAATTATTCTGCAATTTGAAAATTTTCGAGGTGAAACATTTTCCGCATTAAATTCAACATCGCTGCTTAATTTTTTATCAAGTTCAGGCGGTGTTCTTAATTCAAATGAATAATCGTCAAAATTAAAAGCAGTATATGTATTTTGATATTTTTTAAATGCTTGTACCAGTTGATTATCACTTTGCGGAATTCTGTTTAATGATTTAATAAATAATAAATCAAATGCCACATATTTGGGGTTTTGTGCTTGAATATAATCCAATACTTGTGCATAAACATGTCTGGGGATTGGCCAATCTCCATATGTTTCTATAAGAAATTCATATGAAGGGTCATCAACCGTAACAATTACTATATCTTTGTTTACGTGTTTATCTTTTGCAATTATATTTTGTCTTATGTCAAAAGTTTTATTCTCTATTATTTTTACTATGTTTTTTGTTTCGTTTTTTGGGAAAATCACAAAAACAAATAAGACAAGAATAATTAAAATGCAGAAAGAAAATATATCATATCTGTGTCTGTATATAAATCCTAAAATTTTTTTCATGAAATCTCCATAAAAAGTATGATTTAATTATCATCTATTTTGGAGTTTTTTTCAATTTCTTCAATATTCTTTAAAAACAACTTAGATAAATCCTGAAGTTCATCAGGGTTTGAAATAAAACGCAGAAGACAGATTTCGTTTAAATTCATAAAAAATTCCTACCAAACTATATTTATATCTTAACAATTTTTATAAAAGTAACATCAACTTAAAGCATGATTAGGCATGGCGCGTCCTCATGTAAATGTATGATTTTTATTCAAGTTTTTATGTTTCTAATAATTGTCCTTAAAAATAGATATATTCGGTAATGAATAAAAAGGACAAAACATATCATAATTCAAAAGTACAAATACTAAATTGATAAAAAACTTATAAAGAAATGTTTGCCTGTAACATTTCTATTCGACAAGGAGGAAAAATGAAAATAAATAAAATGACACTTGCGGCAGTTGTCGCTATCGGCATATTAGCAAGTACAAATGCAGGTTTTTCACAAGAAACGGCAACCGAAACATCTAATGAATTAATAGCTGCTTGTCCGCTTTCAGGATGTCAAAATGCAAAACAAAGCTGCGATAAAGGATGTAAAAAAATATCGGATGACTGCACTCAATGTCCTCCGATAGCACAATGTTCTGCGCCTTCTTCTCCGACTTGTGCCGTTTGTCCGGGAAGTAATGACGGAAAGAAATTTGAACAACAAGTTTATGCTTATCCGAATGCTATATATGGTCACAATCAAGTTGTTGGAGAAAGAAATAACGGCTTATATTTGGGCGATGACTCCGCTATCGGATTTAGAGGTATTCCTGTTGCGGAAGGAACTTCGTCTGTTGGTTGCGGATGTAATGACGGAAGTATGACCGGTGCTGCTGCTCCAATCCCGTGTTTGGATAATGCGCCTTATGGTCAAGGTATTCCTGTTGACAGAAACCGGTCTAATTTGGATTCTGCGGGTTGTCCTGTACAAATACATACAAATACAAGTATGGAAGCAATAAAACATTCTATTGAACCATTTGAATATAAATCTCAAGCTATGACAGGAGGTGCTGCTCCGGTTGTAAGTGCATATGAAGATGTTCCAAACGGTTATTGGGCTAGTTGTGATATTAGTAAATTAACTTGTAATAACATTCTTGCAGGATATCCTGACGGTAAATTTAAACCAGGTACTCCTATTTCAAGAGCAGAAATAGCAACTATGATGGTTAAAGGTTTAAATCTTGATGAATCATGCGGTTTAGCTTCGGATATGTTTAATGATGTTCCTGAAAATCATTGGGCAAACAGAACAATAGCAAGTGCTGTGTCAAACGGTTATATGTCAGGTTATCCGAATAATACTTTCAAACCGAATGAAAATTTATCACGTGCCGAAGCTTTTGCAATTATGGCAAAAGGTATAAATTGTCCTATGGATGAATGTAAAGCTGATGAAATTTTAAATCAGTATAATGACGGTAATTCAGTCCCCGGTTGGGCAAAAGTTCCTGTTGCTAAGGTTTTGGATAAAGGCGGCTTGAGTGATTTCCCGAGTCCTAATACTATAGCTCCAAATCGTGATGCTTCAAGAGCAGAAGTTGCATCTATGCTCGAAAATGTCAGAGTTGCAATGGGCTACAGTAAAGATGATAATGTCGCTTGCGATTGTGACTGCGAACCCAGACAGGCTTATTTTCAGAATGAGGAAATAGTTACGATTCCGACATTGCAGCTTACATTTAGTGATGAAATAAGTGCCAAATCTGCTCATGTAGGGGATAGATTTTCTGCTAATACTATAGACTCTGTAACAATTAATAATACTGAATTTCCTTCGGGTTCAAAAGTCTATGGTAAAGTACTTGAAGTTGTTCGACCAACGAAGCATTGTCAAGGCGCTATAAAATTATCTTTTGACAGAATTCAAAACGGTAAATGTAAAGCTGATTTACCGCCTCAAATTTTAACTGCTCAGGTAAATAAAGTTAAAAAACCAAATGCTATTGCAAGACTTGTTGAATTTCCGTTTACTTGGACAGGCGGATTGCTTGGTAATGTCGGAAGAACAGTAGGAGGTGCAATTGTTAGTGCAAGTAATGCTGTCGAACAAGTAGTATCAGGTGTAGGTGTCGGTACAGGCGAAATTTTCCAAGGTCAGTTTAAAGCTGCGGGGAGAAGTTATGTTGATGTCGGCAAGGCTATTGTTACAGCTCCCGTTGATGTAACAAGAACTGCATTATCAGGTACTATGGGTATATTCCAATATACCGGTGATGAAATATCTTATTTGGTTGATCCAAGAGGAATGAAAGTTTCTTCTGTTAATCCAAAAGAAAAAGTTACCATTGCTTTCGGATGTCAGCAGCAATAAACCTAAAATAAACAATGTAAAAGAGTCTCAATTCTTTGAGACTCTTTTCTTTACTCTATATAAATGATTATATATTTAAAAAATATGATAGAATTTATATAAATAGAGAGGCAGGATTTTATGGCTGATAATAAAGATACAACAATTAATTGTCCGGCATGCGGTAAACCGATGAAAAAAATATATATGCCGGCTCAAGGCGTTAATCTTGACGTATGTGTCGACGGTTGCGGTGGTATCTACTTTGATAACAGGGAATTCTCAAAATTTGATGAGCCCAGTGAAGATATTTCTCCGTTGAATGAAGTTTTAAAAGACAAAGAATTTATTAAAGTTGATGAGAATATTACCAGAGTTTGTCCTGTTTGCGGCTCTGATATGGTAAAAAATTATGCAAGTTCAAAACAAGAAGTTCAAGTTGATGAATGTTATCATTGCGGCGGCAAATTTTTAGATTACGGCGAACTTGATAAAATTCGTTCTCAGTACAATACCGAAGGCGAACGTTCCGCTGACGTTATGAAAAAATTGTATAGTGATGTCGGTGTTAATTTAATTGACAGACAAGCATTAACAGGAACATACAGACAGCAGCAGGGTAAATCTAACGGACTAAAAATCGGTATTATTTTAGCTTTAATTTGGTTAATATACAAAAATTCAATTATTACAAATGCTTTTAACGGTAATTTCAACAATATAGAGTTTGCGGTTGTTATTTCCGTTGCCATTGCAATAGTATTAATATGTATAGGCATTGGGAGCATAATAGGTCGTACTTCAAAATAATATCGTTATTTTAACTATATATTT
>JAEELO010000120.1 GCA_016282705.1 Candidatus Gastranaerophilales bacterium | reverse complement strand
ATTATTGATTTAGGGCCAGATGGTGGAGATAACGGTGGTAACATCGTAGCCTTTGGAACACCAGAGGAAATAGCTAAAGTAAAAGAATCAAAAACAGGAAAATTCTTAAAAAATATATTATAGTTGGGTGATAACATGAAAAAGGATAAAATGATTAATATAATTAATTGGCTAATGCATTATATAAGTTATGCTATTATATTTGTGCTAGTAGCTACATATTTTGAAAGTTTTAAAGTAGATGACTCACATTTATACACATATGGAATGCTAGCTACTTTAATTGTATTTATATTAAATAAAACAATTAAACCAATAATAGTGAGATTAACTATTCCACTTACTGGTTTAACTCTTGGATTATTTTATCCTTTTATAAATGTATTTATATTAAAATTAACCGACTGGATATTAGGTAGTCATTTTCAAATAACTGGAATATTTACAGTATTCTTTATTTCAATATTAATATCAGTCATGAATCTATTAATAGATAATATAATTATTAAACCTATAGTAAGGAGGTTAAAGAATAATGGATAGAATAGCATTTGACTTAGGATTTATTCAAATTTATTGGTATTCCATATTTATAATACTAGCAGCTTTTTGTGCAAGTTGTATTATTATCCATGAAAGTAAGAGACAAGAAATAAATATTGATTTTATTGTTAATTTAATCTTCTATACGATTATATCCGGAATAATAGGAGCAAGATTATATTATGTATTATTTAATTTAAATTATTATAAAGATAATGTATTAGAAATATTTGAAATTTGGAATGGTGGACTAGCTATTCATGGAGGAATATTAGCTGGTTTTATAACTATTCTTTTATATAGTAGAAAATATAAAATATCTACATTAAAAATATTAGATATTTGTGCATTGGGATTAATAGTAGCTCAAGCAATAGGAAGATGGGGAAATTTCTTTAATAGTGAAGCATATGGAGGAATAACTACATTTGAGCATCTTAAAAGCTTGCAAATTCCTGAGTTTATAATAAATGGTATGTATATTAATGGTGAATATAGAGTGCCAACTTTTCTATATGAATCTATTTGGTGTTTAACAGGATTCGTTGCCCTTTTAATGATAAGAAAATATAAATATATTAAAAGTGGTGTAATATCTGGAATTTATTTAATATGGTATTCATTAGGAAGACTAATAATAGAAGGTATGCGTACTGATAGTTTAATGCTAGGAAGTATAAAAGTAGCTCAACTAGTATCAGTATTATTAATAGTAATTGGTGTAATAATGGTATTAATTTGTAGAAAACAAGGAACACAATTTGATAACTTATATAAAGAAAAAGCTAAAGAAATAAACTTTTAAGGGGGGATAGCTATGTCTTTTACAACAACAATTAAAGAAGAAATATCTAGAATAAAAAATACTAGAAGTGAAAGCATAGCAGAACTATCTGGTTTTTTAAGAAATAATGGTGTATGTGATGAAAAAGTTATTGAATTAGTAACAGAAAATGCTACTGTTGCTAAAAGAATATATAGCTTAATTAAAGATATATATGATGTAACATGTGAAATAGAAACAAGAAAAAATGTTAATTTCAGTAAAAATAATCTTTATCTAGTAACTATAAACGAAAAAATAGATTTCATATTAAAAGATTTATCTATTTTTGATGAAAATAATGAAATATTAGATGAACCTAAAGAGTATATATTAGGAACAGAAGAAGATATTAGAGCATATCTTAGAGGAGCTTTTCTTTCTAAAGGAAGTATAAATGATCCTAAAACAGCTAGATATCATTTAGAGTATTTAATAGAAGAAAAAAAAGAAGCCTGTGTTATAAAAGATTTACTAAATCTTTTTGATTTAAATAGTAAAATAATTACTCGTGATAAAGGGTATATGGTATATATAAAAGAAGCAGAAAAAATAGGAGATTTCTTAAGAATAATAAATGCTAATAATGCTGTTTTATATTATGAAGATATAAGAATATATAGAGATCATAAAAATATGACTAATAGGTTAAATAATATGGAACAAGCTAACATGGATAAAGTAGTAGCAACAGCTACCAAGCAGATAGAACAAATTGAATACTTAAGAGAAAATGCTGCTTTAGATTTATTAGATGATAAAACTAAAGAAGCAATGGATTATCGTATGAAATATCCAGAAGTATCTTTAACAGAACTTGCAGAAATCATCTCTTATGAAACAAGAAAACCAATAACTAAATCTGGATTAAATCATCGATTTAGAAAAATAAATGAGTTAGTAGAAAAAATGAAGAAGGTTTAATTATTTTGACTTTCTTCATTTTTTGTAGTATAATATGCAACATTAAGAGGTGGTAATATGAGTTATACATTAATGCAAAATATAAATATAGCGCTTAAAAGTATGGGTATTGACTCCCTTTTTATAATCAAAGAAACTTTTTTAGGTTACAAATATCGTAAATTAAATCATATTTTATATAATCAAGACCAAGAAATTCCAACTAAGTTAATCACACTTTATTATGGATTAAATGATGATAGAGTACCATTTAATACTTTAAAGAAAATGTTTGTATCTCATTATATTAATCAAGAAAGTAAACTAGAAGGAATCGATGTTAAAAGTAAACATAGTAGAGCTGAAGTAGAAGGATTAGGTAAAATGTATGAGTATATTCATTCAGATGATATTAATTATATGTTTGATGTATATACGTTAAAGGAGATACATAAACAATTATATTCTTTAACAGATTATCCAGAATATGGTGGAACATTTAGAAATAGTCAAGTATATATAAAAAATCGTAATCTTGAAATATGTGATTGGTGGAATATAAGGGAAGAACTTGAAAAAGTAGATGTAGAAATTCAAAAATTACGTAAAGAAGCTGAAGAAATAAGAAAATTTGAAAGCACTGAACGTTTACTAGAATATCTTGATAAATGTATAAAAATTCAAAATAAATTACTAGTAATTCACCCATTTAGTGATGGTAATGGAAGAACTATAAGAGGATTTACTAATAAATTGTTAGAAGATGCTGGATTACCTCCAATATATATAAAAGCATCAGAAAAAGAAGAATACTTATCAGCATTAGCTAAATCAGATAATGGCGATTTTCAAGCTATTAATAATTTTTATAGATATAAAATTTGTGATTCAATAGTAGAACTTGATATTAATCAACGAATCTATGAGGATAAAGAAGAAGCTAAACAAAAAGCATTAGGAACACTTTAATTAGTGTTCCTTTTCTATTATTTTATCAACTATTCCATATTCTAAAGCTTCTGAACTATCCATAAAATTATCTCTTTCTGTATCCTGTTTTATTTTTTCTAAATCTTGATTAGTATTTTTAGCTAGTATATTATTAAGTTTATCTCTTAATTTTAGAATATGTTCTGCAGCAATTTTTATTTCAGTTGCTTGACCTTGTGCTCCTCCAAGTGGTTGATGTATCATAACTTCTGCATTTGGTAAAATATATCTTTTTTGTGGACTACCTGCTGACAATAGAAAAGCAGCCATAGATGCAGCCATACCTAAGCAGATAGTAGCAACATCACTTTTAATAAAATTCATAGTATCATATATTGCCATACCAGCTGTAACAGATCCCCCAGGAGAATTGATGTATATACTAATATCATCAATATTAATTGAATCTAAATAAAGTAGTTGTGCAACAACACTACTGGCTAAATTATCATCAATTTCTCCAGTCAATAATATAATTCTGTTTTTTAATAATCTTGAAAAAATATCATAACTTCTTTCTCCATTTGTCTCTTTATCAACAATCATTGGTACTAAATTCATAATTATCACCTATAATTATAGTAGTATAAAAAAATAAAATTTATACTATTTTCGTAAGACAAATTATGATACAATTATATAAGAATAGATAAGGGTTGATAATATGGATATAAAAGTAATAGTAAACAACATAGAAATGACAGTTAGTAAAGGAATATCATTAGAAGAATTATCTAAAAAAGTAACTGGTAGTT
Source organism: Candidatus Gastranaerophilales bacterium (assembly GCA_016282705.1). GTDB lineage: Bacteria > Cyanobacteriota > Vampirovibrionia > Gastranaerophilales > Gastranaerophilaceae > Avigastranaerophilus. Next base: position 1,346 of record JAEELO010000120.1, on the reverse strand, counting down.
ATAAATATGAAATAATTGTAGCTAAAGTTGATGGTATATATACAGAACTAACAGAAATTATAACTAAAGAATGCAATATTGAATTTTTTGATTTAATGGATAGAGGAGCAAATGAAATTTATTTAAATGGTTTAATTATGTTAACCTTATATTCATTTAAAAAAATATTTGGTAATAACTCTAATATCACAGTTAAACACTCTTTGGATAAAGGGTTATATATTGAACCAAGTATAAAACTAACTAAGGAAGATATAACTAAATTAGAAAACTATATGCAAGATGTAGTAGTAGAAGATTTACCTATACAAAGATTAACTGTTTCAAGATTAGAATCAATTGATTATTTTAATAAAATCGGTTACAAAACTAAAGCTGATTTAATGAAGTATACTACTTCTACGCATTTAACTTTATATAAGTTAGGAAACATTTATGATTATTTCTACTCATTAATGCCAATTAGTACAAGGGTTTTATCACATTTTGAATTAACTTATTTAGATGAATTAGGATTTGTATTAAGATTCCCAACAGTATTTATGAATGATGGAATAAAGAAATTTGAAAGAAGATATAATATTTTTAATCTTCATAAAGAGTCACGTGATTGGGCTAATAAATTAGATTTAACTAATGTAGTTGATTTAAATAAAAAAGTATCTAGTGGTAAAATAAATGAATTAATTAAAATAGATGAATTAAATAAAAATAACGAATTAATGGAACTAGCTAAAAAAATAATATCTAATCCTAAAACTAAAGTAGTATTATTGGCTGGTCCTTCATCAACTGGTAAAACTACTACTACAAACAAATTAACATTATGCTTAAAGAGTTTAGGTAAAAATCCAGTAATGCTATCAATGGATGATTTCTTTGTTGAAAGGGATGAAACTCCTGTTGATGAAGAGGGAAATTTAGATTTTGAAAGATTAGAAGCAGTTGACTTAGAATTATTTGAAGAAACAATTAAAAAATTACTAAATAATGAAGAAGTAACTCTTCCAACATTTAATTTTATTTTAGGTAAGAAGGAATATAATAATATTTTAAAATTAGATGAAAATAGTATTTTATTGGTAGAAGGAATACATGCTCTTAATCCAAAAGTATTAGAAAATATTCCTAAAGCTAATAAAGTATGTGTATATTTATCTGCACTTAATGAATTAAATGTTGATGATCATGTCAGAATATCTACAACTGATAATAGATTATTAAGAAGAATAATAAGAGATAATCGTACTAGAGGTAGAAGTGTTGAAGATACATTAGAAAGCTGGAGTAAAGTAAGAAAGGGAGAAGAAGAATATATATTCCCTTATCAAGATGAAGCTGATTAT
>JAEELO010000119.1 GCA_016282705.1 Candidatus Gastranaerophilales bacterium | reverse complement strand
AGCTGTATATATAATATAACTCATCAAGATTTTTTTTTGTCAGTTTATAAAGTTTTGTAAACACGAATTTTATAATATTGTATGTAACAAAACATTATTTTATACATTGTGATGAGATATTATGTAATATTCTTGCTAATGTATAATTTATACTTAACAATCTAAACATTTCTAAAGAATCTCCTTTTCTGCCTTTTAGTATGATTTGAAGCGGAAAAGATTCTATTTCGTTAGTTTTAGGATTTCTGTAGTTTAATGTTTCGTTTGTACTGCCTTGTAGTTCTTTTCTGTAATTTACTACAATTTCTTTTTCCTCAAGTCCTATAGCTTTAGATATTCTCGCATAACTGGAAACTGTCCAATACTTATATACAACGTTATCCGTAAAAGCGGCTATATTTTTAAGATACTCATCAAGCAACTTTTTGTCTTCAATGGAGAGCTGCCTTCTGAACCTGACAAACTCAGGCGTTCTCAAAACAGCACCCTTAAATGTGCTGTTTTGTTGAATGTTATAATTGTTTAAGCCATTTATTTTCATATCTATACCATCAGCGGTTTTATTACTTCATTTATATTAAAACTGCTAAAATTTTTTTTTGCCAGTTAATTTAATTTTTTATTTTAATTTGTTCTTTTAGATTATTAAAGCAGTCTAAAAATTTTTCTTTAAGTTTTTCAAAATCTTCTTCTGAATAGTAATTGTGAGTTGTGATTCTATATGAATATAGTTTGTTATCAATCACTGCTGCAACGTTATTTTCTCTAATTTTTACCGGAGCAAATCTATTAAGAGCTGATGTGATAATCTGCCCGATATCTAATATGATTATATCTTTATCAGTGTCGATTTTAGTTGCTGCGTTTGTGATATCGGTGATAATATTTTTAGGTATTCCACCGTGTGCCCCTTGCAGTTTTACAATTGCATTAAAATTTAAATTAGAGCGATTATTAATATTTTGACGAAGATTATTTAGTCGCATACAAACCTCTACAGTTTTAATACTTCATTAATATTAAAACCGCTGAAAAAAATTTTTTGCCAGTGTATTTATACTTTAAAATAACCCATCCTATTACCTACTTTTATGTTCATTTGGTTAATAATAGCTTTTGGGTCATAATCTGAACCTTGGAATCCCAATTCTCTTAATAAATCAACTGCATCTTGGGATTTTGCATCTACATATAAATACTTTACATTAGCCATTTCTATAAGAAGTTTATATACTTGTTTTATATTATCCAGGGACATTTTATCCCCAAAATCGGATGTACACCAGTAACGGCTTCTTGAACAGGGTTTTGCAGTCAATGAACCGAGTTTATTCAACTTACTATCAGTCATCACGATGCTTGTTCCCTCTTTATTCGCAAAAAACTTATTTGTTGCATTTGTAGTAATCATATTGTAACCTTCATTTTTTAAGGCTTTATATTTCATAAGTCTTGTAGGCGGTATAGGGCTTTTACCCTTGCTTGAAGGTCTGCATTGACTACTACTGTTGATAATTGGCATAATTCTCATAATACTTACTCCTTAATATACAAATCTAATATGTACCCAAATCCGGTAAACACATAATTCATACAAATTCTCTCACGAAAAAAATATTTATGCAATATTTTGTAAACTATTGTTTAATCTAATTCGTCAGGCTTATGCAATTTGTGCTAGAATCGTCTTATGAAAAATCTTTTTAAAATGTTTTTCATTTTTGTTTTTATAATTCTGCCATTATCAGTTTTGACAGAAAACAAAGTGTACGGAGTAAACTATATACAATCAACCTTTTCAATGAAATATCTGCAGGGTGTAAAAACTGAGATAAAGCTTGATTTGAATGATGATAATACTTATTATATAATCCAGATTTCGTCTGGTAATGACAAAATTTATGCTTCAATATTCGGAGAAGACGCACTTACAGAAGAAAACATTTTAAAATTCTTTATTTTTAATGAGCAAAATATTAACTTATACGGGCAGAAATAAGTATTTTATTTAAAATATTCTCTGATAATTTTTTCAATTTGTTTTGAAGAAGTCCCGTCGCCGTATGGATTTTTTGCCAGTAATCTTGTTTCAGCTTTTTCTTTGGAAAGAATTTTTTCACTTTCTTCAATTATTTTATCTAAATCAGCTCCGACTAACTTGGAAACACCTGCTTCAATTCCTTCTTTTCTTTCGGTTTCGTATCTCATTACAAGTGTAGGACACTTGAAAGATGGAGCTTCTTCCTGAATTCCGCCCGAGTCGGTCAAAACGAGTTTTGCATTTTTCATCAGATAAACAAGATACGGATAATCAAGCGGTTCAACCAAATAAATGTTATTTATTCCTCCGAGTTTTGAATGAATTTTGTCGTGTACGTTCGGATTCGGATGAACCGGGATTACAAAAGTGTGGTCAGAATATTTTTTAGCTAAAAAAGAAATTGCCTCAATGATTCTGTCAATTCTCTCTCCGTGGTTTTCACGGCGGTGTGCAGTTATAAGAACCAGTTTGTCATCAATTTTTATATTAATATCTTCAAAGTATTTTTTTGATTTTTCAATTACTTCTTCTGACAAACAGAAAAGAGCATCAATGACTGTATTTCCGACAACATGAATTTTATTTTCATCTATGTTTTCTTTTAATAGTGCCTCTCTATTTACTTCTGTCGGAGCAAAATGAATATCTGCAACTCTTGATGTCATCTGACGCATAACTTCTTCCGGAAACGGTTCATATATATCATAAGAGCGGAGTCCAGCTTCAACATGGAAAACGGGGATTTTGTTATAAAAACTTGTGAGTGCTCCGCAAAGTACAGT
>JAEELO010000118.1 GCA_016282705.1 Candidatus Gastranaerophilales bacterium | reverse complement strand
GTTATATTTAAATTTTACCGTTATTGCAATATTTAAGAACAGCAGCAACAGCGCTTTCACCAATACCTAAATCTCCGGCAATTTTATGTACAACTTTATCAGGAGCGCCTGTTACATTACCGCCTGCAATGTATTTCATAATCGCAGATACTGTCTTTTTGTCATATCCTGTTGCATCAGCTACACTTTGGTATTTATCGTCTTGTGTTTTAGTAGAATTATCTGTATTGCTGTTATTAGAACTTGATGATGTATTAGATGTTGAATTAGATGTTGAATTAGTTGTATTATTTGAAGTTGTAGTATTTGAAGAAGTTGAAGTTGTAGAAGTTTCTTCTTCTTCGTTATTATCAGCAGACATAAATTCTTTTAATGCAGCTAATAATTGAGTAATTAATTCAGTAAGACCTTTTAATAAATTTTCAACTTGTTCTTTACCTGCATCTGCATAAGCATCATCAATATTAACAGAATCGGAATTTATAGAGTTAGTTCCGTTTTGGAAATTCAGAGCAGGCTGTTGGGGGTCGCCATATTTTGCTTTTAACTGACTTTTAGCTTCTGATAAAGAAATGTTGTTTTGAGTTGCATATTGTTGTGCATAAACATCAGGGTTTGGGAAATTGATTGACATAATTTTGTCTCCTCTTAATATCATCTACTTACAAATAGAAAAAAACAAAAAGCGAAGTATGACATGATAGTCCTTGCGGACTATTTTTTATTAATCGCTAAAATTTCTTTCTTATTATGTAAAACAATATATATAACTATTTATTTTTTGTCTTAAGAACCAGCGGAAATCCAAAATGTTTCTCATCGACTCTATAATAATCGTATTTCCCGTTAAGCCAGATAACTTTGTGAAATCCTTTTGCCGTTATAGGTCGAATGTTATTTTTTAAAGAGTTTTTTGTTATCTGTATAGAGTTTGTAACTTCTAATTTATCATTAATTTCGGTTTTAACAATTTCGTATTTCTCTCCAAAAATTCCTTTTCTTGGAACTGACATCCATATTATATTCGGATTATCTTTATCTATGGATAATCCGCCTGAAAAAGTTTCTTCTGATCCTTTTATTGAATGAAAATATTTTCCTCCGTCTGCAATTTTTGCTTGAATCCATTTATTTCCAATCCATTTCGCAAGATAATAATCGTGTTTTTGCATGTCCTCACTAATCTTTACGAAAGCAATAATCGGATTATTTTTTTTGTCAAAGGCTAAATCCCAAATACAATTTCTTGAATTCTCAGTTTTATCGACAATAAGGGAAGAATTTTCCATTTCCTTAGATATGTTAAATGGATCTTCATTAATATTTTTAAGTAAATTACCTTCTATATCATATAACTTATATGTGTTTGTATCTAATATGCTAAAATAAATCCAATTTGGAAATTCATTGTAGGCATGTCCTGTTGTGTATGCCATATATATTTTATTCTTACCATCTGAAATATATTTTGAATATGGTCTTGCACCTGTAGATTGAATGATTTGAGTTGAGTTTAATAGTTTAATATCTCCGTTTTTATCCGGCAGTGTGAATTTTGATATTGTAGGATGCCAATTTATACCTCGATGAAATATATAAAATGAATTTGGACTATCTTTTAATATAAAAGGGTTTGGATAGGTAAAAGTTGTCTTCTTGTTATCAGATATTACAGCTGTTTTTTCATCTGAAAGTTTTGAGAAAGAACTATTAGAAATTTTATAGTTAAAAGACAACGGCTGGTTATGTTTTGAATATATCGTCATAATTCTTTTTTTAGGCAGTATTAAGAATACAGGATGGTCGTGTTCGTTCTTTTCATAATTTTTTTTTATATATATTGTTTTGGATTTAATATGTTTGTTTGTATTTTTAACAGTTTTTATATTTCCCTTTATATCAACAATACCGATATATGTGTCATTAATGTTCTTGATTGCTCTTGGTCCTGAATACCATACGTAAGAACCTTGTATTTCATTTAATTTTATTATTGTGATTATGCTTGTTAATATTAATATAGATAATAATATTATTAAAAATATTTTGTTTCGCATTTGAATACACCGTTAATTTGTGAGAATATATTCAATTATAATATGGAAGTTTATTTATGACTTATTTGCCAAATATAGATATATTTAAAGCAATAGGTATGTTATTTGTAATATCAGGACATGTATTTGCATCAGATAAAGTTTATTCTTTATATATTCATTCTTTTCATATCCCATTGTTTTTCTTTGTCTCGGGATATTTATTTCATAATGCCGAAATAAAAACATATGTCCTTAAAAAGTTAAAACGTCTTATATTTCCATATTTTATGTATGGGATAGTGATTCTCTTATTATGCGTGTTGTTATTTAGTGATTTTAACTACAATAAATATATAAAATCTTTTCTCTTTTTCAATAATTTCCCTGATATACCTGTTGCGGGTGCGTTATGGTTTTTGACATCACTATTTTTTGCCAATATTATATTTTATTTATTAAATAAATTTGTTCCTAAATATACGATAATACCTATAATTATATTGGCTTCAGCAGAAATGTTCTTTAAAATAAAACTGCCATATTCAATAGATAGTGCTATATGTATGCTTCCGGTTTTATATTTTGGGTTTTTATTTAAGAATAATAAATTTCGGTTTAATATCTGCCAAGAATTGTTTATCGCTTTATTTATTCTGATTGCATCATTGTATACAATATTTTTAAATGGGGATGTTAATGTTCGTACTAATATTTATTCAAATCCCGTATTATTCTATTTCAACGCAATAATAGTGTCTGTCGGATATTATTATTTATCTGATGTTATTTCTAAAATAAAATATTCAAACATATTGGGATTAATTGGTGTTTATTCTCTTGAATTTATGTGTATACATCAATTCGTATTAAAGATAATAAAAATGTATCAAAGTAATCATTGTATAATCTTTATAATGACTCTTTTTGTTACCGCATTGTTTGTGTATTTGATAAATATATTTTTATATATAAAAAATAAATTTATACGAAATTAAATAAAAAATGCTTTTATGTTAAATTATTAATATATGAGGTAGGTAATTATGACAAAGAGAGCATTAATCAGTGTATATAATAAAGATAAATTGGTAGAATTTGCGCAGGAATTAACAGAAAAATATGATTATGAAATTGTAGCAACTGGTTCTACATATGATTTACTCAAAGAAAATAATATTAAAGCTAAAGAAATAACAGAAATTACAGGAAGAAGACAGCTAATAAACGGTAAGGTTAAAACACTATATCCTGATGTTTTTGCAGGTATTTTAGCTGATTTAAATAACAAGGAAGAAAAATCGGATATAGAAAATAACTCAATTAAATTATTTGATATGGTTGTAGTTAACTTCTATCCTTTTGAAGAGACTGCAGTAAAACAAGCTGATGAAACAGAACTCACAAATACTATAGATATTGGCGGACCTTCAATGTTAAGGGCTGCCGCAAAAAATAATAAAAGAGTTTTGGCTGTATCTTCGCCAGGTCAATATAGTGAAGTTCTTGAAGATTTAAAGGAGCATAACGGTGAAAGTTCTCTTAAATTACGCAGAGAGTTCGCTCTAAAGGTGTTTGAAAAAACTGTCGATTTTGATACGAAAGTACTTCAAGAATTATCTAACAGATTTGAAGAAGATAGTGATAATTATTTTTCTCTTAATTTGAAAAAAGCAAAGAACTTAAGATACGGAGAAAATCCGCATCAGGAAGCAAGTATTTATTATACAAATAATACGATTGATTATGAGGTATTAAACGGAAAAGAACTTTCTTATAATAATATTCTTGACTGTGCTGCCTGCACAAATATTTTAAGTGAATTTTATGATGTAAATGCTTGTGTAATTATAAAGCATAATACACCCTGCGGAGTTGCTTTGGGTAAAGATATTATGGAAGCTTGGGAAAAAGCATTGGATTGCGACCCGTTGAGTGCATTCGGAGGTATTGTCGGGTTTACTCAGGTTGTTAATGAAGATGTTGCAAAACAATTAACTGCTATGTTTTTAGAAGTTATTGTTGCGCCTGATTATACACTAAAGGCTTTAGAATTGCTTAAAGCTAAAAAGAATTTAAGAGTAATTAAATTAAATACTTCGCTTGAAGAGTATAAAAATCATCTTACAAGAGATATAAGAATAACTCCGTTCGGTACCCTTGTTCAAAATGCGGATAAAGGTGAATTGGATGTTAATAATTTTAAGGTTGTAACAAAAGCAAAACCTACTCAGGAAATGATTGAAGATATGATTTTTGCTTGGAAAATAGTTAAACACGCAAAATCTAATGCAATTGTAATTGCCAAAGATTTTAAAGCTGTAGGAATCGGTCAAGGGCAAACAAGCCGTGTAGATGCTTTTGAAATTGCATTAAATAAAGCTTGTGACGGTTCAAAGGATGCCGTAGCAGCTTCAGACGGATTTTTCCCAGCTATAGATAATATTCATGTTGCTGCTCAAGGCAGAATAGCTGCTATTATTCAACCCGGAGGAAGTATAAAAGACGAAGAAGTTATTAAAACTGCCGATAAATATAACATAGCAATGATAACAACAGGAATGAGACATTTCAGACACTAATGAACGAAAAGAACAACAATAAAATAATAAAAACTCTTAGTGCCGGACATTTCGTTACGGATGCTTATTCGGGATTTGTAAATCCTATTATGCCCTTTATAGCTGCAAATATAGGTATTTCAATGACGGTTGCGACTATATTGATTTCCGTTTCAAATCTGACTTCTTCTATGTCTCAGCCGTTTTTTGGTTATATTGCGGATAAATGGCAGAGAAGATTTTTTATATTCTGGGGACTTATGATGGCAAGTATATTCTTGTCTTTCTTAGGAATCGCACATAATTTATATACTTTAACGATATTTTTATTGCTAGGGCATATGGGTGTAGCCTTCTTTCATCCTCAGGCAACAAGTTTGGTTGGTAATTATTGTGAAAATAAAAGTAAAGAAATGAGCTGGTTTATAGCACTCGGAACTTTCGGATTTTCGTTAGGTCCTGCTATTTCATCCGGTATTTCAAAAATTTGGGGTATGGATAAGCTTCCTTATGCTTGTATATTTGGTATACTATTTGCTTTCTTTATGTTGAAAAATATACCTAAAATTACAGAGGTACATATAGAAAAACCTAAAGTTTCAATAATTACCGCATTAAAAAAAATATTTTCCGATAAACCTGTTGCTATACTTGTTATTGCATCAATCGTAAAATCTTTTGTTGTATCTTCTTTTAATATTATTCTTCCTTTTTATTGGAAAGCAATCGGTTTTGATATTTCAAAAATAGGTATAATTCTTTTTATATTTATGCTTGCAGGTGCATTAGGCGTAATGACAAGTCCTTATATCGAAAGGAAAATAGGGGTAAGAAAAGTCTTTTATTTGTCGCTTATTCCGGTAACTGTTCTTGGTATATTATTCTATATCTCAAAAGGAGAAGGAATATTAGGACTCGTTTCCTTTATATTAATCGGATATGTCAGTTTTCTTGCCGTTCCCGTAAATATGGCATTAGCACAAAAACTCATGCCTGAATTTAAAAGCATGATTGCAGGCTTCATAGGTGGATTCAGCTGGGGTGTAATAGGTCTTGTTCTTCCTTTTATAAGTCATATAGCGCAAATTATAGGAATTATAAATATTCTTCTTATCGTTATTTTTATACCGTTAGTATTCTCTTTCTTTATAAAATATCTTCCCGAAAAATCTTAAATGTTAATAAATTTTAATATGCAAAATTTATTATTATTACTGTATTTCAGCGATATAGTTTTAAGTATTGTTACGAAAAAATTAAAAAATTAAATTCAAAACTAAAGTATCATTTTAAAACTTCCGATAACAAAAAAGTAAGGTTTGGTTGATGAAACCAAAAGATTGTGTAAAAAGATAGTTGTTCTCGGAAGGATTCCCTGTTATGAAGATGTTAAGAAAGATAGTTGTAGTACTATTTTGTGCGTTTGTATTGAGTTGTTTTTCAAACTCTGCGTTTGCTGCTGATTTTTCAGTAAACACAAAACAGCCTGTTTTGACACAAGCATTATTAAAATTGGAAGCTATGAATAACAGAAAAGTTATAAATGTTATTCAAGGTCAAAATTCTACAGGTCAACCTATAAAAATAATGTTCAGAGATTTAGCGGCTCTTGGCTATGGTACTTGTGAAGCGGTAACAGCTAAATCAGCTGACGGTAAATTAGTTATATTAATCAGTTCAAATTATAAAACTGCTCCTGTTGAAGCAATAGCATGTTTAATAGCTCACGAAAGTGTTCATCACGAAAATACAAAAACTTATGAAGAAGAAGTAAGAGCTTGGACTACAGAAGTTCAAACCTGGGTAGCATTTACAAGTGTAAATCCTTCTTTAAAAGCAAGTGATTCCAAATTAGTTAAAAGATTAAACTACTTATCAAAATTATATGTTAAAGATGGTAACCAAATGACAACAATTGCAGGTATCATCGCAAATCAACCGGCTTATGCTTCATTAAAAAGATCTTAATTTTTAGTCCCTATTCTCATAACACAATCCTTACAATTGAATTCAACAAGGTATTCCTTGTTGAATTCGTCTATTAAGACGAAAGGTTCTGCATATTTTTTTATAGGCATTTGTTTAGGGCAAATTCCTAATTGATTTTTAATACAATATTTAGAAATCATTACTTCTTTGTTACTAAAATCTTTTTGGCTTTCAAGCGCATATTCGCCTACAAAAGAACCTCTCTTTTTGTAGAATAAAGCTGCTTTTTCGTTGTATATGTTAGCTCTGTAATCCAGTTTATTTAAGGGGTACTCAATAACGGTAAATGGTTTAGTTCTGAATTTATAGTTATAATTTTTACGTCTTATTTTCCTTAGTTTTTCCGTTAATGTTCTTCTGATATCATTAACTTGCGATACTCTTAGAAAAGGTATTCTTTTTATTTTTATATCAACGGATTTAACTTTAAATTCGGTTTGACCCGATTTTGAAAGCTGTATTTCAAGAGTATTTATTGCTTTTTCTTTGTTATTTGCTTCATCATAATTTTTTGAAATCATGTGAACGGCAGAATTATTTTCCGTGTCTTGTGCTATAAATAAATATCCGGAGTTTGTTTCTCTGACTTTTATAATGGTATCTATCTTCCTTGTTAAATCAAGGTTATTTAGTTTATCATCAAAGTTTTTATTATAGTTTCTGTATATTTTAAGACCGGCATGAATTCCTTTTATATCTGCAGGAAAAATGGTGTTTTCTTCGGTTTTATTAATATTTGTTCCTTGTAAAACTTTATTTTCATCAAAAAAGCATATGCCGTCGCCGTTATTTAAGATATTTGATTTCATAGTGAAGTAGTTTTTCTTCACCGTATCTACTACTCCTATATATTCTCCCAGCGACGAAACATAATTAACAGTACCTATATCCTTTTTCTCTCCGTCCAAATAAAATTGGGTGTAGCCTCTGTTAAAAGTTTTATATAAATCAGGTTCAAAATCATATTTAGTATATCCGACAGAAGCACGTTTCAGTCCGTAATTATTTAATATTTCATCAAGAATTTTTCTGTAATATGCGGTTGTATTTATTACATAGGCTGCATTTTTCAATCTGCCTTCAATTTTAAAGGATGTAACTCCGGCAAATATTAAATCTTCTATTCTCTCAGACAGATTTAAGTCCTTTAAACTTAAAATATACTTATCTTTAATAATATATTTGCCTTCCGCATCTTTCAGCGAATATTTTTTTCTGCAAGGCTGTGCGCATTCTCCTCTGTTTGCACTTCTGCCTCCGTTTACATAACTCATATAGCATTGTCCGCTGTATGACATGCATAATGCGCCATGTATAAAACATTCAAGCTCAATATCGGAATTTTTACGGAATTCTTTTATTTCTTTTAAGGTTATTTCTCTTGGAAGTATTACACGTTTGAAACCTGTTTTTTCCAAAAACTTTATTTTTTCAAGTGTATTATTATGGCATTGAGTACTTGCAATTACCGGAATTGGAGGTAAATTACATTCTAAAATACCCATATCCTGAATAATTATTCCGTCAACTTTTATGTAATAGAGTTTCCATATTAATTTTTCAATGCTTTCAAGTTCATCATTTCTTAATATTGTATTCAGAGTAATATATACTTTAACTCTGTATATATGTGCAAACTCAACAATATCAATCAAATCGGAAAGAACATTTCCTGCTTGTGCTCTTGCACCGTATTTTGAATAACCGATATAAACAGCATCCGCACCTGCCTTTATTGCTTGGATTGCTACTTCTTTATTATTTGCCGGAACGAGAAGCTCAAATGCTGCCGTTTGTAATTCTGTTTTTAATTCCTTGTCTGATTTCAAGTACATCAACCCCTAGTTTGCTTAAAACTCTCATCGCAACTGAATCCGGCTGATTGCATATTGCAATTAATAAATCATCTGCACTTGTTTTGGTCTTTTGTTGCGATTTAGCTATGTTCCAAGCATCTTCCAATATTAATTTTGCCCTTTGACTGAATGTGATTTCCGAATTGTTGTAATCTTCAGAAATTCCTGTTAATTCTTTTATAGCAGCTCTAGCATCTTTTGCGTTTACACCCAAATCTCGTAATACTTCTGCTGCAATACTGTTTGCTTCTAGTATTATACCCATTAATATCAGTTCGCTGCCTACTACATTATTTCCTATTCTTCTTGCTTCCTGCTTTGCAAGTCTCATTATATATAATGTTTCATTAACTTGTTTTTCTATAGGTTGAAGTATTTGTTCTTCTAGTAAAAATTCATTAACATGCAATTCTTTTAATATATTGTATGCTATTCCTTTTTTTGCTTTTAATATACCTAAAATAATATGTTCGGGAAGAATTGAAGCATTTCCTTCTTCTCTTACTATATCTAAAGCCGTAACCAGAGTTTTTAGAGCATTTGGTGTAAAAATTATTTGTTTATCTTCAAATTCAGCTTGTCTTGAAGAAACTTCTTGAAGTTTAGACGAAAATGTTTCAGGAGTAACTCCGAAATTTGCCAGAATTTTAGCTGCATCCGATTCGGTATCTTCCAATATTGATTGCATTATTTGTTCCGTACCTAAAATTTCATAATGTGATGTGGAAAGTTTTGCAATTGCTCTGTCAAAAATTTTTGCACTATCTGCGCTTTCTATTATTGAAATTATACTGTCTGCTCTGTCGTTTCTTCTTCTTTTTTCTATGATTTCAGGATGTTTTACTTTATGAGACTTCTTTGAAGAAAGGATATTGTAAAACATTTCTTTTATTTTATCTATATCAATCCCTTTTTCTTTTAAAACTTCCGTAAGTTCCAGTTTCGGATAGTCCCATATTGCAAGAAATATATGTTCGGGTTTTACATATGAATTTCCCATATATCTTGCTATATCTATTGTTCTGTTAAATATATCTTTTGAAGAGTCACTAAAACTAACAAATTCTACAGGCTTTACAACTGCACGTTTATTTAATATTTTTTCTATTTCTTGTTTAAGTTGATTTATTTCTATTTTATATACGGCAAAAGTTTTAACTATAATACTGTTTGGATCATTAAGAAGTGCTAGCAGCAAATGTTCGGGATAAATTTTTTCATGATTTAACTCTATTGCATATATTTGGGCTGATTTAACTGCATCTATAGCTTTTTCAGTAAATTTTTCAAACAAATTGTGACCCCTTTAACATATTATATGTTCATTTTACCACACAAGGTCGCATTTGCAATCGGAATATGATTATACTTTAATTTTTTTTATTTATTTGTGCCGAATTAATTGCAGATTGATTTTTTAAATATTCCATTATTGCTCCGCCTATTTCTTCCGTTGGGTCAAAATACGGTGAATTAGGGGTGAGCGTTTGTCTTATTAACATTTTATTTAACGGGCCAAAAGCATCGGGAACCAGTGTTTTTCTGTATATTCCTGCTAATAATACTTGTACGTTTGGTGATGTTACATCATTAAATTGGGCGAATGTCGGATACATTTTGTCTATGCCTTTAACACCCTTATCAAGCATTTTGTCAATTACTTGAAGGCTATCAGTTACTTGCTCTTCTGTATATGCTTGTTTCAAAAATGTATCAATATAAGGAAGTGCGGCCTCTCCTGCATTTACAAGTTCATTTGTCCTTGCTTCATTAAAAAGGCAATAATTTCTTTGTGCATTAGGAAATGAAACATCACTGCCAAGTCTTAAAACAAGATTTTGTATATTGTTATTAATAATTTGCATGTTAAATTCCTATGAATAAACGTATGGAGGACCGTTCTTAATTTCTGTTAATATATTATCCGCAAGCTGCTTTAATTCTTCTTGTGTTTTTGTTCCTGAGTTTGCTTGTTTCGTAAAATTATCAATTAACGGCTGTATTGCACTTTCCTTCTTTGACTTAAAGTTCGCAATTTCAACATCTACAAGTCTTTTTCTTAAGTTTAAATCTGTTTTTGCGTTTTCTCTTAATACTGTTGCATTTTTTGTAGCATCCATAATTTCTTTAAAAAGATATCCGCCTACACTTGATGATGTAAATGCAAGGAATATATATTTCGTAAATTTATTTTTGGGGTTCAAAATCCAGTTATATAAATGACCTCTGTCTTCATCTATATAGCAATAATATTGAATCTTTTTAGGAATACCGCCAAGAGCCAGTGGTGCATCCGCGAAAATTGTCTTTTTTGCTTGTTCAACGGTATCAATCATTCCTTGAATTTCTTTTTCCGGTAAATTATATTTTGCAGCAACTTCACGTATAAAAGATGGTTTTGCTGAAATGTTTTTCAGCATTTCTGTAATTTGAGGAATATCAGCTTTATCTCTTTTTTGGCTCATATTTTTAATTGTATCTATAGTTCTTTCTGCAAAATTATTTGCAAAATCATTTGTTACTTCTGCTGTTTTCCTCAGGTTTGCTATACTCAATTTCCCCGCAACTACGGCACCTGTTATCATTGCTGCTGTTATAGCAAGATATTTCCAATTTTTCTTTAACGGATTTATTTTCTTTTCTGCTTCATTATTTTCTGCTTTATTGTCAGCTTCTCCTTTAAAAGATAAAAAGCTTTCAAAATTCCCGAAAGGATTATTTTTCTTGCCCTTTTTGTTTATAACACTGTCAAAATATTTTGCATTCTTATCCATTAAGTTATTAACGACATTTAATTTGCCTGAAAATGCATTTGTTTCAACGGATATTAAATTCTCCTGCAAATTCTTTTCAATATCTGCAGATTGCTTTTTTAACCAAATATCTTTCGTTCCTTCAACAAAATTTTTCAATGCAAGCGTGATGCCGCTCATAAGGAATACACCGACGGCACCTAAAATATTTCTGGAATTAGGATCTCTTATTGCTCTATATAATGCGAATTCGGGCTCTTCTCTGATATTCATATTAACTGCTAAATCAGGAAGCTGCTCAAAACTTGGTGTTTTGGTTATTGCTTTTGAAGCATGTTTTAGAATAGATGTTACACCGATACATCCTGCAATTACTATACCTGTTCCTATTAATAATGGTTTTAGTGCTTTTTTCGTATTAAAAGAGCTTTCTTCTGCCGGTTTTGGTGCTATTTCTTTTTTTGTTGAATAATAATTACCTGATTCATTAATTAATAATGAATCTCTTATTTCATCAAAAGATACGTAGTTCTCGTTTTGGGATTGTTTAATATGATTATTGAGGAGAACACCTTTTAATGTATTATTGATATCTTGTGGCTGTGCATTTCTTTGAACGATTTTTTTTGCATTCAGCTCTTGTGCTTTTAGTGCTTCAATCGGCATCTTTGTTCCGTTTCTTGACTTTTGTGAAGATTTTTACTATAAATTTTTTCATTTCTCTTGCTTTGAATACTGCAAGTGTGTCATCATTTCTATAATTTTCATCTTCTATATTTGACATAAAAAACAAGAAAAATTTTTTTGCTCTTTTCTTTACATTTTCTATAATTTTTCTGTCAATAAAATTTTTAATATCGCCTAATATTGCTGCAAGTTTTTCACCTGCCTGCTGTATAAAATCAGCTATACGCTGCTGAAATTGTGCAAATTTTTCAATAATTTTAGGGATTTGCGATACCAAATTAAGAAGAGGAGTTATTATAACGTTATTTATTACCCCGACAACATTTTTTAAAATAGAGGGAAGTGAGTTCTGAATATTTTGAACGGCTTTTTGTATTCTTTCTGCCAGATTTTGAATATTTTGTCCTAATTGTTTTGCAAATTCAATTTGTTTTTCAAATACGTTTTTTGCATTTTCTGCTCTGGCTTCTCTTGCTTTGATTGCCATACCTGCCGCATAGCATTTCATAAAAGACCATTGTGTTGAACGCATAGGTTTAGTAGCAGGCGAATCTTTCATCTTCGCCCCGCCCATAGCGCCATTGCTGCAAATAGGACATGCAGTTGGCGGCAGCCCGTGCGGACATAATCCTGCTCTATTATTTCCTTGTGTTGCAATTGGTGATGACATTTAGTATCCTTCTGTGTCAATTAAGGAAATAATGGTGCTGTGTTGTCTATTAATTGGAGTTCGCAATTAATAAGAAAGAGAGCATCTCGGCTTTACGATCGCGTTCCGGCTAAGGACTTTCACCTTATTTCCTCATATTAACATTATGATAATAACATACATAGAAAAACTCGTAAATTAAAAATTTGTCAGTTTTTTTATGTATTTTTATAAATATTTATACATTAAATCTGAAATGTACTATATCTCCGTCTTGAATAATGTAGTCTTTCCCTTCAAGACGAGTTACGCCTCTTTCTCTTGCAACAGTATAGGAACCCGCATCAACAAAGTCTTTATATGATGTAACTTCTGCCCTTATAAATCCTTTTTCAAAATCGGTATGTATTACCCCTGCTGCTTTCGGTGCTTTTGAACCTGATTTAACTGTCCAAGCATGAACTTCTTTTTCACCTGCTGTTATAAATGTTGTTAAATCCAATAATTTATATACGGACTGTATCATTCTTTCTATTCCTGAATTTGATACACCTAAATCAGATAGATATGCTTTTGCTTCTTCGGGAGATAAATCAACTAATTCGGCTTCAATTTTTGCTGAAATTACTACAACATCCGCACCGTGTTTTGATGCATATTCTCTAACTTTATCTACATATGCATTTCCTGTAGCTAAGTCGGTTTCGCTGACATTTGCAGCATATATAACCGGTTTTATACACATTAATTGTGAATTTCTTGCCACTTCTAACTCATCATCTTTAAAATGTTCTTCTATGTTTATAAAAGATGCATCAGCAAGAAGTTCGTTCAATTTAGAAAATACTTTATGTTCAAGAATTGCTTGTTTGTCGCCGGTTTTTGCTTGCTTGCCGAGTCTTTCGATTCTTTTTTCAAGTGAAGCCATATCTGCAAGAGCAAGTTCTGTATTGATTGTTTCTATATCGTCAAGAGGGTTAATCTTTCCTGAAACATGAATTGTATTATCATCATCAAAACATCTGACAACCTGAATAATTGCATCAACTTCTCTTATGTTATGTAAAAATTGGTTTCCAAGACCTTCGCCTTTACTTGCACCTTTAACAAGACCTGCAATATCAACAAATTCAATTGCTGTGGGTATTACAGTATCGGTTTTAACTAATTTCTTTAATACTTGCAATCTTTCATCAGGTACACTTACAACTCCTACATTTGGTTCTATTGTACAAAACGGAAAGTTTGCGCTTTGTGCATTTTTTGATGAAGTTAAAGCGTTAAAAAGTGTTGATTTGCCTACATTCGGAAGTCCTACAATTCCTGCTCTTAACATAATTTCCCCTTTCAAACTATTTATAGGGTAATACAAAAAGAATTGTATATCAATAATAAAGTGTTTTTATACTTTTCTGAAATTTTTACCATCCCGATTATAAAGAGACAGTTAAAATTAAACAAGTCGGACAGTCAAATTGAAATCAAAATTTTATTATGATGTATTTTTATCAACTTTTGACAAATTTTTCGAAGAAAAATTTTGTATGTATTCCACTATGTCCGTATTTGACATAGTGATAGTTTATATTGATAATGTAAAAATAAATGAGGTGCTAAAATGAAATTATTTGATGATTTTGAAGCGGTAAAATTTCCCGAAGAGAATTTGATTTTTATAACAAGTTGTGAATACCTATACTATATCTATAATACAAAATATGATAGTTGGAAGAAACATAAAAATGCCGGAAATGATCATATAACTGTCACTAATTATCCAGATGTTACGGAAAAAGAACTTGAAAAAGCACTGGGTGGTAAATTTCCACAAAAAGAAACTGATTTTATGAAGTGTTGTCATCCATCACAGCTAAATATCATGAACTTGTATAATCTGTTAAAAGAAGATTACCCAAATTATATTTCATATGAAGAAATTGATGATTATGTTTATAGTTTTTTGTCAGAGTCAAATATTCCCTATAAATCATATTTAAAATTAAAAGAATTGTTTGATAACTCACTTGCACTGAAACAAGATAATGAGCAAGTTCTTATGCAAATTAATGACCTTGCTATTGCAATCATTGGAAGAGACATCTTTAAAAAGGAAATTGGTATAATTGATGGTCATGATAGTTCTTCTTATTTTTGGATTCAGCCAGTGAGAATTATTGACTTCTCGGATACCAATGGAATAGATAATGTTGCAGAGATGGAAACTTCTGAAATTTCAATTGAAGAAGATGACGTTGACCAATTTCTTACCCCATTCCTTTATAAGTACTTTGATGATGAGCTTGATGCCAATAAAAAGAGAGTTGATAATTGTAGTGATAATGAACAAACATCATATGTTAGTGGATTTGAGTGGTATTTAACACATAACTTTTATACATTTAGTTCTATTGAAAGTATGTTAAAGGACATTCGAGATACAATAGATGCATTGTCTTCTGGAAGAGAAAATGAATATACTGCAAAATTAAGAGAGAAAAGAGGTCGAGCTACTCATAAATTATGTTATGTAAAAGGTTGGACTGAAGAACAGATCAAAGAATACAATGACAACAGACCTACAGAAGATGATACCGAGGCAGAACTAATTATTGATTTTTATCAGCGTTTTATTTATAGAGTGGAATATATGATAAAAGTAGGCAAAGAAAAGGGATATAACCTAATTTCCTTTATGGGACCATAAGAGATGTTATACTATGGACATTTTAGACAAATTAGCAAAATCAAAATTCAGGAGCAGATTTAAACTCCGAGCAAAAGAACTTGAATATATCAAGGACAAAGGACTTGATACAATATATTCTCATGCCTGCGACTTTATTCGAGATAGAGTTGCTCCCTCTGAACCTGCGAACGACGGCAAACAAACCCCAATGCGAGGGCATCCTGTTTTTATTGCCCATTACGTTATGGACGGTTTATATTTTTTCTTCTGCTCTAATATTTAAGAAAAATCTAATTATAATATTATTTATGTAAAAATAATATCAAAATTTAGCCGTTGATTTGGTTTTCACCGATAAATTTTATTTGAAATTGCGTTCCGGCAGGAAGAGAAAGACTTCCTCCTTTTGTAAATAATGATACTACAGGTGCCGCAACTAAATTTGTAATATATATTACCGAACCGCCAAGTAACGGAACAATTGCAAGTATATTCACAACCGGAATAGGTGCCATTACAGAAGCACAAGTTCTGGTTGCATTAAAAGCTTTCTTCCCCGGAGTCATTGCTTTAGAAAAATTTTTCCAATATCGTCTTTCGCCTTTGATATCTCTTAAAAATACTTTTTTAGAGTTAGCCATAGATACTTTTGTCTCTATATTTGAAAGTACTCCGTTAAAATATATTTCATCTATTTTTAATTCTACAAGTCCGCCGTTTCCTGTTATTTGAGGTCTGTGTGAATCTGTAATTGTGCCTCTAAATAATGTACCTGCCGGTACAATTGTTCCTTCTTTTGTCGTAAATCCTTGTTGCGCAACAAATCCCACTTTTGTTCCTTTACTTAGCCAATCGGAAATAGTTGATTTTGATGACAATGTAACTTTTGTTCCCCGTTTTACTGTATATGTCTTTCCTGTGGAAACATGTGAACTTTTTGGTATTTCCGATACAGTAGGCGTTGTGGTCTGAGATGCAGTAGGAACAGTTTTCGGTAGTGGGGGAAGGCTGTCATCTACTTTGTAATCTTTTCGAATATTTGCATCTATTGAAGAATCAAAATCGACAGCAAACGCCTGTGTAAATATCATTGATAATAACAAAAATGTAGAAATGATTTTTTTCATTCCTACATTTTATCATATATTTTATTATTATATCAATTTATGCTGATTAGCCTTTTTTGAATATACTTGC
>JAEELO010000117.1 GCA_016282705.1 Candidatus Gastranaerophilales bacterium | reverse complement strand
CTTGTATAATATAAATAGATAGTTTTGATACGGTAAATCTTGCAACCGGACCAATTGGTGACAGTGGGAAAGCTAAGTCCACATAATCAAAACTATCTTTTTTATTGGCTAATATTTTTCATATCGTTCCTGTTCTAATAAATGGAACGATTTTATATAATTTTCATCTTTGTTTTTTGTAGTTTTTATGACTAACTTATAATACTTGTTATCGGCTTTAAATAACATTGCATCATATCCGTTTTTTGATTTTACAATTTTGTCAGGCTTTGATGATATTAACGGAATTTTCTTATAATCCTCAAAATTAACATCTGAATGAACAAGTAAATTTTTTATTAAATTTTCAACAGAAAATTTTAAGATATTACTTGTTGTATCAAGGATATTAATTACACTTTTACTAATAAATCCAATATTTATATAACTTCTCAAATCTGATTTATAAATATTATTTCTTGCAAATTCTACTCTTTCACTTGCGAGGCAATTGTTTGTTTTTGATTTAATATTTTCCGTCAAACTGTATCCGTAATTATAAAATTCTTCAAAATCTTTAAACTCTCTCATATAATAATTTTAACATAAATTCCAAAACAAAAAAAATACGTCCAAATAAATAATCTGAACGTATTTTTTGTATTAAATATTTACCCCTATCCCAATTCAGAAGTACAATGCGGGCATTTTTTAGCATTGATAGGAATAGATGTGCAGCAGAAAGGACATTCTTTTTCTGTTGCAGCTTCTTCTGCTTTTTCTTCTTTGCAAGCTTTGTCCTTAATTGTGTTAACTGCTTTGATGATTGCAAAAATTGCACAAGCAACGATTAAAAAGCTGATAACTGTATTAATAAATAAACCATAGTTAATAGTTACAGCTCCTGCTGCGCTTGCTGCATCAAGAGAATCATATTTTTCTCCTAATGGGTAAAGCGTAAAATAAAGATTAGAAAAATCTACTTTACCTAAAACGAAACCGATTGGAGGCATAATGATGTCTTTAACAAGAGAATCAACAATTTTACCGAATGCAGCACCGATAATTATACCGACTGCCATGTCCATAACATTTCCGCGTAAAATAAAGTCTCTTAATTCTTTTCCTAAATTTTTAAACATAATAAACTCCTTTTTTCTACGCTTTTATGCTACCAAAAAAAACGAGTTTTATCAATAAAATTGTTAAAAAATTAATCTGTAAGTTCGGGTTGAGGAGTTTCTTTTACCCCGGCAGTCCCTTCAAGTGATGCTGTTTCAAAATATACAAGCAATTCTTCAGGAACTCTGACTTCTGACAAATTGCCAAACTCATTGCTTATAAGAATTACTTCTTTATTTTCAGAATCGTATTTTTTTACAGACATAGCATGCGCGGGTTGAATAACTGTTCCGTTCTCTAGAAAGATACCTTGACCTGATATGCATGCCTTTTGACCGTCGCTTAGTGTTATAACTCTACCTTCTGACATTTTAGCTATAGTTCTGTATTCTTTTTGAATAAAATCTAATTTTTCATCAATCAGTTTTTTACAATCCAAACCTTTTCTAATAATTTCTTCAGTAGATAAAATACCAACTTGAGAATGTTCTAATTTAGAATAATCACCTAATAATTCAAGATGTTGGTTATCTTTATATTGCTGCTGAGAAAATTTTGTTTTTGTTTGCATTGCCCATGCGCCACCTCTCATAATACTTGTGCCAAATCTTTTAACAAAAGCCATGGATAAAAGTGTTACGTCATCGTCACCTCTCGGGAAAACCCCTCCGAGAGTTCGTTCTTCATCATTTTCAATAAATGTAATTTGCCTGCTTTTCAGTTCTTTTTCGGTTATTTTAATTTTTGTATCAGTTCCTTTATCGCAAGGGAATTGGACTTCCCAATATTTTTCGCCGTTTTCATCTGTCTTTGGCTCGGGAACATGCCCTGCTTCACCATACAATTCCTGTACTTCAGCTTCTGTCATATTCATGAATTCAGCAAGAACGGAACATAATAAATTATTTTTTGTTTGTATAAAAGTTCCGATTTTTCCGTCAACAGCGTTACTTCCGCTATCGTACACTGCACGGTTTTCTCTTTCTTCCGACAAAATACGCTTTAATACGCTTATTTTTTTATTTTCGGTATCAATATTATATTCATTCAACTCTGAAACAATTTCTTCTTCTGTCATTTGAGAAATATCTTTTAGAGTTGTTATTTGATTATTATTATATTTTTCATTATAAAATTTTTGTCTGTCCTCTGAAATGTTATCTTGCGGTTTTATTAATGACGTTCCGACATTATCAAAGAAAGCCTCATCTTCACATATTGTATATGCACCCTCTTTATCAAAAACGTGATTCAAATAACCTTTCATTTGACCGTAAGTCCAAATACTATCGTTGTTAGTCTCAACACCGAGTTTTTTGTTATATTTAGTTAATTCTGAAACAAATTGATTATATTCTTCTTTGCTAACTTTTTCGAATTCTTCTTTTGATATTTTTCCGTCATAATTAGTATCAAAAATTGAAAAAATTGCTTTGATATTAAAATTTTGACTATTTTCTTTAAGATAATTTTTATCCTCTTCGGATAAATTTATTTTATTAAAATATTCTTGTACTTTATTAATATCAAATTTCATATTTTATTCTCTTATTTTTGTAACCTTTCTTGTATTAATTTTGAGGCAAAAGCTATTGTTTTTGGGAAATATCTTTGCAAATAATAACTTCTTATCCATTCTTTATATCCTTAATCAGAATTAACGGCATTTTTAATAAAAATCTTTAATAAAAAAAACATATTGTTACAAAACGTAACAAAAATAACACCTATTTCACTTATTTTCCCCATTTTTTAACCCTATAATTACTCTTTTTTTATACCCCTATATTTACCCCCTTCCATGTTTACATTTACACCTGTTTATGTGACAATTATTTTAGCTGGTAAAACAGCCATAATCGTAGTGTGCAATTATGCACAAAAGTATAAATAGTAGTAGGGCGAAAAATCGCCGAAAATATAGAAGGAAAAAGAAAAATGGCTAGAAAGACTCCATTAGAGAAAATCAGAAATATTGGTATTGCCGCTCACATCGACGCAGGTAAAACCACTACAACTG
>JAEELO010000017.1 GCA_016282705.1 Candidatus Gastranaerophilales bacterium | reverse complement strand
TTCTTGGTTTAACGTATGATTCGGAAGCTGTCATCAAAGACAATAACGTTGATATAGTTATTATTGCCGTTAAATCACGTATGGATTCCAATATACTTACTGACTTAGCAAAAGGAATTCCGATGGGCGTAAAAGTATGGAGAATGCCGACATTTTACTCCCATATAACTAAGAAACTTTTTGTATCAAAAATGTCTGTAAACTGGTTGTTTTATGATTATGTAAGACCAAAACATATTTTATATTCCCATATAAAAAGAATATTAGATAAAATTGCAGCACTTGTGATTCTTATTGTTACGTTACCTATTACATTGATAGCCATGCTGGGGATAAAATTTTCTGACTTCGGACCGGTATTTTTTACCCAAACAAGAATCGGTAAATTCGGCAGACCATTCAAAATGGTAAAATTTAGAACAATGTATCAAGATAAGGTTGACGAGGGTTTTGATGATGACCTGGTCGAAATAGAACATAATGACAAACGTATTATGCCGTTTTGTAAATGGATACGTAAATTCCATATAGATGATATTCCACAGATGCTTAATATTCTAAAAGGCGAAATGAGTATCGTAGGACCTCGTCCCGTAAGAGAAGAAGTTTATGATGAAAACAGAGATAATATAAGATTTTGGGAATGCAGAAACTGGGTTCGCCCTGGCTGGACAGGCTGGCAGCAGGTTAACGTGAATGACCCGATTCCCGAAGAACGATTAAGATACGATTTGTATTATATTAAAAATCGTACCTTAATTTGGGATATTATAATATTTATGCACTATATAGCAAAAGTTATAAGCGGAAAATGTAAATAAACCGTTAAGATTCATCATCCAAATATCTGTAATCTAAAAGGCTTCCTTCATATTTAGTATCATTACCGTAAAACATTGACATACTGTTGACCATGCGATTTCTGTCAGCGATTTTTTGTTTTTCCAAATCAGATTCAACTCCGTACGATTGAATTTCCTGATTAGAGACTTTGCCGTCATGATTTTTATCAATATCATCAAAATGGGATAAAACGGTTTCCTGCAAAGATGTCATGCCTGAACTTCCTGCTAATGCCATAATTTGTTCTCTTGTAAGTCCTTGTGTTGCCATCCGGCTCATTAAATCTTGAATTTCGGAAGCAGAAATAACTCCGTCCTTATCAGAGTCAATTGAATTAAAATTATTTGTCATATAAGATGCAAACGTTGTATTCGCTGCATTTTTAGTGAATTCTGTGTTTGAAAGCGCATTTGTCAAATTCTCGAGCGTCAAACCGTCGCCGTATTGATTTGATAATTGTGCAAATGAATTTGTAAATCCGGAATTAATCCCCGTAAACATTGATGTTCCGTCTAATCTTTTACCCATAGTGAGTCTCCTTATGTTTGTAATTCTTTATACTCACAGTTTAATAATATTTTTTTTAAAATCAAACCTACATTTAGTGGAAAAAAAATAAGCTGTTAATCGTTGTAATTAATATAAATTCACTAAACTCATTCAAAAAGTCTGAGTATCTTTTGAATTAATGTTGGATATGTAACTGTTTTATAAATTGACCAATCTTGCCCCAGTTTCTCTTTGCAATAATCAATAAAAAGCGGTATGTTTTCCTTAGAAATAAATTTATATTCATATCGTATTGAATTTTTAAATGCTCTTATAAAAGACTTTTTATATTTTTCATACTTTCCTGCTTTAACAAGCGCGTTCTTAACCTCTTCCATAGCTTTTATTATATTTTCATAATAACTTCCACGTTTTGAAGTAATGTTATTTTGTGCATCCGTTCTGTAATGAATCAGCACTTTATCAAGTATGGAAATCTTTTCTGCCAACGCAAGAGCTATTATGGTAAAATATACATCATTACAGGATTTCAGATTCTGAAAACGAATATTATTATTCTCTATAAGACTTCTTTTAAAACATTTTGAAAAAGCATTTGGAGGCCCTATATTGAATATTCGCTTCGGTATTTCATCCGGAGAAAAATACAGTTTTGAAGTTCCCTTTCTGCATTTTTTCAAGTTTATTTTTTTAGAGCTGTTTGTTCTGTCATAGTTGAATATAACTATATCCGCACCTGATAACTCAATCCTCGCAACCACATCCGCAACGAGCGTGGGTTCAAACAAATCATCCGCATCAAGAAAGAGTAAATATTCACCTTGCGCAGCTTCTATACCCTTGTTTCGTGAAATTGCCGCACCTGAATTTTTTTCATTATTAAGAATTTTTACTCGCTTATCATTTGAAGCATATTCCTGAAGAAGCGCAAGAGAATTATCCGTAGAACAATCATTTACAAAAATAATTTCCATGTCCGAAAATGTCTGCTCGGCAATAAATTTTAAAGTCGCCGGAAGATATTTTTCTGTATTATAAACAGGAACTATGACGGATATTTTAGGCATTAAATATCTCTTTTCAGCTTATTTTCCAAATTCCAAATTATTAGATTTATATCCGGAAACATTATAGCATAAAGATGTATAAATCATACTATATTAATTTGCTTTTTCCTATACATGATAAAATGCTTTATATATCAAAACAAAAGGAGTGCAAATGAA
>JAEELO010000116.1 GCA_016282705.1 Candidatus Gastranaerophilales bacterium | reverse complement strand
ATAAAAGGCTTATACTCGGAACGGCTCAATCTATAAGTCAATTAGATCGTCAAATAAGGATTCAATGTGCCTCGGGTGAATGGCGAAGATGTTACACTTTTTTTGATTTTATTGGTCTTGTAGTTCGTTTTCAACCTGAATTTGATGAAGAGGGAAACGCATTAAAGAAAAAATTAAGAGGTTTTTATATTTTCTTTCAAGACGAAGTTCTTAGGTACTTATACGATACGAATAAAACGATTGAACGAATCGCAAACAATGAAAAGTTAGTTCCACCACTCGTAACGACGAATACAGAGCAAAAAAAAGAAACGAAAAAACGAAAAAAGGGGGCATAATGTATGGATCTTGTAAATCTTGATGATGATTTGTTATATACTTATTGGTCTCCGGTAGAAAATAAATATGTAGAACACACCGGAACATTAAGAGAATTTATTAATACTTTCGCAGATGTTCGGTTTTTATATAAATATAGATTAAATTTTGTTAGATTTGAAAATAATGGAAAAGATGAAAAATGATAAAAAAAATTTAAAAATTGTTGTGTTGCTCTTCTGTGCTCTTGTTCTGTTTTGGGTGCTTTTTTCTTTTAGGTCTCAAGCTGCTTCAGATCAGGACTTCTTTCCTATGGAACAAAACAAAAACCAACATTTTACACAAAATCAAATTAATAAAATTGCTCAAACTTTTGACGATACAAACAATTATATTTTTGTTGTATATGGTGGTGATGCACCTGGATATAATGGAAGAATGAAAAATTTTTATGTTTGTTATTGGCCAAAATCTGTAAATACAGGTTTTGTCTATGCAGAAAAATCTAACAATTTATATCAATTTTCATTATATACATACGGTAGTATATCTCCCACTTATACACTTTTTCAAATTTTGGAAGATAATTGGACATATCAAAACTCTTGGTCTATGGGTGCTTTCCAAAATTTAATATCAAGCAATTATGATAATACAACGGATTATATAAGTAATTTTATGCTTATAACAAATAATAATCCACAAACCGCAAAAATTGTGCTTTTATATGATGACGGTATATCAGTTCCTGACGGTGACACGGCTCGTGATGATATGGAAAAGCCTGATAGTGCAGATTATTATCCCGATTGGACAAACGCTCCTACTTTTGATAATTCAACGGTTGAAAACGCATTACAAAGCATTTTTAATTATTTTGTGTGGTTTGGTGGAAATATTAAAGGCACTATTGAGGGTTTAGGCAATTTCATTAGTGATACAGTTCGTTGGTCAATTCAAAAAGTTCTTGACCGTATAACTTCAACCGCACAAGATCTTTTGTCGGGAATACAATCTAAAATTAATGATGTTATTACACAAATTGGAAATAAAATCGATTCTTTTACTTCCAAATTAGAAGATCTATATGACGGCTTCACAGATTTTGCGGATTTATTTATACACCCTTTCGACGAAGAAGAATACGAAGAACAAATTGCAAATTGTCAATTAATAAGTCAATATGATGAATTAATGGAAAATTGCGAAGATATAAGGGCAATTTTTAACAATGCAGAAGAAAGAGATTATTTTGTATTATATATAGATTTCGAAAATCCTTTTGCGGATTCCGAACACAAGATCATACACTCGGAAATTTCTTTTACTTGGCTAAAAGATTATAGAACGACATATAGACCTTTTTTGTGGGTTTTCACTATGATTGAATGTTTTGTTGGTGGTATGCGTTTACTTGGTGGAATTATAGGGGGAAAGGCTAAATGATCAATTTATTAGTTGATGTATTTATAAAATTTTTAAATTGGATCTATACACTTGGAACAGTATCCGAATATTTTGAATTTTGGAACACTATTACAGGTTATATTTCATCTGAACAATACACCTTAACAAAAATACTTGAGGGAATATACTTTTTTGTTGGAAAAACTCTTGTTGTTTTTGTTTGGGATTTCTCAATGGGTGTGTTTGTTCTTGCAATCATTTTTGCTATTGTCAATTTAATTGCTCAATTTATACCATAAGGGGGACAATATGAAATATAAAAATCGTTCATATAAGTTTGTAAAACTAACAATCAGGATTGACGAAGAAGAATTAAACAAATTAAAAGAAATATCATACAATCGGGGAATATCCGCCAATAATCAAATAAATTTCTTGATCCGTGATTTTCTTCATCAGAACAGAAGTTTTTTTGACAACGAAAGTTGTCAGGAATAACGGAAAGTGACACCAAACCCAAACCACTTATAAATAAAAAAAAAATAAAGAGGCTCACGAAGTGAGGATTGTTATTTTTTTTGATTTTTAAGTGAGAAAAAAAAAAAAATCAAAAAATTTTTTGCTAATGAGGAACGAAATTAGCAAAAAATTTTTTTTTGGTGGCACATTTTATTGACAATTTATTTAAAATTTATTATCATTAAATTAATTTTAAGAAAGGAAAAGAAAAAGCACATCTTGTCCTATCTTATATAAAAAACAATTTGCGTTCAATTATTCTTTAACGCAGTGTTGAGGCTTTCTCTATTCACTCTTACACTGCATTAAAAACGCAAATTTATTAATATGCAATATTTTTATATTGTCGGCAGTATTGCCGAGCGGTCTCTTATCCGCTTAAACAAAATACAGGGCTTTGGCGAGTTTGTAGTAATTCTCGATCCATTGGAAGAATGTCGGAATAAACATTCGAGGGGTGTCAAGCGTGCAAGAACGGAAGCAAGAACAACGGATTGACAGTTGTTTTTTTACTTGTGGAAGTAGACAGAAAACCTCAAGGTATTTATGTAAACTAATTATGTAAACCGTTTTTTGTTTTTTTGCCTATTCGTAGGCAAAAGACTTTGCTTCCTAAGGTATTTATGTAAACTAAATAAAATTAACATTATGAAAAAATTTTTTGAACGATTAAGATTTTATTTAATTAAAATGAATCCAAAATATAAGGATTTTAGATGTGAAAAATTATGTTTAAATTGTAAATTTTACGATTATTGTAAAAATGATTTTTTAGAGTTTATAAATTATGGAAAATGAAGAATTATTAATTGAAGAATCTGAAGATCTTGAAGAAACTGAAGATCTTGAACAAAATGAAGAAACTGAAGATCTTGAAGAAACTGAAGTTATAGATTACTCTTCTATTCTTCAAGAAATGAATGAAAGATTGGCTAATATTGAAGCAAAAACGATTGACTATTCAGAACCAATAAACGGACTTCTTGCGAATATCTATTTTTTAGATTTTGTTGCTTTTACTGTTTTCGTTTTTCTCTTGGTTTGTTTAGTAATAAAGTTTTTTAAAATATTCTTCTAATGAAGAAAGAAAGGGGGATAAATCAATGTTGCATTTTCTTTCAGGTTTAATTGCAACCGCTTCTGATCCTGTTTCTCTTAACTGGGGAAACATTATCAATGCAAATTCATTTGACGGTATGATGAACGGCATTAACTCCGCTCTTCCGATCGTTGTGCCCGTTGGATTAACAATCCTCGGTCTCGGCATTGTTTGGAAACTTATTAAAAAGTTCGCTAAATAATAAGAGGGATTTTTTCATGATTTTGGCTTTCTGTCTTGAATTTATTGTTTTGTTTATTACTTTGTATATATTTTTTGATACCCTGTTTTATTACAAAGTAAGGGTAAATCGAGACGGAAAGCCTTTTTCATTAAAAAGTGATTTTAAAGAACAACCTTTTATTGTTCAATTTTTTGACAAATT